>NZ_JBHJTK010000063.1:0-33433 GCF_042267665.1 Streptomyces sp. NPDC056224
GGCCGCGGTGGTCACCGCGGCCGGCCCCTTCTTCGTGGGCAGTGAGTGCGTCGTACGTCAGTCCGCCGAGCGGATCGCCATCGGGAGCCCGCCGCGCATCCGCAGCGACATCATCGGCTCGGCGACCCCCTCGTGCCCCGGCACCACGTCGAGGTCGAGGTCACGGGTGAGCAGGGCTGTCACGAAGACCGCCTCCATCATCCCGAGGTTGCTGCCGATGCAGAACCGCGGTCCGGCTCCGAAGGGGATGTACGCGTAGCGCGGCCGGTTGGCGACCCGCGACACCTCGAAGCGCGTCGGGTCGAAGCGCTCCGGGTCCTCCCAGAAGTCCGGGTGGCGGTGCAGGGTGTACGGGGACACCAGCACGTCGGCCTTGGCCGGCACGGTGAACCCGCCGACCTCGTCGGCCTGCTGGGCGATGCGCGGCAGGATCCACACGGGCGGGTAGAGCCGCATGGCCTCCTGCACGACCTGCATCGTGTACGAGAGCTTGTGCAGGTCGTCGACGTCGGGCAGGCGCCCGCCGGCCAGGACCGCACGGGCCTCCTCGCGCACCAGGTCCCGTACCTGCGGGTGGCGTGCGAGCAGGAGCAGCGTCCAGCCCAGTGTGCTCGCCGTCGTCTCGTGCCCCGCGAGGAGCAGGGTGACGAGCTCGTCCTGCAGGCGCTTGCGGCCGAGAACCGGGTCGCTCTCCTTGCGGGCGGCGAGGATCATCCGGGAGAAGGCGTCGTCGGCGCCGTCGCCTTCGGACATCCGGGCGCTGCGGTCGGCGACGAGCACGTCGACGGTGGCCGTCAGGTCCTTGCGGGCCTTGCGGAAGTTGCGCTGGGTCGCGAAGGGCAGCCAGGTCGGCATCAGGCCCTGCGTGACCATGTCGAACATGGCCTGGTCCTGCACGGCCTCGAAGGCGTGCGCGATCCCGTCGTGCCCGGCCATGTCCGTGTCCATCAGGGTCCGGCCCAGCACCCCGAGGGTGAGTCCGGTGACCTCGTGGAGCACGTCGACCGCTCCCCCGCCGCCGGCGCGCAGCCGCAGCAGGTCGAGCAGGCGTCCGGCCTCCTCGGCCACGATGCCCGCCTGCGCGGCGATGCGGCCCGGCTTGAAGGCGGGCTGCACGTTGCGGCGCTGTGCCTTCCACAGGTCGCCCTCGCTGGTGAGCAGGCCGTCGCCGAGGACCTTGCGGGACTCCACGAGCCCGATGCCCTTGTGGTAGTTGGCCGCGTTGTCGGCCAGGACGTGCTTGGCGTAGTCGGGGCGGTTGAAGATGTACATCTTCTTCGGCCCCATCGACACGCGGACGGCGTCGGAGAGGTCGGCGGCGTCGCGCATCATGGCGAGCCGGTCGACGGCCAGCTTGCGCAGCAGCCCGGGCAGCTGCCAGAAGGCGGGGCCCGGTGGGTGCGCGCTCATCGCGCGCCTCCGCGCTGCGACGGTACGAGGTCCCGGAAGGTTCCGCGGTGGAACACCAGCGGCTCGCGGTCCGGGAGCTCGTCCACGGAGAGCAGTTGCCCCAGGTAGAGGGTGTGGTCGCCGGCGTCGTACGCACTCCACTTCGCGCACTCGAAGTGCGCCGCCGCCCCCGCGATCAGGGGTGCGTCGCAGGCCCGGCCGGGCAGCCAGTCGACGGCGTCGAACTGGCCTGCGCCCATGGGCCGCGAACGGTCGGCGAAGTGCCGGGCCACGCTCTCCTGGCCGGCGCCGAGCACCGACACCGAGAAGGCGGCGGCCTCGGCGAGGCGGCGGTGCATGACCGCCTCCTTGCCGACGCTCACCAGGATCAGGGGCGGGTCCAGCGAGACCGAGGTGAAGGAGTTGGCCGTCATGCCCCGCGGGGAGGCACCGCCCACCGTCACCACGGTCACTCCGGTGGCGAAGGTTCCGAAGGCCCGCCGCAGCCGCGAGGGGTCGCCGATGGCGACACCCTGCGGCGGTGCGGCGGTCAGGACGGTCATGCGGCTCGCCCCGACATGGCCCGGCCCTGCGCCGAGTACGGCTCCAGGGCCCGTGCCAGGCCCTCGGGGATGAGGGAGGGCACCGTGTTGGTGTTCGGGCCGCGCATGCAGGCGATGCGCTGCTTGCCGCGGGCGATCAGGACCTCGACACCGCTGGTGATCTTCACGTAGTCGAAGGTGAACTCCAGCTGCGTCTGCCCGAGCTCGGACAGGCGCATCCGGATCGACAGCTCGTCGAAGGCCGTGATCTCGGCGAAGAACTCGCAGTCCACCTTGAGCGTGAACAGCTTGAGGTCGTCCTGCACCTCGGCCAGCACGTCCGGCGCCTTCTTCTGCAGGAACAGCTCGCGGCAACGTCCCTGCCAGCGCAGGTAGTTCACGTAGTAGACGTTCCCGACGAGGTTGGTCTCCTCGAATCCGACAGTGTGCAGGTACTCGAAGTAGTCTTCAGCCATGGTCTAGGACCGCCCTTCGATGAGGTCTGCTTCATTGGTCAGGAAGGCGAAGACGGCGGGCTCCAGAGCGTCGCGCAGCGCGGTGACGAAGGTCGCGATCCGCAGGTCGCCGGCGGCGAAGACCACCCAGGCGTCCTTGCGGCTCGGCAGCACCGTCAGCGGTGCGCCCACGTAGATCCCGGCCTTCTTCAGGCACTCGGACGCGCTCCACACCCGCGTGGCCGCGGTGTCGGGCGCCTCGCCCGTCTCCTTGGCGACGAGCTCGGCCACCGGGGTGTGCTCGCCCAGCAGACCGCGCCACTCGGCGGCGGGCCGCATGCTGACCGCCTCGATGTCGCAGGCCACCTCGGAGCCGGAGACCGCGCTGACGGTGACGCCCAGGCCGTGGGCCGCCGACATCGACATGTGCCGGCTCCCCTCCAGCTCGGGACGGCCGTCGGGACGGTGGTTGACCGTCACCGGGGCGCCCATGGCCCGGGCCGCCGCGTCCGCGGTGAAGCTGCGGCGCTGCGAGACCGATCCGGCCGGTGCCTCGCCGTGCGGTTCGACCGCGACGGCGATGCGGGCGCCGAGGACGTCCTCCAGCGTGCGCTCCAGGTACGGGCCGAGCAGCGGGGCGACCCAGGGGCCGGACCCGTCCGTCTTGCGCACCGCGTGCAGGGTCAGGCCTTCCCAGCGCTCGACGACGGTGCCGTCCTCGGCCCGGACCGCGATGTCGTACACGTACGTGTCTCCGTCGCGGCTGCGCTCGATCGCGGCGTACCGCAGGCGGTCCGGGACGTGCGAGCCGTTGCCGAGCGGGTGGATGCGCTCCACGCCCGACGGCAGCAGGGTGGCGTCGGGGACGCACACCTGGTTGCCGTGCATCAGTGCGTCCCGCATGCCCGGGTCGGCGAGCAGGAGCTCACCCGGCAGGAAGCCGGCGAACCAGTCCTGCGGCGTGCCCTGCACGTCCACGTCCGCGTCCACGTGCCGGGCGGCTGCCCGGTGGAAGCGGTTCAGGCGCTGGAAGCGCGCCCCCTGGAACAGGACGCTGCCGTAGAGGTCCTTGGCCGGGTCCAGGGGGACCACCGGAGTGTCGGCGGGAACCTGGAGCGGCGGGCCCTCGGGCGCCTTGGCCCCGGAGTAGACCAGGCGGGCACGGAAGTGGTCGGCGACGAATCCGGTGTCCTCGGCGTGGACGGCCACGTCGACGGTGTCGGCGCCGGTCACGGTCGCGGCGATGCGGATGCGGGTGCTCCCGTTCGGCGGGACCACGATGGGACGCAGGAACTTGGCGCCCTCGATGACCGGGGTGGTGGTGCGCCCGGTGACCGCGGAGCCGACCTGGACCATCGCCTCCATGCCGATGACGGCGGGAAGCAGCAGGTTGCCGTCGAGCAGGTGGTCGGCCAGGTACGGGTCGGTGCCCGCGTTCAGTTCGACCTCGGTGACCAGCTCCACGCCGTGGTAGCGCACCAGCGGATTGCCGGTGAAGCGCAGCATCGGCAGGGGCGGCAGGTCGCGTCGTACGGTGTCGATGCCCTCGGTGCGGCCGCTGATGACGCTGACCACGGGCGCGTCCGGGTCGGAGATCAGGCGCAGCAGGATCTCCACGCCCTGGTCCGGGGAGACCGGGATGATGCCCTCGCGGTTGAGCGTCTCGACGACGGAGAGCTTCTCGCCCATGCCGACGCCGGACCACACCGACCACTCCATGCAGCGTGCGCGCACGTGCGGGTGGGTGCGGGCGACGTCCTCGGTGAGGTCGGCCAGCCACTCGTTGGCGGTCGCGTAGTGCGCCTCGCCGCGCAGGCCCGCCCGGCCGATGATGGAGCCGAAGGCGACCAGCAGCTTGAGGTTGCCGGGGCCCACGGTGTCCAGGACGGTGCGCAGGCCGTCGACCTTCGGGGCGAAGGTGCGCCGGAAGTCCTCGGCCTCCAGGTGGACCAGGCCGTTCGGCTCGTTGCGGCCGGCGCCGTGCAGCAGGCCGGTGATCTTGCCGAGGACTCCTTCGAGCTCGGCGACCGCACCGCGCACCTGACCGGCGTCGGTGACGTCGGCGCGGGCGTAGTGCACCCCGACGCCGGCGTCGGCCATGCGCTGGAGGTTGCGGGCGAGTTCCTGGTCGTCGGCCGGGTCGGAGCGGCCGAGCACGGCCAGCTTCGTGCCGGTCTTCAGCGCCACGGCCAGGGCGCACTCCGCGGAGATGCCCTTGCCGCCGCCCGTGACGAGCAGGACGTCGGAGGAGTTCAGCGGCGCGTCCTCGCGCTCCTGCGCCGCGGGCAGGGCCCGCAGCGTCGGGACGCGGCGCACGCCTGCCTCGTCGTAGTGGACCTCGGTGAACCGCGTGGTCGCGGCCACCTCGGCCAGCACCCGCTCCACCACGTCGTCCGTCACCGGGGTGTGGACGATGGTGGTGCGCAGGTGCGGGGCCTCCAGGTACAGGGTCTTGGCCAGACCGGCCGCGCCGCGGCCGTCCTGGACCAGGACGAACCTGCGGTCGCGGCGGCCCGTCAGCGCGCTCTTGGCCACGTCCAGGATCCCGAAGACCTGCTCCTGGGAGATGCCCTTGGGCAGTACGGCCAGGACGCCGGAGCCGACGCCTGCCTGTTCGAGTTCCTGCTTGAGCCGCTCGGCGTACGCGCCGCCCTCCGGGGCGAACAGCTCCCAGGAGCCGTCGGCCTCCGCCGCAGCCGTGCGCGGCCGGACGACCTCGTCGAGGTCCACGGCGAAGGGCCGGGCCCAGGTCGCCGCGCCGGCGACCACCGGGGCGGCGCCGTCGTCCTGCACGACTCCGCCGGTGGTGGCGAGGGTTTCGAGTGCCTCGGCGAGTTCGGCCAGGGTCGCCGTCGCGAAGTTGGTCGGGACCTGCGAGGCGGGGATCTTCAGGAGGGCCGCCGCCTGGTTGACGATCTGGCCCACGGTGATGGAGCTCATGTGCAGGTCGTCCAGGAGCCGGCTCGCCGGATCCACGAGGTCGGCCGGGAGTTCGGCACGCTCGGCGACCAGGTCGCGCAGTACCTCGAGGGCGGCGTCGGCGTCGGCGGAGGGTGCCGCCGCCTCGGCGGCGACCGGCTCCTGCGCGGCCTCGGCGGCCTTCGCTGCCTTCGCTGCCTTGATCGCCTTGGCCGCCTTGGCCGCCTTCTCGGCCTGTGCGGCCCTGCCGGACTCCGCGGCCGTCGCGGCGGCGGGCTTCGGCCCGCGCGGCTCGGGACGTACGTTCTTGGGCGCCTGCTCGCAGGGGCTGGTCAGGAAACTGAACTCCTGCCCGACCTCCAGCGGCTTGATCAGGCGGTCCTGGAAGAGCCGGTCGAGCGCGACGGGGGCGCCCGCGACGAACGCGGCGCCGGCCACCTGCAGCAGCGGTCGCAGTGACTCGTCGTCGGTGTTCAGCGAGAGCGCCGGGATCCCGGTCGCCGCCTGCGCGAGACCGCTGAGCACCCGGCCGGGGCCCACCTCGATGAACAGGTCGACCTCGGCAGCGGCCGCCTGCACCGCCTGGGTGAAGCGGACCGGGTCGGTGATCTGGCGGCTCAGCAGCGCCACCAGGTCGGCGTCGCGCTCCAGTTCGGTGCCGGTGACGGTCGAGACGACCTTGCCGGCCACGCGTGCGACGGGCGCACCGGAGAGCCACGAGCCGAACGACTCGGCGGCCGGGGCGACCAGCGGCGAGTGGAAGGCGTGCGAGACGGGCAGCCGCGTGCATCCGACGTCCGCCCGCTCGGCGCGGCGCTGGACCTCCTCGATGTCGTCGACGGAGCCGGCGACGACGGTCTGCTGGGGCCCGTTGTAGCCCGCGATGACGGCCGAGAGGCCCGCGATGAGCTGCTCGGCCTGCTCCGGGGTGGCCCCCAGCGAGGCCATGGTGCCCGAGGCGCTGTGCTCGGCCATCGCCTTGCCGCGCACCCGTGCCGCCTCCAGCAGCGTCTCCTCGTCGAGGGCGCCGGCCCAGTGCAGGGCGGCGAGCTCGCCGAGGCTGTGGCCGACGGCGAGCGACGCCTCCAGGCGCAGGGAGTCCAGGACCCGCAGGCCCGCGGCGGAGCCGGTGGCGATACGGGGCTGCGCCACATCGGTGGCGACCATGTCGCCCGAGGTGGGCAGGCCGGCGCGGTCGAAGACCTCCGCGGCCTCCGGGAAGCGGCGGCGCAGCGCGCCGCCGCCGGTGCCCTTGCCGGAGCCCTGGCCCGGGAAGAGGAAGCCGACGCGGCCTCGTCCGTTCGCCTTGCCGAGGAAGCTGCGCCCGTCGGCCGAGGTGTGCGAGGTCTCCCCCGACTCCAGCAGGTCGGACAGGTGCTGCAGGCGGCGCTCGGCGTCCTCGGGCGAGGACGCGACGATGGCCGCGCGGTAGGGCAGGCCGCGCAGTTCGCGCTGCAGGGTCGCGGCGAGGTCGGAGACCTGGCCGTAGGAGACCCGCGCGACGAAGCGGCTGACCTCGCCGATCCGGGCGAGCAGCGTGCGCGGCGAGTCGCCTTCCAGCAGCAGCAGTTCGCTGTCCTGGGGGGAGCTGGACAGCGTGGCGGAGCGGCGGCTCGCGGCCGCCCGCCGCCGGCCCGCCGGCTCGTCCAGGACGACGTGCGTGTTGATGCCGCCGAAGCCCATGGCGGTGATGCCCACCCGGCGCGGCGCGCCCTCGGGCCATGCCTCGGCCTTGCGCAGGGCCTTGAGGTTGGCGCCTTCCTCCGTGAGGAGGTCGTGCGGGTCGACGGTGCCGATGGCCGGCGGCAGGGTCTGGTTGTCGACGGCGAGGGCCGCCTTGATCAGGCCCGCGACGCCGGCTGCGGCCTTCGTGTGGCCGATCATGCCCTTGATGGAGGTGATCGCGGCGACGGGCGCCTGTGGGTCGGCCGCCGCCCGCGCGCCCAGGAGGGCGGTGAGCTCGGTGGCGTCGCCCACGGCGGTGCCGGTGCCGTGGCCCTCGAAGAGGCGGACGGTCTCGATGCCGAACCCGGCGCGCTCGTAGGCGCGCCGCAGGGCCAGCTGGTAGCCGCTGACCTCGGGGCGGGTGATGCCGCCCTGGCCGTCGGAGGAAACGCCCCAGCCCGCGATCGTCGCGTAGATGCGGTGGCCGCCCGCGAGGGCGTCCTCCTCGCGCATCAGGACGATCATTCCGCAGCCCTCGCCGGGCCAGAAGCCGTTGGAGCCGCGGTCGTAGAGCTTCATCTCGCCCTTGGCGAGCGCGCCCGTCTTGGCGAAGCCGATGATCTCGAACGGGTCGATCGACAGGTCCACACCGCCCGCGACGGCCACGTCGATGTCGCCGTTGACGAGCGAGGTGCCCGCGGTGGTGACCGACAGGAGCGAGGAGGAGCACGCGCCGTCGACGGTGTAGCCGCCGCCGTTGAGGTCGAAGTGGTTGCAGATGCGGCCCGCGATGGTGTTGGACAGGCCACCGGCGAGGGTGTCCTCGTCGATCGCGGGGAACGGCTCCTTGTACGAGGCCTCGACGTCCCCGAGGAATTCGGCGACGCGGTCCTCGTCCCAGTCCTCCTGGCCCGCGAGGGCCTCGGCCATCACGCGCCGTACGTACGGCCAGCGCAGCCGCATCACGTTGGCGCGGGCGAACTCGCCGGTGAGCGTGTTGCCGACGATCACGCCGGTGCGCTCGCGCGGCAGACCCTCGCCGGCGGGGAAGCCGGCGTCGGCCAGCGCGCGCCCGGCCGTGTCCAGGGCGAGCCAGTGGGTGAGGTCGGTGGACCGGTAGGTGCTGCCCGCGATCTTGTGGGCGATCCGGTCGAACTCGTAGCCCTCCAGCACCGCGGCGTTGCGGGCGTAGAAGGTGTCCGGGGTGGTCGGGTCGGAGTCCCAGTAGTCGTCCAGGCTCATCCGCTCGTCGGGCAGCCGGCGGAAGGCCCGCCGTCCGGCGACGGCGTTGTCCCAGAGCTCACCGGGAGTCGCGGCGTCGGGGTACCGGCACGCCATGCCGACGATGGCTATGCGTGTCATGCTGCCACCGCGATCTTGTCATGGGCCGTCTTCTCGGAGACCGGGGCCGGGCAGGCGCAGGCCTCGGTGCAGCCGTTGGGGCACGCGGCCGCCGCCGGGGCGGGGCAGGCGCACTCGCCGGTGCAGCCGCAGGCGGGCTCGGCCGACAGCACCGCGGTGACGGCCTCGGACTTCTGGGCGGCCTCGGCGGCGCGCCGCTTGGCGACGACGTCGGCACTCCACAGGAAGGCGCCGCGGATGGCGCAGACGAGGGCGGTGGCGAAGAAGATGCCGTACACGACGTGCAGGGCGGTCAGGACGCCGTACATGGCGGCGACGCTGCCGCCGAAGGCGATCTGGCCCCACTTGGAGGAGGGCGTGGTACCCGGGTCCGTGATCATGTAGTTCGTGAAGAGCACGAAGGCCACACCGGTCATCATCGCGAGGGCCGCGGGGATGGAGGTGTCGAAGATCAGACCGCGGACGATCGCCTGGAGGGCGTACCCGCCGACCCAGGCCAGGATCAGCCACATGCGCTCGGTGAGCTTGGCGTTGAGCAGCGTGCCGAGCGAGATGATGATCGCCGGGACGAGCCAGTCGAAGCCGCCGTCGAGGTACTCGGTGAAGTGGTACGGGGGCGCGATCGAGGCCCACGGGAAGAGCACCAGGATGACCGCGATGCCGAAGTTCGACGGGTTCATGAAGTGCCGCATGCGGCCCTTGACCGGGGCGCGCAGCACCCACTTGGTGCCCACGGCGACGATGACGCCGAAGACCATGACCCAGACGCGGTCGTTGACGTAGGTGAGCATGTTCACCGCGAGGGCGGTGATGTGGGCCGGGAAGAGGAACTCCACCAGGCCCTTGATGCCGCCTCCGCGGAAGCGCGGGTCGCGGCCCTCGGAGTGGGCGCCGAGCATCTCCAGGAGGATTTCCAGGGTGTACGAGGTGGCCAGCGCGATGAACGGCCAGGTCCAGGGCTGCTCGAAGCCGAGCACCGTGTAGCCGAAGACGTTGAGCACGGAGATGGAGATCGCGAACCGGCGGAGAGCGGTGACGACCTTCGGGTTGTGGCGTGGACCCGCGGGGGCGGGGACAGCCGTCAGGGTTGCGGACATGGTCACTTCTCCTTCGCCTGGGTGCCGAGCTCGACGGTGTGCTGGCCGGGAGTCAGCTTCATCTGCTGCTCGTGGACGGCGCCGGAGCGGTCGCGCCAGGTGAGCTTCACCGGCAGCGGACCCTTGATGCCCTGGCCGAGTCCGATGTGGACGTCCGTGCTGCGCTTTCCGGAGTGGCCGCCGCCACCGTCGACCCGGGTCACGCGCATGCTGCCGTCGGGCAGTTCGACGCAGACCTCGGCGCCGACCGCGGGCGAACCGGACTCCCGGTTGAGCTTGAGCGCCAGGAAGGATCCGGTGCTCTTGCTGACGTTGTGGAGGAAGACGGGCTCACCCCACTGGCGGGCGACCGCCAGGTCGAGGAGGCCGTCGCCGTCGACGTCGGCCGGGGCCATGCCGCGGGTCGGGATGGGCTCGGCGATGCCGAGGGCCTTGGCCAGGTCGATGTAGCGGCCGCTGCCCTGGTCCTTGGCGAAGAAGCGCATGTGCTGGCTGCCGGCCAGGTCGTCGCCGTGGCGGACCTTCGGCCACCAGAACGGGTTGGAGGTCAGGGCGTCGTTCGCGGTGGCCAGCTCCTGGAGCTGGGGCCAGCGGTTGGTCTTGCCCTTGACGAAGCCGAGAGACTGGGCGATCTCCAGGTTGCCGTCGTTGTCGAAGTCACCCGTCTTGGGGTCCCAGCCCCAGCCGGACCAGGCGACGCCCAGGTCGGCGGACTTGTCCGCGTACGGGGCCTCGCCCTCCTTGAACCTGCCCTGGAGCTCGGCCTTGCTCTTCGCCTGGTTGATGAAGGCGAAGTTCGACTCCTGGATGCCGAACGACGTGGTGATGTTGCTGACGAACAGGTCGTACAGGCCGTCGTTGTCCAGGTCGCCGAAGTCGGCGCCCATGCCCTTGAACGAGCTGCGGCCCATCTCCTTCGACTTGGGCACCGTGCCGGTGTGCACGGACTTGACCTGGGCAAACTCGATCTTGCCGGGGACGGACTTGTTGTAGAGCAGGCCCGAGGTGCCGAAGTCGTGGGCGAGGAAGACCTCGGGCAGGTTGTCGCCGTCGAGGTCGGCGGCGGTGGCGCCGAGCGTCCAGCCGTGGTTGATGCCCTGCGGGATGGCGTCGTCGGTCTTCTCGTAGCCGGTCGCCGTCCAGCGGAAGAAGTGTCCGCCGCCGCCGTTCTGGGCGTGGGAGAGCGACTCGTTCATGACGACGTCGCCGTCCTTGGTGTCATCAAGGACGGGGCTGTCGGGGAAGTAGTTGCCGATGAAGATGTCGTCGTGACCGTCGCCGTCGAAGTCGGCGACCGCGGCGGCGTTGGAGTTCCACAGCGGCCCGGTGTACTGCTCGCCGGGCTGGCCCGCGATCAGCTCGGTGGGCGTGAAGCTGGCGGCCGTCAGCGGCTGCCCCTTCACGTTCTTGTTCATGAAGATGACCGGGGTGCGGCCCCAGTAGTAGACGAGGACGTCGGTGGCGCCGTCCTCGTTGTAGTCGCCCGGCATGCAGCCCATCGGCGCCATGATGGTGCTGGTGGGGAGCGGCTTGGGGTCGAGGGCGAACGGCGCGTACGCCCCGTCCTTGCGCGTCGGGGCCGGGGTGAGGACGGCCTGGTCGATGCGCGGGTCGTTCACGCACAGGTCGTTGGGCAGGCCGTCGCCGTCCATGTCGTTGACGGCGATGCCGGCGCCCACGGAGGATATCCAGCCCTCGATGTGCCGATAGGCCTTGTTGACCTTCCGAACTTCCTGCTTCGGGAATCCGGACGGCATCGCGATCGACAGCGACTCGAATCCGAAGTTCTTCGCGAGCTTCTCGGTCTCGGCCGCCGAGGATTCGGGCAGGCGCACACCGTAGAAAGTGCCGACCATTACGGCAAGAGCGACAATTCCCGGCGCATTCCTACGCGCCCAGTTCCTTTTCGCCGTCACTGATCGGCACCTTTCCGGGTAAGGGAGAGAGAAGCGAGTTCCGCGGCAACGTCACGCCGCCAGGACTCGTATGCGGGGGAGTCGCCCTGACCCTGTGTGCCGGGCCTCAGCCGGACGCACACAGAGGCCGCCTGCTCGGCGGTGGTACCGCAGACGACACGGGCGGCGAGGTGGGTGTGGTCGATGATGGTGTCGGCCTTGATCCGGGCCTCGATGGCGAACGCCGAGCCCTGGGCGAGCGCCCACCGGTGCTGCCCGGCCCCTTCGACGAAGCGGGCGAGCTCGGCCTCGGTGACTCCTCCCGCGTACGTGCAGGCGAGTCCGGCGCCGGCGTACAGGTCGCCGTGCCGCTCCTCGGGGTAGGAAGCGATCAGCTCGGTCACCACATCGGGGTCGGTACCTCCGACGAACCAGAGCGCGCGGCCGATGCCCTGGTCAATGGCGTTCGGGGTGTAGTGGTTGTGGCCGCCGTGCCAGCGGAAGGGATGCTCGGCGGCGGGTGTGCGCACGTACGTGTCGGTCTTGAAGTACGCCTGGTGGAAGCCGTAGCCGTCCAGGGCGAGCCAGCGCAGCAGCGGGTCCGTCTTCCTGATGTCCGGCCACAGGAGCTTGGGGAGGCGGGCCATGGCCCAGCCCACACCGACGTAGATCATGTAGTCGTGCTTGCTGCCCTTGCCCGCCAGCAGGCCGTCGAGCCGGCCGCTGTGTCCCGGCAGCGAGTCGTACACGGCCGCGCCCATGCCCGCGCCCTCGTACGCGAATCCGCGCATGTCCCGGGGGACGGTCTCCAGCATGTCCTCGGCCTCGGCGGGAGAGCCCGCCTCCACGGCGTAGGCATATCCCTGAAGGAATACCTCGCCGATGTTTTCCAGACGCGCCTTGGCCTCCGGGTTCTTCACATGGAACCCGCGCACCTCCATCGTCGTCTCAGAAACAGGAGGTGTGAGTACCCGCCGCCGTAGTGCTCCAAATACAGTGGACACCGAAGAAAACCGCCCCTCATAGACCCTGAATCAATCCCCCCAGCAAACGGGAATCTATCCAGGGGGCCATGAGGGGCTCTACTTCCCGCGTGCTCAATCGGCCTGAAATCGCGCGCACGTGCGGCGAGGCGTCAGACGAGCGCGGCCGCCGAGGCGCGCACCCGCTCGCGCACGTTGCGGCGCCACACCTCGTAGGCGGGTCCGACGCCGGCCTCGGCCTCGCTCGCGGCGGTGTCGTCGGCGAGCAGCGCCACGGCCTCCACGCCCAAGCCCGCGAACGCCTCGACGGCGGCCCGGCTGTGTTCGGGCACGAATCCGGAGTGGTGGCGGGCCTTGGCGGCGAACACCGAGCCCTGGGCCAGGTGGTCCCAGTCCTCCCCCGCTTCCGCCCGCAGCGCCGCGCGGTCGGCGGCGGTGGTGCCCCCGGCGAAGGTCGCGGCCAGGCCGACACCGCTCCACAGGTCGCCTTGGCGGCCCGCGGCGAAGGCGCGCACGGCGGCCGAGACGTGTGCGACGTGGCCGCCGTGGATGAACCACAGCGCCCGCCCGACGCCCTGGTCGAAGGCCCGCCGGAAGTAGTCCGCGTCGCCGTCCCACAGGTAGGGGGTGTCCAGCCGCTGCCCGCCGACCCAGCTCTCGGTGTCGAAGTAGGCGCGGTCGAAGCCGTATCCGTCGACGCACAGCCAGCTCATGGCCGGGTAGTACTCCGGTTCCGTCAGGTCCGGGACGAGCTTCTTCCACATCACGCGGGGCAGCTTGGCCATGGCGAAGCCGATGCCGATGTAGTTGAGGAAGATGTGCCGCTTGCCGCCACCCTGCAGCAGGTCGCGGGTGCGGTGGCCCTTGCCCGGGCCCATCACGTCGCGGATCGCGCAGGCCATGGTGGCGCCCTCGTACGCGAATCCCCGGACCTCCGGGTCGACCAGCGAGAGCCGGCGCTCGGTCGTGGCCAGGGCGCGGTCCTCGATGCCCCACTCGAAACCGGTGACCACGGCCTGCGGAACGGCCTCCAAGGTGCGGGTGCGCGCATTCGGCTCGACGGGGAAACCGCGCCCCGCGAAGCTCACTTCGTCCAGGGACGGGGCCATGGCAAGCCTGCGCAGTGCTCCCAGTGCGGGCACGAACACCTCCTCGTACGGGCCGCCCCTCCGGCAGCCGGACGCCACATCGTGTGCGCCCGGGCGGGAGCGGGGCATCTCCGTCCGTGCGCTCCCGGCGGCGACGGCGCCGTTCGGGTGTACTGAGGCACCTTCGGGTCGTGCACCGGTCCGCAACTGTCAGCGGATGGAGCGCACGTCCACTTCCTCGTTGTGGACCCGGCGGCCGCAGTGACCGCAGTGCAGCTCGACGTGGACCGCTCCCTCGCAGCCGATGTGGTCGGCGCGGCGCGGCGGCCCCTGTTCCTGGGGCAGGTGACGGTCGCCCCACTGCATGAGGGCGATGACCGCACGGGTGAGATCGTGTCCGGCCGGGGTGAGTTGGTACTCGTACCGGACGGGCCGGTCCTGGTAGGGCACTCGCTGCATGATCCCGTAGTCGACCAGCTTGGCCAGCCGGTTGGTCAGGACGTTTCGGGCGATGTCGAGGTTGCCGAGGAAACCGTCGAAGCGTTTGACGCCGAGCAGGGCGGAACGAATGATCAGCAGAGTCCAGCGCTCCCCGATGACTTCCAGCGAACGCGCGAGGTTGCAGTCCTGCCCCTCGTAGGTGTGTCTCAGCATTCGTTCAGCCTAGACCGACACGGGTTTCTTGAAAGGACCCGGGAGGAAAGCGCGTTTCCCACCGCCTTGTCCCGCCGGTGCGCCCGCGCGGAATCGGGTGGGCCGCTTACGCGGCCGCCAGCGCGAGCTCTTCGTTTGCACGGGCGAAGTCACCGGTCGTGGGGGGACCGCCGCCGAGACGCTTGTAGGCATGGGCAGCGGACACCAGCGTCATGTGGTGGTGCCAGCCGGGGTAGGAGCGGCCCTCGAAGTCGAGGAGGCCGAGATCGCCCTCCATCTCCCGCACGCTGCCGGCCGCGGCGCCCAGCAGGCGGGTCAGCCCGAGAACGTGCTCCATCCGGACGTGGTTGAGGTTGGTGAGCCACAGCTTGAGCGGCTCGCGGCTGCGCTCGGTCCGCACGGCGAACAGCCGGTAGGTGCGGTGCACCTGCGCCGCACCGGCGGCCGCGGGCTCGGGCAGTCGTACGAAGCTGGAGATGACGGTGGTGTGGCCGCCGGCCCCTCCCACCGGACCGACCGTCTCGACCCGGGCCATGCTGGCCCCGTCGAACTCGAACAGGCTGCGGGCCGAGAGCAGCAGGCCCTGCCCGTCGGCCTGCGGCCGCTGGATGCGCAGGTGCCTGCCGATCAGGACCTGGAGGTTCGCCGGGACGGCGACGACGAAGTCGCGCCCGCGCCGGGCGAGTCCGTTCAAGAACGCGGCGGCGCCCGTCGACTCCCTGAAGTCCGCGACGACGGGAACGGGTGCCGTACGGGTGGCCTCCGCCATGGCGTCGACGATGTCGAGGGCGTGCTGCTCGACGGACCGCTGGCCGGCTTCGGCGGGAATCTTGGTGCGCTGGCGACGCTCGGGGTCCTTGGCCCATGACCCGGGAAGCAGGAGTCTCCAGTCGACGGGCACCGCCTGCCCCTGCGCGGCGAGGAATCCGCCGATGCCCACCTGGCAGGTGACGGAGCGTCCGGTCGACGGCACGAAGCGGCGGTGCACGCCGCACGAGTGGTCGCCGCGCTTGCGCAGCACGGCCTGGTCGACCAGCCACGCCTGGGGCTCCATCTGCCGCTCGGTCCAGCGGGCAAGCTCCGCGCGGACCGGGTTCCAGTCCCACGGGCTCGCGTTCACGAACTGGTGCAGCGACTGGGAGGCCGTGGGAGATGTGGAGATCGCGGCCGCCAGCCGGCGCACCGTCTTCTTGCCGGGGGTGCTGAGCAGGCTCTGAACGTAGGCCTGGGCCCAGCGCCTCTGATCGGCGCGCGGCAGGCCTTCGAAGACCTGTTCCGCGAACACCGGCACCGAGGTGTGAGTGCTCGTCAAAAGGGGTGTGACCATGGCGGGTTCCCTCCTTCGTATCGGCCTGCGACTGCTGACCACGCTAGAATAATAGCGAACACCCTCTTTTTTTCGCGACTCAGGAGAGTTGCCTGATGCACTTCGCCATGTCGGGCCCCGACCAGCGGCTTCGGTCCGGTTCCGGGCACCGCCGCCGCAACCGCGCCCAACCGCGCCCAACCGTTCGCCAGAGCACATCTGGACACGATCCAGAGAAGGTGAGATCCCCCTGGAGGATCCGATACATCTTGAGCAACTCGCCCTTGTGTGAGCCGCAGAGCGCCGGAAGGGTGGTTCCCTAACGTGAAGATCTGCATCTGTGACACACCATCGGTGTGCCATCGGCCCGACTTCGGACCACTCATCGACCCCTCGGCTCGAAACGCTCATGAGGAGACAGCGTGGTGAAGCAGGAGCGGGCCTTGCGCACGCGTACAGCCCTCATTCGGGCCGCTGCCGCGGAGTTCGACAACGCGGGCTACGAGGGAACGTCCCTGGCGAAGATCAGCACTGCGGCCGGAATGTCCATCGGAGCGGTCACCTTCCACTTCCCCTCGAAGAAGGAGCTGGCCGACGCCGTTCAGGAGGAGGGCCGGACGGTGACGCAGGCCGCGCTCACGAACGTGCTCTCCGACGCCCTGCCGGCGCTGCGCGTGGTGGTCGACCTGACCCTGGAGCTCGCCCGCCTGATGGAGGAGGAGTCTGCCGTGCGCTCGGCCATCCGGCTGTCCCGCGAGCGGCCCGGCACCGTCTCCTGGTCGGACACCTGGTTGCCGACCGTTCGGGAGCTTCTGGACCAGGCCTATGAAACCGGCCAACTCCGGGAAAGCGCCCTTCCCGCGGACGTCACCACGCTCGTCGAGCACCTGACGACCGGGGCCGAGGCGTATCTGCGCAGTCGCATCGGCACGGAAGTGGAATACGAGAGCGCGGTGGCGCAGCTCAAACGCGTATGGCACCTCGCACTCGCCGGGGTGTCGGCCGAGAACGCCTCCGCACGGGGAGACTTGCCCTCTGCGAAGGTCTTGGCGAACGACTGACACGGTCCGCAGCGGCGGCTGTCAATGCCGGTGGCGCACGAGCCGGCCGCGGTACCAGGACGCCGCTGCGGATATCCGCTCCAACGGACCGGGCCCCGGGATGCAGTCAGCGGCCCGCCACACCTCACGGCTGTCGTACCAGTGGTCGCGGGCGAGGAGCGAGAAGTTGCGCTCACTCATTCCCGAGCCCGCCGCGCGCAGCGCCCGTACGCACTCGGACCAGGGCATGTCCCCCGAGACGGCCGGGACCACCCGGTGACGTGCCAGAACATCCAGCAGGTCCGCGGTGCTGACGGGGTCGGGGTGCCCGGCGTGCCAGATGCTGCCTTCCGGCAGCCGCGCCCCGCGGCCGATGCGCACGATGAGGCGGGCGAGATCCTCGACGGCGACGACGGAGTGGAGTCCCCGTCCCCCGTCCCACAGTGCGGGAACCGCCTGGACGTATGCGGCGTAGGCCGGGACGACCCAGCGGTCGCCCCGCCCCACCACCAGACCGGGGCGCAGAACGGTCGCCCCACTGGCAACGGCATGCGCCTCGCCGGCCAAGCGGGTCCTGCTGGCGGGAGACACCGGGTCGGGTTCGACCTCGTTCACCGAGATCCCACGGTGCGGACCCGGACCGTAGACGGCGGCCGTCGACAGATGGACGATCCGGCGGATCCCGGCGCGTTCGGCCTCACGCATCAGAGCTGCCGTGCCCTGAACGTTGACCGCCGCGCACAGGGATTCGTCCGTGTCGAGCGAGCACGCAAGGTGCAGCAGCACGTCCGCGCCCTCGCACACCCCGCGCAGAGTGGCCGGATCCGTCAGATCCCCGGGTAAGCATTCGTCGGCCAGGGCCGCCACGTGGGGCGACAGCCGTCGCCCCACGACCCGGATGCGCGGGAACGGGCCCGCGTCCGGTTCGGCACGCCGGCGGGCCAGCTCACGCAGGACCGCCGAGCCTATGAAGCCGGTGGCGCCGGTGAGCACCACCCGCCCGGAGTTCATGCGGCGACTCTGTGCTTCGCGCTGGTCGGGAACCTGAGCCGCCGGATGGTCTCCGGAGTGGCGACTGCGGGAAGCAGGTACCGCCACAGCGTGGTGATGCGCTCCGGCAGGTCGGCGCGCCCGGTGGAGACGTTGGAGAAGATCTGGGTGCCGCTGTAGGCACCCACGAGCATCGTGGCGAACTCCCTCTCGTCGACGTCGTCGAGGAGCTCTCCCTGCTCTCGGGCGGCGCACATGTGCACGTAGAACTGGTCCACCCACTCCTGGTAGGCGGTGTCGTCCTGCACCCCGAAGTCGCCCTGGTCAACGGCGAGCCGCACGCTCGCCCGGAAGAGGACGTTGGTTTGCAGTTCGTACGCGAGGAAGAAGTTGAGGTCGATGAGCCGCTGCAGCCCGACCCCTCCCTCCGGGAAGTGCACGAACTCCTGTTGATGGGCCATGACGGCAAGTGCCAGGCCCTTCTTCGACTTGAAGTGGAAGTACAGGCCGCCCTGGGTCACGTCAGCGCGATGCATGATCTTGCTGATGCTGGCGCCCTGGTACCCACACTCGTCAAAGACCTGAGCGGCGGCGAAAAGGATGGTTTCGCGCGTCTTCACCGCCCGTTCCTGCTTCGGTTCAGCCATGAGGGTTCTCGGTCTCTCTCGACAAAAAAAACGAACACCCTTATTTTACAGAACAGCCCCGCCGGGTGGCAGCCCGGTGGAGGGTTCCAATACGCACGCTTCAGGGGAGAGGCATGCCCATCACCACAGAACGCCCGGAGACGACGAAACCGGCACTGACTACCACGGTTGCCAAGGAATACGTCCATCGGGCCAGCCTGTCCGAGGTCTTCCTGACTGGCTGGGAGAAGGCCGGTCCCGATGCATACGTGGTGACCGCTCAGTGGCCTCGCAGCCACAGCTTCTACGCTCCGGAACAGGGACTCCACGACCCGCTCCTACTCTGCGAAACCGTACGTCAAACGTTCCCCCTGCTCACGCACGTCGCGTACAACGTCCCGTTCGGCTACCAGCTCAGCTGGCAGCGCATGCAGTTCTCGATCAACCCGCAGGCACTGCGCATGGAGAGCACTCCCTGCGAGGTCGAACTGCACGTCACCGTCTCGGACATCAGGTACCACCGCGCCCTCCCGACGCAGATGTCGATGCACATCGACGTCGTCCGGGACGGAACCCTGCTCGCCGTGGCCAGCACGCGCTTCGGCTGCCACTCCCCCGCCGTGTACGAGCGCTTGAGAGCGGGCCGGGGCAACAAGGAACTCTTCGCCAACGCGCCGGCGGCACCCCAGGCCATCTCCCGGTACAGGGTGGGCCGTCAGCGCACCCAGGACATCGTGCTGGCTCCCACTCAGGAACGCTGGCGCTGGCAGCTGCGCGTCGACACCAGCCACCCGGTCCTGTTCGACCACCCGCTCGACCACGTTCCGGGGATGCTCCTCCTGGAGTCCGTCCGACAGGCGGGCCACGCGCTCCAGCCGTCCTGGAGCCCGATGATCCCGACGGCGATGGACGTCACTTTCAACCGCTACGTCGAGCTCGACGAGCCTTGTTGGATAGAGGCCGAGGCACTGTCCGGAGGAACCAGTGCGCGCCGCACGGTACGCGTCAACGCCCTTCAGGGCGGAAGCTTCGCCTTCACCGCGACCACGGAGATGACAGATGTGAGTTCTGTCTGAAGTAACCCGTCCGGGTTGTGCCAGACGGTGCAACTTGGTCTCCACTGAGCCAGGTAGTCGAACCCGGTGAGCCACCACCGGGATCCCGACATCGATCGCGTTGCCCGTCGAGCTACCAACTCGGCGGGCGAACACACGTTTCAGGTGCCATCCCGAAACGCAGAACAGGTTCTTTCGAACCACCACACTTGCCGCCACCAGACAGAGCCACTGCGCGAAGGCGACAGAACCACTGGACTGCTCTACCCCACGCGTCCTACCGCGTGAGTCCTGCTGATCGATCACTTGCACTACCGCACTGCCGTACCGCTGCACGCGAGCCATCCGAGTGAGCACCACCGCACTGCGCACTACCCCACGCCAACTACCGCGTGGGCCCTGCTCCCCCACGTACTGCCGGGGGCGCTCCATGAGACCTATTGCACGGAGACCTACGTATCATGGACCAAATCTCAGAGCTTTTCCAGTGTTCTCATGAGGAATGTTGGCCGAAAGAATGCTTTACGCAAACGGATTCGGCGGAGCCGGTACAACTTGCCTTCACTGAAGGGGAGTTGGCGCCACGGTTTCGCAGCCGGGTGAAAGTGCCCATGCGTCTGGTCGAGTCGGCGCACTACTCGGACGCGGCCCTCAACGTGTACATGAAGATCAAGGCGCTGGGCCAGCGGCCTGAAGGCTGCACCGCGGGCATCGCCACGCTCGCCTCCTACCTGGGCCTGTCCTCGTCCACGGTCGAACGCGCGGTGGCCCAGCTCCGGAACCCGGCACCCGACGGCGTCGTGGAACTGCCCGAAAACCGGCGTCGTTCGCTGCCCGGTGGCCGCGGCACGACCGCCCGCCGCCGCGTCCGGCCCATGTCGAGGACCGAGCGGTACGTATGGCTGCCGGTCCACGCGAGCGAGAACCTGTCCCCTCGCAGCCTGCGGGCCTACGCCGTGCTCGCCTACGCGGAAATCCAGGGGGCGCCCCTGTCCGAAGGCGACCTCGCCCGCCTGCTGCGCCACCACTCGGGCAGTCGCGCGGGCAGGCCCATCAGCGTCGGCGCCGCCGGGCGGATCATCGACCGGCTGGCCGCCACCAGATGGATCACCGTGAGCCGGCGGGCAGGGGTGCGGGGCCGCCACCTGTTCCTCGTCCACAACGGCGCGGCCACCGCCCCCGGCACCGAGCCTCCCGCGGCCCCGCGCACGTCCCCGCCTGATGAGGGATCGGGTTCCGACGCTGATGCCGGATCGCTCGCGTATAAGGAAGACCACAGAACTGACCGACCCGATGACGAGCGCCGGAGCGTGCCATCCGCCGAAGGCGACCTGACCGTAGTAGCGAAATCCGGCCACGCGCCGCGTCGGCGTCGCCCGGGCGTCGGGCGGGGCGGTGTCGCGCTCCGCGCGGGCCTGAAGATCCCCCGTCCGCCCGCCGACGGCCCCGTGCACGCTGCGCTGTCGGCCCCGGTGCACACCGCCCTGCCCACCACCGCACCCGCCCGGTCCGGCGGACGCGTCCCGCTGACTTTCAGCCCGAGGGTGGACGCGGTCCTCGAGCCCGTCCGGATGCTGCTGGGCGGCGTCGGCCGGTACGTGCTGCGGCGCATCGGCCGCGAGATCGGCCGCCAGCTGGACGACGGTGCGAGCGTCGACCGGATGCGCGCCCGCCTGACCCAGCGCCTCGCCAGGACCTTCGTGGACCAGATCCGTGACCCCGGCCGCTGGCTGCTCGGCGTGGCGCTGCCTCGCTGGGGCTGCGCCGACCCCGACTGCGAGACCGGAGTGCTCTGGTCGACGGGAGTGCAGTGCAGGGCGTGCGCGGAGTTCCGCGCGGCTCGCAGGTACGGCGCCCCGGCGGCCGGGATCCCCGAGCAGCGGTCCGGCGGCGGCCCCGTGCCCGTGCCCGTCAGGTCCTGCTGCCCCACGTGTGAACGGCTCCTGGGACCGGGGCGGTCCGGCGAGTGCGGACAGTGCTCCGGTTCGCCGGTCGTGGAGGTTCCCGCCGCGTGCTGCCCCGGTGTGGACGGGATGCACTGCGGGCGGCCCGTCGCGGGCGGCCTGTGCTGGAGGTGCCGCACGAGATCGCTGACGGCACCGCCCCCGTGCCCGGAGCGACCGGGCAGGGATGCCACGGCCGGGTCGGCGCCAAGATGTGCTTCAGCCGGCACCGCCCTCTGGGCAGGTACCGGCTGAAGCCGCTCCGGTGTCCGGTTCGCAGTCCGGACGTCCTTGCGCTAGGTGGTGCGTCCTGCCCCCACCAGCTTCGGGGCGGGCTCGGAGGCGGACGGGTCCGTGCACGTGGGGCACGCCCCGTCGGATGTGCGGCCCTTCGCGCCGGCCGGCTGCTCGGCCGGCTGCTCGGGGGTCTCGCCTTCTGCGAGCTTTCCGTAGCCGGCCTTGACCGCGCGCTTCTCGCGCCACAGGTGGTAGAGGGACAGCGCGAGGATGCCGGTGCCGATGAGATTGGCGACGAAGTGCCACCACACGCGGTACGTGGTCAGGGCCGGGCCCGGCGGGATCGCTCCGAACCAGGTCGACAGGCCGATGGCGCGGCTCGCGCCGAGCGCGACGGACACGGTGAGGACGATGTGCTCGATGCCGTGGATGCCCTGCATCCAGACGCCCATCTTGGCCCACTTGCGGGACTGCAGATGGCCGGTGGCCCGCTTGGTGATCAGCACGATCCCCACGAGGCCGGCCAGGAAGATGAAGTTGCCGGTCAGGTGCAGGATCTCCATGCCCAGGGAGGGCTTGGTGGTGTCGATCTGCCCCATGCCCCGGGAGAGGCTGTTGGCCCACGGCGTCATCCAC
Source organism: Streptomyces sp. NPDC056224 (assembly GCF_042267665.1). Taxonomy (NCBI): domain Bacteria; kingdom Bacillati; phylum Actinomycetota; class Actinomycetes; order Kitasatosporales; family Streptomycetaceae; genus Streptomyces; species Streptomyces sp. NPDC056224. The sequence continues at coordinate 21,883 of NZ_JBHJTK010000063.1, forward strand.
GCCGGGGACATCGGGTGGGTGATCCAGTAGCCGGCCTGCGACACGTGCTCCTGGAAGTGGCCCAGCTGGCCCACGACCCCGAGACCGATCAGACCGACCGAGGCCTTGTACAGCCACGGCCGGACCACACCTCGGTTGGCGTACGCCAGCACCGCGACGGCCGCCCACATCGCGACGGCCCACAGGATGAAGAGGACGGCTCCCACGGTGTCCACCGAGGAAGCCATGCCGCTCATCCCCGGCATCCCTGGCATCGCTTGCATTCCTGGAGGGTGGTTCATGCAGAACTCCTTCAAAGAGACGACCGGCCGTGCGGAGGAGCGCATGGACAGAGGTCTTTTCGCCGTCGACGACGGGCCACTCCGGCACGCGGGAATCACGCTAGGGACCGAAAGCTCCCCAGGGGTCTCCTCTTGTGCTCTTCCTTCCTCTCCCGGCCGGCTCGCCGCGACTTGGGCACGTCGCCCCGGGACGTGGGCGCGCGGGCGTCGGGGAAGCGGTGCGCGCCGGCGACCTGCCGTACGCGCGCCCGGCCAACTGGCGCGAGCCGCAAGGAGAGATCGCCGACCGCGAGCGGCGGGGAGACCCGGCCAGGGGCTGACGGCTTCGCAACCATGTTCCGCACAGCAGGAGTTGGCGCGGGTCCGGCGTCTGCGCCAACGATGGCACCGACCAGCCAAGCGACCACCCGAAGGACGTACGGTGCCGCACATCACGCTTGCCAGCGACCTGCCCGGTATCAGGGGCCTGATGACCGATCACCCTGATGCGGCGGCCCCGCTCAATGCCGTCGCCGACACCCTGTTGCGCGGCCCGTCCCCGCTACCCCGCGGCGAGCGCGAGCTGATCGCGACGTACGTCTCGGAGCTCAACCGCACCCGCTTCTGCTCGGACACCCACGGCGCGGCCGCCGCAGCCCAGCTCGACGGCGGCGCCGACCTGGTCAAGGCCGTCCAGCACGACGTCGACACCGCGCCCCTGGCCCCCCTGCTCCGCGCGCTGCTGGGGATCGCGGCCGAGGTCCAAGCCGAGGCCGCGCCGGTCTCCGCCGAGGCGATCGCCGCGGCCCGCGCCGAGGGCGCCACCGACGACCACATCCACGACACCGTGCTCATCGCCGCGGCCTTCTGCATGTACAACCGGTACGTCAGCGGCCTCGCCACTGTCCTGCCGACCGAGCCCGGCTACTACGAGGAAGCGGGCCGCCGGATCACCACCCACGGCTACGCCCGCGCGGTCTGAGGGGATTGTCGACATGTCCACAACGTCCCCCGGGGTCCGCGGCTCCCGGCAGGCCCACCGCCGTGCCGTCACCGCCACGGTCGTCGGCAATTTCGTCGAGTCCTTCGACTGGCTGGGCTACGGGCTCTTCGCCCCCCTCCTCGCCGCTCACTTCTTCCCTTCCAGTAACCCGGCCACCTCCTTGATCGGCGCGTTCGCCGTCCTCGGCATCGGCGTCCTCGTACGTCCGCTCGGCGGCATCCTGCTCGGCCGCCTCGCCGACCGGCGCGGCCGCCGCCCGGCCCTGATGCTGGCCATCGGCCTCATGACCGCCGGCTCGTTCCTCATCGGCGTCGCACCGACCTACGGCCAGGTCGGCCTGCTCGCTCCCGTCGTCCTGCTCCTCGCCCGCGTGGCCCAGGGCATCTCCTCCGGCGGCGAATGGCCCGCGGCGGCCGCCTACCTCATGGAAGTCGCCCCGCCCAAGCGCAAGTCCCTGTACGGCAGTCTCTTCTCCCTGACCACCGCTGCGGGCGCCTTCACCGCCGCGATGCTCGGTGGCGCGCTGACCGGCGCGCTCGGCGCCGACGCCATGGCCGCCTGGGGCTGGCGCATCCCGTTCCTCGTCGGCGGGGTCTTCGGTGTGGTCCTGCTGGTCCTGCGCCGGCAGCTCGCGGAGACCGAGGTGTTCCAGCGCGAGGCCAGCACCCGGGCCACCCGCGGTTCGCTGCGCCGGGTACTGGTGACCCACAGGCGCCAGGTGGTGATGTCCGTCCTGTTCATCGCCGGCATGGGAACCGTCGGCGGCACCTGGACCTCCGTGATCCCGGCGATGGGGCAGCGGCTGATCGGGCCCGGTACCACGTTCGGGGTGGTCGTCTGCGCGACGGCGACGCTGATGGTCATCAACGTCCCCGTCGGCCTGCTCGCCGACAAGGTCGGCCCCAGGCGCTTCCTGCTCGCAGCGACCGTCCTTTTCGCCGTCACGGGCTCGTACAGCTTCCTCACCATCGAAGGCACCTTCGCGAGCCTGCTGTTCGCCTACCTCAGTGGCACCGTCTACCTCGTCTGTGCCACCACCACCCTGCCGGGCATCCTCTCCGAGCTCTTCCCCGCGGAGAACCGCGCTCTGGGCATGGGCCTGCCCAACGCGCTCACCTCGGCCGTCCTCGGGGGTGTCGCCCCGGCGGCGGCCACCTACCTCGGCGAACACGGTGCGTCGGCCTGGTTCATCGGCGGCGTGATGGCGGCCGTCCTCCTCGCCTGGCCCGCCGTGTTCCTCGCCCGGCGGACTCCCGCACCGTCCTCGTACGCCCTTGACCGCTCGTCCCTGGACCTCGCCAAGTAGCCGAGGGCCCGGCCACCCCGAGGGGCGTCGCTCCTCCCGGCTCCCGAGGAGCGGGGCCGAGGTGGTGGGCGGCGGCGCCGGGGCGGGCATCCGCCGGCCGGGGTCTCGCGGGTGAGCTCCGCCCCGAGGCCGCCCGGGCGGGCCGTGTCCCCGCGGCCCGGCGCCTGGCGGCCACCGCCTGAGGCGGGTGTGGGCCTCGCCGTCGGTCGCGCGGACCAGGTCTGCGAGGACCTCGCCCGCTGCGGCGTCGCCGGGACCCGATCGGCTCAACGTGCTCATCCGTGCTGCGGATCCCCCGCCGCTTCATGACTCCAGGTTGCGGGTCATGCGTTCGAGGACGGTGACGGCGATGCGGTACTCCTCGTCTGTGATGCCGGCGGTCGACAGGGCGCGGAAGGCGTCGACGTGTTCGGCGGCTCCGGCGAGGCGGGCACGGCCGATGTCGGTCAGCGTGAGCCGGGACGGTTCCGGGCGGGTCGCCCATCCGTCGGCCACGGCCGTTTCGACGGCGGCGGTCAGTGCGGGCACATCGGCGTTGGCGGCCAGGCCGGTCAGGACGTCGGTGTCGGTGGCCTGGGGGTTGTCCTCGACGACGTTGAGGACCTGCCAGGCGAGGCGGGTGAGGCCGAACTCGGCCAGCATGGAATCCATGCGGGCGGTGAGGGCCTCGTCGGTGCGGTTGAGCCAGTAGCCGATGGGTTTCATGCCGTGCTCCTTGAGCGGGTCAGCGGTGCCGGGCGGCCGGGGCGCGGACAGCGGACATGTGATCAGGGCCCCATCAGGTCAGTTCCGGGTGAAGGCGCCGGCGTTCTCGCTGGCCCACTGCCGGAAGGTGCGGGCGGGCCGGCCGATGAGGGTCTCGGTGGTGTCGGCTATGGCGGCGGGACCGTGGTCCGCGGCTTCCCACAGGTCGAGCAGCGAGGAGACCATCGGCGCGGGCATGTGGTGGCCCATCTGCTGCTCGGCCTCGGCGCGGGTGATCTGCTCGACGGGGATCTCACCGCCGATGGCGGCTGCCAGGACGGCGAGCTGCTCGCGGAAGGTGAGCGATTCGGCGCCGGTCAGGGTGACCGAGCGGCCGGTGAGGGAGTCGCCGGTCAGGGCCGCGAAGGCGATGTCGGCGATGTCTTCGGGATGGATGGGCGCGATGTGCGCGTCCGGGTAGGCGAGCTGCACCGGCATCGAGCGCGCGACGGGGTACGCCCAGCCGAGGGCGTTGCTGGCGAATGCGTCGGGGCGCAGGAACGTACAGGTGAGGGTGGAGTCGGCGAGGGCGTGCTCGACCTTGAGGCTGTGGCCGGCCAGGGGGTCGTTCTCGGCGCCGGGGGTCAGGACGGTGGCGGAGGACAGCAGGACGACGTGCTCGACGCCGGCCGCCTCGGCGGCCTTGATCAGCTCGTGGATGCCGGCGGGCTGGGGGTAGAGGAAGACCTGGCGGACGCCGTGGAGGGCGGCGGCGAAGGTCTCGGGCCGGTCGAGGACGAGCCGGGCGGTCTCGACGCCGGCCGGAACGGTCAGTTCGGCGGGGTCGGAGCTGGCGGCGCGGACGGTGAGACCGGCGGAGTTCAGACGGCTGATGACCGCCTGGCCGACCTTGCCGCGGGCGCCGGTGATGAGGATGGTCATGGGAAGGCTCCGTTCGTTTACCTGATGCATATGCATGCTCACATGCACACGTTTTCATGTCAACACATGTCTGCTGGATGTCATCTATGTACGATGAGGGCATGACGAAGCACGAGCCGAGAACGGACGACGAGCTGCTGGACGCCGTGGGGCCGGCGTTCGGGAAGCTGCGGCGGACCTCCCTGCTGGAGGTCGAGAATCCGATCTCACAGAAGGACCTGAGCCGCACCCTCGTCCTCAACATCGTCCTGGAGGCCGAGCAGGGCGACGGTCGTGAGATCACGGTGGGCGCCGTGGGCGAGTACCTGGGTGTCGACCCTTCCGTGGCCAGCCGCATGGTGTCCGACTGCATCTCCGCCGGCTACCTGATCCGCGCCGCCTCCCAGACGGACGGCCGCCGCACGATCCTTCACCTCAGCCCCGAGGGCAAGGAGCTGATGGCCCGGTTCCGCCGGCACCAGCGCTCGGCCTTCGAGCACATCACCGCCGACTGGACCGAGCGCGAACGCCTGGACCTCGCCCGCCTCATGCTCAAGTACGTCGAATCCCAGAACGCCCTCCGTCACCGCTCCGCCCCGGACAAGGACGCGCCCCGCTGAGCGGCGCCCCCGCCTTGGGCGCTGACGGCCCTCACACGGTGGCGAGCAGGGCCCGAAGGGTCACCGCATAGGCCCTCGGGTGGGTGGTGTTGCCGTTGTGGCCGCCGGGGAACCTGTGTATGCCGGTGCCCAGCAGGTCCGCCAGTGCGGTTGCGCACTGATGGTCGAAGACGGTCGCCGCGGTGGTCGCGCCCAGCGCCGGAAGGATCCGGGTCGTGGTGCGGGTGAGCCCGGCCGGGTCGAGGGTGTCGTGGATGATCGCCGAGAAGTCGTGCTCGATGAAGTAGCCGAAGTTGGCGCGCCGCCGGGCGTCCATGGGTTCGGCGGTGAGACCGGGCTCCGCGTCCCGCCGGGAGACGTCTATGCCGAGCACCCGGGCCATCTCGGTTAAGGCGGCGTCGAGTCCGCCGGTCCGGTAGGTGGCCTGGAGGGCGGCGAGCTCCGCCTCGTGGCGGGCACGGGCGGCTGCGGGCAGCAGCCTCGGGGCGACCGGCTCGTGGGCGACCAGGGCGGCGACCTGCTCCGGATGCCGGGCCGCCAGGTGAAGGCCCGTCACCGCGCCCAGGCTGCAGCCGAGCATCAGGACCGGCTCGTCGGTGACGGCGGCCAGCAGGTGGTGCACATCCTCGGCGTGCTCGGCGAGCGTCGTGGTCCGCCCGGGCTCGTTCGCCCGGCTGCGCGACAGGCCACGCCGGTCGTAGGTCAGGACGGTGTACGCGTCGGTGAGGTGCGGGACCAGGTCCACGCTGCGGTCCGCGTCACCCTCGCCGCTCTGCGCGATGAGCAACAGCGGCCCGGATCCATGGAGTTGGTAGTGCAGCGTCGCCCCGGGAACCGGGAGGGCGGCAGCGGTGACGACTGGGGACATGGCTGCGGACATGACGGACTCCTTCGTGCGGTCGGCGCGGCCCCTTCGTCCGCTGCTCTGCGACCAGCCTAATCCATCGAAAGAGATGCATCAAGAGAGATGCATTTCTTTCGATACATCTGCACTGATGTACCTTGTCGGGGTGGATGGCATCGAACTGTTCCTGCTCGGCCGGGCCCTGATGAAGCTCGGCGAAGAGGCCCTGCCCGAACCCCCGGGCGGCTCCGGCCAGTACGCCGGCAGCACCCGCGCCGTGGTGATCGTGGCAGGGGACGTCGCCGCGCACCCGGACACCACCGTGGGCGAGACCGCCCTGCGCACGGGCCTGCCGCAGAGTCAGGTCTCGGGCGCCGTCGCCCGCCTGCGCGAGGCCGGGTCCGTCGAGACGGCGCCCGACCCCGCCGACCGCCGCCGCACGCTGGTCCGCCAGGCCCCCGGGGTCTCGGCGCGCGTGGCCGCCGTACGGGCCGCCGGGTCCTCCAAGGTCGAGGAGGCCCTCGCGCGAGTCCTCGGCGAGACGCAGGCCCAGCGGCTGCCCGAGGTCACCGAGGCCCTGGAGGTGCTGGCCCGCCATCTGGTCCGAGACGGCCGCTGACGCCGTCCGGAGCCACTCAGCGCCGTCATGGAGAACGTGGGGCCGAGAAGATCAAGGTCTGGCCGGCCCGGGGAGAGCGCAGTGGGGACTTGGAACATGCAGGCGCCGGCCCTGGTCGGGTCGCGGGCACCGGGCCGGGGCGCACTGGTGGCCTGATCCCGCCGTCAGTGGCGCGGAGCCCACGGGTCGTCGCACCCCACCGGATCGGGCCGTTCAGGGTGGAGCATCCTTCGGACGCAACGCTGCAGTCCCGTCTCGTCGGATCCGCCGGCGGCGGCCATCCAGGGCAGGACGTCCACGGCGTGGGCGCGCTCGCCGGTGGCGAGATCCTCGACGGCGGCGCGCAGGTCGTCGGGGGCGGGTTCGTCGGTGAGGCAGAGCCAGCCGATCGCGGCGGCCAGCCGGACCTCGGGCTCCTGTGTCCGCTCTCGCCACCGCTCTCGCATCCACGCGGTGGTCGGCGGGTGGGGGTGGGCGCGGGTGGCTTCGGCGGTGGCGAGGACCAGGGCGGCGCGGACGATCGGATCCTGCTCCGCGGCGAGACGGGTCCTGAAGGCGGCGCGGACCTGGCGGTCGGGATCGGCGGCGGTGGCCAGGGCGTAGGCGGCGCGGATCCGGATCGCAGGGTCGGGGTCGCCGAGAAGGGGCTGCAGGAGGGTGGTGTCGGCGGTGATCGTGGCCCGGGCAGCGGCGACCGACCAGCCCGCTGGGTAGCCGGTCACCTCGACGCCGTAGTCGTCGTAGTCGTCGTAGAGGTCGTCGTACTGGGTGTCGGCGCGGTGGAGCAGCAGTTCGTCGCGGGAGGCGACGCCGAAGTGACGGGCGCGGGCCGGGGAGGAGACCTCGGCGAGCGCGTCGGCACGGTGCGGGTGGCGAGTGTCGATGGCGATCCGGATCAGGAACGGTACGGCGAGCACGGCGGCGGCACGCATGTCGTTGGCACACATGCCGCTCACCACGCCCGTTCCGGTACGAACGGGCGAGTCACCGGTGTGCAGCAGGTGAACGGCCTCCCTGACGTGATCCCCACGTGGGAAGTGCTCCCAGGGGACTTCATCGAGCAGGAATCCGTCCTTGGCCTCTGGCCGGATGCCGGCCACCACCGCCCGCACATCGAACGGCCCGCCCACGAACGAGGACAGTTCCGCCCCGTCCGCCAACGCCCGACACATCGCGAACGTCGGATCGGTCCGCCACTCGGCCACGTCACACCACCCCACCACCGAGTCCGACCGGAGCCGATCATGCCCGAGCGGCCCGACGTCGGTGCCAACGTACTGCGCTCGCACCGCAGGGCAGACACGAGGCCGGCCTTTCCCGGGGCAGGCCGCGCTGACGGGTGATCATCAGGCCCGCGTGTTCGAAGCCGGACGTTGAGCAACAAGCTCAGCGAACGGCCGCCCCGAACGACACCAGGTCCTCCGCGATGGCCCGGGTCACGGCCTCCTGCTGGTCGGTCAGGTAGAAGTGCCCGCCGGGAAACCCGCGGAAGGTGAACGCGCCGTCGGTCAGCTCCCGCCAGGCCATCGCCTCGGACGGACTCACCCGCGGGTCCGCCTCACCGGTCAGCACGCTCACCGGAACGCGCAGCACCGGCCCGGGCTCGTAGCGGTAGGTCTCGACGGCCCGGTAGTCCCCGCGCAGAGCCGGCAGGATCAGTTCCCGGAACCCCTCGTCGGCCAGCAGCCGCAGGTCGGTGCCGGCCAGCGCGCCGACCTTGGCGAGCAGCGCCTCGTCGCCCCGGCCGTGGTAACGCTCCTCCTCGCGGTGGACCAGCGGGGACCGCCGCCCGGACAGGATCAGCCCGCGCAGCCCGCCCCGCGCCGGGCTCCCGGCCGGACTCCCCGCCGGAATCCCGGCCGGGCTCTCGCCGACTTCGCCGTCCGCCTCCAGCCGCCGCGCCAGCTCGAAGGCGACCACCGCTCCCATGCTGTGTCCGAAGAGCACCAGCGGCCGGTCCCGCCAGGGCCGCAACGCCCCCCGCACCCCCTCGACCAGCGCGTCGACCGTGTCCGGCACGGGCTCCCCGAACCGGTCCTGACGGCCCGGGTACTGCACCGTCAGCACCTCGGCGTGCGCGGCGAGGGCCTGGGACCAGGGGAAGTAGAAGGAGGCGTTCCCGCCCGCGTGCGGCAGCACCACCAGCACCGGGGCGGGCCCCGCCGGCGCGGGGTGGAAACGCCGCAGCCAGGGGTCGGGCCGGACGTCCGCGGCGACTGCGCGCATCATCGTCCCTCCCCCCGCTCCCCCGGCTCGCCCTGCTCCCCCGCCAGCAGCAGCTTCTTCTGGGGCTTGCCCATGGCGTTGCGCGGCACGGCCGCGACGAAGCGGACCTCGCGCGGGCGCTTGTGCACCGAAAGGTGCGCGGCGACGAAGTCGGTGAGCTCGGCGCCGGTGACCCCCTCGGCGACGACGAAGGCGACGATCCGCTGGCCGAGGTCCGGGTCCGGAACGCCGACCACGGCCGCCTCGCTCACCTTGGGATGGTCCAGCAGCGCGTTCTCGATCTCGCCCGCGCCGATCCGGTAGCCGCCCGACTTGATCATGTCGATGGAGGCGCGGCCCACGATCCGGTGGACGCCGTCCGCCTCGTCGACGGCTGCGATGTCGCCCGTACGGAACCAGCCGTCCTCGGTGTACGCGGCGGCGGTGGCCTCCGGCCGGCCCAGGTACCCCGAGAACAACGTGGGTCCGGTGAGCTGGAGTTCCCCGATCTCTGCCCCCGGCTCGGCGGCCACCCGCGTACGGATGCCGGGCAGCGGCGTGCCGACCGTACCGGGGCGGACCTCGCCTCCCGCGCGGCCGCTGATGGTGATCAGGGTCTCGGTCATCCCGTACCGCTCGACGGGCCGGTGCCCGGTGAGCCGTTCCAGGTCCCGGAAGACGGGGGCGGGCAGCGCGGCGCTCCCGGACACCAGCAGCCGGGCCCCGGACAGCGCGGCGGCGGCCCGCGGTTCGCGGGCGATACGGGACCACACGGTCGGCACGCCGAAGTACAGGCTGCCGGCGGCGCCGGCGTAGGCCTCCGGCGTGGGCCGCCCGGTGTGCACGAGGCGGCTGCCGGTGCGCAGGGCTCCGAGCACACCGAGCACGAGCCCGTGGACGTGGAACAGCGGCAGACCGTGCACCAGGGTGTCCTCGGCGCTCCACTGCCAGGCCTCGGCCAGCGCGTCCAGGTCGGCGGCGATCGCCGCGCCGCTGAGCACCACGCCCTTGGGAGCGCCCGTGGTCCCGGACGTGTACAGGATCAGCGCGGGGTCCTCGGGCGCCGCGGCCTTCCCCGGCCAGGTGGAGGAGCGCCGGGCGAAGTCCACCTCGACCGGGGCCGCCCCGGAGTCCCGCAGGATGTGCTCGCGCTCGGCGGGCCCCGCGTCGGGCGGCAGCGGTACGCAGGCCACTCCGGCCAGCAGCCCGCCGACCACGGCCGCGACGGTCTCCAGCGAGGCCGTCGCGGTCACCGCGAAGGCGGGTGCTCCGGCGACGTCGGCCGCGACCGCGCCGGCCGCGCCGAGCAGCTCCTCGTAGGAGGCGGTGCGGCTGGCGATCTCGACAGCGTCCTCGCGGTCTCCGTATGCACCTTCAAGTGCCGTGAGCACGGTGACTCCCCTCTGTGGTCCCTGCACAGGCTGCCGGACGCGGTGGGCATCACGCGAACCGGGTTACCCTCGCGGACCGCTCAAGAGGTGGTGGAAGGCCGCTCGAATCCAGCGCGGTGCGGGCCGCCCCCGCCCTTATGATCGCCGTGACTTGACGATTCGATGACCCGTTCCCGAAGAATCGATGACCGAGAACCTCCGAGGACGGAGGAGCAGGGGGACCCACGATGGAGACCGCACGCTTGGCCTCGCTCATCGCCGCAACCGTCACGACGGGCTTGGTCAGCGGTCTGTTCTACGGCTTCTCCGTCGCGGTGATGCCGGGACTGAAACGCACCGACGACCGGACGGTCATCGAGGTCATGCAGCGCATCAACGTGGCCATCCTCAACGGCTGGTTCGTCCTCGGCTACATCGGCGCGTTCCTCTTCACCGCCCTGGCCCTGGCCCTGCACGTCCCGTCCGACGGCCGCGACGTGCTGCCCCCGCTGGTCGCGGCCCTGGTCTGCTACATCGTCTCGATGGGCATCACCAACAAGGTGAACATCCCCCTGAACAACGCCCTGGACAAGGCCGGACCGGTCGCCCGCATCAGCGACCCGGCCGCCGTCCGCCGCGCCTTCGAGGGGCCCTGGTCCCGCTCCAACGTCTGGCGGACCCTGCTGTGCACGGCGGCGCTCGGCTTCCTGGCATGGGCGCTGTTCCTGCACGGCCGGACCCACTGACCGCCGACCGTCGGCTGCCACCGCGCTCGGCATGCGCGAAGTCCCCCGGTCGGGCGTCCGGGGGACTTCGTGGTCGTGCGGGCGGGGGGAATCAGGACCGGCGGGGTCAGCGGGTCGCGCGACCGTAGAGGATCAGGGCGCGGGAGAGGGCCGTCAGGGCCACCGTGCACAGCAGGGTGCGGATGATGTTGGTGGAGACCCAGGTGCCCTTGAACTTGTCGACGATGGAGAAGTCCGTCATCTTCGCCGCGTTGCCCGCGTCGGCCAGCTCGTTGTTCAGGGGGATGTTCACGGAGAACGTGATCATCAGGACGACGAAGTAGGCCACGGCAGCCGCCCCGACCCAGATCGCCACGCCGCGCCGGCCCTTGCGGAACTCGACGACCGCCGAGGCCACGGACAACAGCAGAGCGAGCACGAACGCCATGCCGAACAGCCCGTTGCCGTCGATCGCCTCGTTGAAGGCTTGCATCGCGGTGACGTACGTACGCTCGTCGCCCGCTGCCAGGCCCGGCATCACCGAGACGTCGAAGGCGAAGAAGAGGCCCGCCATCAGGCCCACGAGGACCGTCGAGACCAGGAGGAGGGCGGTGGCCGCCTTGCCGCGCTCGACGGGCGCGGGCGGCTGGGCCTGGGACTGGGCGTAGTAGCCGGGCGGAGCCGCGTACGGACTCGGGCCGCCGGCGGGGTACTGCTGGGGGCTACCGGCCGGATTGGGGTTCATGGGACATCCTCGTCTGGGGTGGTGGGAGTGCTGCTCGCCCTCGGCACGGACATTCGATCGTGGCATTCCCCGGGGTGCCCGGCCATGGGCTTTCCACCGGCTCTCGAGCGAACCTCAAGAGCCGGTGGCGCAATACGTTCGGCCGATGATTCGGTCAGTAGCGGTAGTGGTCCGGCTTGTACGGGCCCTCGACCGGGACGCCGATGTAGTCGGCCTGCTCCGGGCGCAGGGTCGTCAGCCTGACGCCGA
>NZ_JBHJTK010000064.1:0-33355 GCF_042267665.1 Streptomyces sp. NPDC056224
GCCGGGCGGTTTCCGCGCCGGGCCCGGCCCACTCGTTCGGGAAGGTCCGCTCAGCGGTTGACGGGGCGTCGGCCCGGCCGGAAGGCCTCCGCCGCGAGCAGCCCGGTGTCCGGGTTGTCCGTGAAGATGCCGTCGATGCCCTGTTCGAAGTACGCCCGGAAGGCTCCGAAGGCGTCCCCGTACGCGGCCGGATCCGTGCCCTTGCGATAGTCGGCCGGCAGGAAGCTGTTCTCGTTGCGCGCGGTGTAGGGGTGCAGCACCAGCCCCTGGGCGTGGGCGTCCTTGACCAGGGTGGTCGGGGCACCGAGCTTGCCTGCCGCGTCGCGCGGGAGGATCAGGTCCATGGTGGGGCCGATGCCCTGGGCGAAGCCCGCGATCCAGCGCAGCCCCTCGGGCTTGACCAGGTCCGCGACCGTACGCGGGTCCTTGGCCTGTTCGAAGTCCCAGGGGCGGGTGCCCGCCGCGGAGAGCAGGACCACGCGGGGCGCCGAGACCAGCCGGGAGAGCCGCTGGATGCTGGAGGGTTCGAAGGACTGCAGGAACACGGCCGAGTCGCGGCGGTCGCGTCCGTAGCGGCGCAGCAGTGCGGCGAGGGGCTCCTCCAGGCCGAGGCCCAGCGCCCTGAAGTAGCTGGGGTGCTTGGTCTCCACGTGCAGCCAGACCTGCCGGTCGCGCCTGCGGCCCTCCCGGTTGGCCCAGCGCAGGACCTCCTCGAAGGTGGGCACCGCCCACTGGCCGTCGTAGAGCGTGTTGCGCTGGCGGACGGCGGGGATGCGTTCCTTCGCCCGCAGGGTCTTGAGCTCGGCGAGGGTGAAGTCCTCGGTGAACCAGCCGGTGACGGAGACCCCGTCCACGGACTTGGTGGTGCGCCGGGAGGCGAACTCGGGGTGGTCGGCGACGTCGGTGGTGCCGCCGATCTCGTTCTCGTGGCGGCACACCAGGTGGCCGTCCCGGGTCGGGACCAGGTCCTGCTCGATGACGTCGGCACCCAGGTCGAGGGCGAGCTGGTAGGAGCCGAGCGTGTGCTCCGGCCGGTAGCCGCTGGCCCCGCGGTGGCCGATCACCGTGGGGTGGGGGAGGTCCCGGTAGCCTCCCCCGCCGTGGCCCGCCTCGGATGCCGTGGCGGTTCCCGCCGCCAGCCCGGTGAATCCGGTTCCGGCCGCCAGGACCGCGGCCCCCAGGACCGTGCGCCGCGCTGCCCCACCCTGTGTCATGAATGCCACTCCCCGTTGCGAAAAGGCCCGGATCTGCGTGGCGATCGTAGGCAAAGGGGGGTGTAGGCAGGGCCAGCACGCGGGAAACATGGCGCAAACGCGTGTCAACACTGCGTATCCGTGTTGTGAACCCGATGTGCGATCAGAGCTGACCCGCGAGTATCGTCCTCACCTGCACTACCGCTCTGTGGTGGGTGCGAGAACCGCTTTTCGATGCCGGAGGGCCCACGTTGTTCCGTACGCGCCTCATCAAAGCCACTGTCGGACCGGTCATGCGCCTGATGTTCCGCACCCGGGTGGAGGGCGTCGAGAACATTCCGGGCACCGGACCGGTGATTCTGGCGGGCAACCACCTCACCTTCATCGACTCCATGATCCTTCCGCTGGTGTGCGACCGGACGGTCCACTTCATCGGCAAGGACGAGTACGTGACGGGCAAGGGCGTCAAGGGACGCGCGATGGCCTGGTTCTTCACCGGCGCCGGCATGATCCCCGTCGACCGCGACGGGGCCAACGGCGGGGTCGCGGCCCTGATGACCGGACGCCGGATCCTCGAAGAGGGCAAGATCTTCGGCATCTACCCGGAGGGCACCCGCTCCCCCGACGGCCGCCTCTACCGCGGCCGCACCGGCATCGCCCGGCTGACCCTGATGACCGGCGCCCCCGTGGTCCCGTTCGCGATGATCGGCACCGACAAGCTCCAGCCCGGCGGCGCCGGGATGCCGCGCCCGGGCCGGGTCACCGTCCGCTTCGGCGAGCCGATGGAGTTCTCCCGCTACGAGGGCATGGACCGCGACCGGTACGTGCTGCGCGCCGTCACCGACTCGGTGATGGCCGAGGTCATGCGGCTCTCGGGCCAGGAGTACGTGGACATGTACGCCACCAAAGCGAAGGCCGCCTGAAACCGCTTCACTGGCGCTGGAGTGACCGGCTCACGCCCGCCGCCGTCGTGGTGGCGAGGATCCAGCCGGTCACGATCAGCAGGTACGACAGCCACTGGTACCAGCCGCTCGGCGCGAAGGCCGACTCCTGCCCGAAGCCGATGATCGGCAGCATCAGGTCGATCGTGTAGAAGACGGCGTTGAAGTCCGGCGCCTCCCCCGCCTTCAGCGGCCGGGGCGCGTGCAGACCGTAGGCGATCGAGCCGACGAGCAGGAGCGCGAGCAGCCAGCCGGCCGCACGCAGCGGCCGGAAGCCGTAGCCGACCGTGACGTCCTGGAGCAGCCCCCAGACCCTGGCGTGCCGGGGCAGCGTGTGACGGTGCCGGCGCAGCTTGGCGAGCTGCACGGTCCGGGCGGCCGCCTCGTCGCCGGCCGTACGGTAGGCCGCGGCGAGCTGCTCGTAGGCGTACGGGAGGTAGCCGGACTCCTCGCGCTCCAGGGCGGGCAGCCGCTGCTCGGCGGGCAGGTGCGGGGCGAGCGTGCGGTAGGTGAGGCCGTCGACGCGGATCTGCTCGGGCCAGGTCTCGGGCGGCATGTGCAGCAGGTCGAACTGCGAGCGCCGCAGGTTCACGCCGCCCTGGAGCCGCTCGCAGGAGCGCAGCCAGACCTCGCCGATCACGCAGCTGGAGGCGCGCAGGGCGACGCCGCCGGGATTGACGAACCGGGCATAGGCGAAGTTGAGCTGGCCCGGTATGCGGGAGCCGGTGAGGTTGATCCGGCCGCGGGCCTCCATCCGCATGGCGCGCAGGTCGGTTCCGACGACGAGGGTCTCGGCGTGCAGGGCGGTGCCGCCCGGGGCGAGGAGGCGGGCGTCGTCGAGGTTGACCTGGCCGCCGACTGTGGCGCCGTTGACGCGGGTCTGGCCGTGGACGGTCAGGCCGAAGGCGATGACGTCGGTCCCGATCGTGGCGTGATTGAGCTGGAGCGGTGGTTCCTGGGCGCCCTCGTCGGGGGTGCCGGGGGTGCCGAGGACCGCACCCTGGAGGAAGAGGCCGCCGGATATCTGGGCTCCGGCGAGGCGGACGGGGCCGGTGATGCGGCAGCAGGACATCCGGAGCACGACTTCGACCCGCAAGGTGGCGGCGGTCAGGCCCGGCAGGAACGACTCGGTGAGGACGAGGGCGCGCAGCCGGGCCCCGTACAGGCCCGGCTTGTGCTCGAACCAGCAGCCGCGCATGCGCATCGGGGCCTCGATCGCGGCGTACTTGAGATCCAGCCTGCCGATGATCTTCGCGCCCTTGATCTTGAGGCCGGCGACCTGGCCGGGCACGGAGGGGCTGTTGACCAGCAAGGCGCGGAGCACGTCGGCGCGGACGGTCCGCCCGGGGCCCCACGACGCGCCGTCCGCCGCGTCCTCGTCGGGGCTCTCCCGGAAGTCGACGCCCTCACCGCGCGGGAAGGCGTCCCATACGCGGCGCTCGGCCGGGGTCAGATCGTTGATCTCCATCGCCGGGATGGTGTCCCGGGGTCCGACGGACTGTCAACTCCATTTGGTGCAGCAGACCTTGCGGGGAGTCAATGCTCGATGCCGCCCTGGAGGCTCTGGCCCCTGAGCAGGAACCAGGCGGCCGCGGCGGTGGCCAGCAGCACGGCCGCGCCGACGCCGGAGGCGAGCCGCAGCCCGTCCACGAAGGCCTCCTGGGCGGCGCCGACCATCACCTCGGCGGTGTGCGGATCCAGCGACCTGGCCACGTCTACGGCTCCGCCGAGGGATTCGTGGGCGGCGCCGGCGACGGGCGCGGCGACGGAGTCCGGGGCGGTGAAGCCCTGGTAGACGCCGGTCACGATGGAGCCGAGCAGGGCGATACCGAGGGCGGCGCCGAGTTCGTACGCCGTCTCGGAGACGGCCGATGCCGAACCGGCCTGTTCCTTGGGCACGCTGGAGAGGATGACGTCGGCGGTGACGGTGAAGGAGAAGCCGGCGCCGAGGCCGACGAAGAGCAGGGCCGCGCCGAGCAGCGGGTAGGCCGTCTCCTTGTGGATCAAGGTGAGCACGGCGAGGGCCAGGCCGATGGCGGCGAGACCGCCGGCGACGACGGACCGTACGGAGTGCCGGCGGGCGTACCGCCCGGCGACCAGGCCGGTGGCCACCGCGCCGATGGCGGCGGGCAGTTCGGCCAGGCCCGCCTCCAGCGGGTCGCGGCCCTGTACGAGCTGGAGGAACTGGGAGAGGAAGAAGACCAGCCCGGACAGGCCGAAGACGGTGAGCAGGTCGGCGAGGACCGCGCCGGAGAAACCGCGGTGCTTGAAGAGCCGCATGTCGAGCAGCGGGGACGGCAGGGTGAACTGGCGGCGCACGAAGGCGTACAGGCACGCGGCGCCGATGACGGCGGCCGCCCAGACGCCCCGGGTCGCGCCGTGGGTGGCGACTTCCTTGACGGCGTACACGACGCCGATGACGCCTATGAGCGACAGGCCGACGCTGACCAGGTCCCAGGGTCCGGCGACCGGGTTCTTCGACTCGGGCAGCAGTCTGATGCCGACGAGGACCAGGACGATCATCACGGGCAGGTTGATGAGGAAGACCGAGCCCCACCAGAAGTGCTGGAGCAGGGCCCCGCCGACGACCGGGCCGACGGCGGCGCCGGCGGAGGCGGTGGCGCCCCAGATACCGATGGCGAGGCTGCGCTCCCCGGCGTCGTGGAAGATGTTGCGGATCAGCGCGAGGGTGGACGGCATCAGGGTCGCGCCGGCCACGCCGAGCAGGGCCCGGGCGACGATCATCATCTCGGGGCTGGTCGCGTAGGCGCCCAGGACGGAGACGGCGCCGAAGGCCGTGGCACCGGCCAGCAGCAGCTTCTTGCGGCCGATGCGGTCGCCGAGGGAGCCCATGGAGACGAGCAGCCCGGCGATGACGAAGGAGTAGATGTCGCCGATCCACAGCAGCTGGGTGCCGGAGGGCTCCAGGTCCTCGGACAGGGACGGGGTGGCGAGACCGAGTACGGTGGCGTCCACCGCGACCAGCAGCACGGCCAGCACGAGGACGCAGAGCGCCAGCCAGCGCCCGGGGCTCTTCCCCTCCACCTCCGTCTGCCGGTCGAGCTGTTCGGTACCGCTCATCACTCCACGCTCCGTCGCGCGCCACCGAGCAGCAGCTCGATGATCATGTACTGGAAGTCCTTGGCCGCGACCCGGCCGTCCATGACGGCCCAGGCGCAGGTGCCGATGAGGCCGTAGAGGGCCTCGGTGAGCCAGGCGGGGCTCAGGTCGATCCGGATGTCACCCTCGGCCTGGCCGCGCCGGAAGAGCGCCCCGACGCGGGCGTCGAGACGGGCCCATCCCTCGTTGACCTGGTCGCCTTCGAACAGCTGGTTCTCGGTGACGAGGAAGGCCAGCAGCCCGGCATTGGGCTCGGTCTCCGCAACGAGCCTGCGCAGCGCGTCGACCGCGCTCCCCTCGTCCAGGCGGGCGTTGTCGAAGGCCACCTCGAACTCGCGGATACCGAGGTCTTCGAGGGCCCGTACGAGGGCGTCGCGCCCGGCGAAGTGCCGGTGGAGGGTCGCCCGCCCGATCCCGGCGGCGCGGGCGACCTCGTCCATCGTGGCGGTCGACTTGCGGGAAAGCAGGGCTGCCGCGTCGCGGAGCACCTGGTCACGATCCATGGCCATGAGACAAGCATAACCCGAATGAGACGCCACTGTCTCATTCGATCGACAAATGGGCTGCGCACGTGCAGCCTGAAAGGAATCCTGCCGAGATGAAGCCGATGAAGCCGCTGCTGCTGATCGACGTCGACGGACCGCTGAACCCCTACGCGGCCAAGCCCCGGCGCCACCCCGAGGGGTACACCACCCACCGCATGCGGCCCACGGGCTGGACTTCGGCCGAGAGCGCGAAGCCCTTGCGGGTCTGGCTCAATCCCGGCCACGGCCCGGAGCTGCTCGCACTGGCCGACGCGTACGAGCTGGTCTGGGCCACGACGTGGAAGGACGAGGCCAACGACTGGATAGGCCCGCACCTGGGCCTGCCGAGGCTCCCCTTCGTCGACTGGCCGGTGATGCACGGCCGGGCGCCGCGCGGCACCTTCTGGAAGACGCAGTACGTCCTGGAGTACGCGGGGTCCCGGCCCTTCGCCTGGATCGACGACGACATCACGGCCATGGACCACGAGTACGTCGACCGGCTGCACCCGGCGCGGGCACTGCTCATGAGGATCGACGAACGGATCGGGCTGACCCGGACGGACTTCGACGCGCTGGCGCAGTGGGCGGAGGCCGTCTGCCCCCGGAAGGGCGGCCGTGGACGGTGACCGGCCGTTCCCGGTCACCGTCGCCGGCCGGTTCCCCGTCATGCCGCAGGGGCGGGAGGAGCCGGCCGGCTCCTCCCGCCCCTGCGGGCACGGCGTCTACTGCTTGTGGGCTGCCCAGGCGTGCTGGATGACCAGGTCCGCCTTCAGCTCGGTCAGCTGGACGGCGACCGCCGACGGGGCGGTGCCGCCCCGGCCGCTCCGCGAGGCCAGCGCACCCTTGACGTTCAGCACGGTCCGGACCTCGGGGGTCAAGTGCTCCGAGATCTTCGCGAACTGTTCGTCCGTCAGCTCGTCCAGCTCGATCCCGAGCACCTCGCAGACCTTGACGCACTCGCCGGCCACCTCGTGCGCCACCCGGAACGGCACACCCTGCTTGACCAGCCACTCCGCGATGTCGGTGGCGAGCGAGAAGCCCGCCGGGGCCAGCTCCTCCATCCGCTCCCGGTTGACCGTGAGGGTGGCCATCATCCCGGTGAAGGCGGGCAGCAGGACCTCGAGGGTGTCACAGGAGTCGAAGACGGGCTCCTTGTCCTCCTGGAGGTCCCGGTTGTACGCCAGCGGCAGCGCCTTGAGCGTGGCGAGCAGGCCGGTCAGGTTGCCGATGAGGCGGCCCGACTTGCCGCGCGCCAGCTCCGCGATGTCCGGGTTCTTCTTCTGCGGCATGATCGACGACCCGGTCGAGAAGGCGTCGTGCAGGGTCACGAAGGAGAACTCCTTCGTGTTCCAGATGATGATCTCCTCCGCGATCCGGGACAGGTTGATCCCGATCATCGCGGTGACGAAGGCGAACTCGGCGACGAAGTCGCGCGAGGCCGTGCCGTCGATCGAATTGCCGACCGAGCCGCGCTCGAAGCCCAGGTCCGCGGCGACCGCCTCCGGGTCCAGGCCCAGCGAGGAACCGGCGAGGGCCCCCGAGCCGTACGGGGAGACCGCGGTGCGAGTGTCCCACTGGCGCAATCGCTCCGCGTCCCGGGACAGGGACTGCACGTGGGCCAGTACGTGGTGCGCGAAGAGCACGGGCTGCGCGTGCTGGAGGTGGGTCCGGCCGGGCATCGCCACGTCCGCGTGGCTCTCGGCGAGACCGACCAGCGCGTCCTGGAGGTCGGCGACCAGGCCGCCGATGATCCGGGCGTGGTCGCGCAGGTACATCCGGAAGAGGGTGGCCACCTGGTCGTTGCGGGACCGGCCGGCCCGCAGCTTGCCGCCGAGGTCGGGGCCGAGCCGCTCCAGCAGGCCGCGCTCCAGGGCGGTGTGCACGTCCTCGTCGGCGACGGTGCCGGTGAAGGAGCCGTCCGCCACATCGGCTTCGAGCTGACCGAGGCCGGCGATCATGCGTTCGAGCTCTTCGGGCGTGAGCAGGCCCGCCTTGTGCAGCACGCGGGCGTGGGCCCGTGAGCCCGTGATGTCGTACGGCGCGAGGCGCCAGTCGAAGTGGACCGACGCGGACAGCTTCGCGAGGGCCTCGGCAGGGCCGTCGGCGAAGCGCCCGCCCCAGAGCCGGACGTCACCGTTGTTGCTGCTCACAGCTACTGCTCCTCAAGACTGCATGGCTTCGGGTGTGCAACGGCCTCCCCGCCGCGGAGGTAACGGGGAGGCCGTACTCGTACTGCGCGTTACGGCTCGGGGCGAGGCCCCGGCGGGCCGGGACCTCCGAGAAGCGACCGGGGACCTCTTGGTGGTGGGGTGGTGGCGGGTCAGCGGCAAGCATAATTATGCAGTACTCCGTATGTTTCGTCAATCGCGATGCCCACCGCCCCTTGACCAGCTCGTATATCGAGGGCGCCGCCCGTTCCGGCCGCCTACGATCAGCGCCGGACATCCGGGGAGGGCACGTGTGGGACTTGGGACGGGACACGGACCGGGGGCGGGCCGCGGTGGCGGTGCTGCTGAGAAGGGACCCCGCCGTCGCCGTCGGCATGCTGTTCCGGAGCGGGCCGGAGGCCTGGATCGCCTTCGACGAGGAGGTGCGGCACGACTGCTCCCGGCCCGGCGGGGCCCCGCGGAGCAAACGGATCGAGGCCCGCCTGTGCGACCCCGACGGACGGGTCCGCGAGTCCGCGCTGAGCGCGTGGCGGCGCCCGCCGCCGCAGCTCGTCGTGATCCGGTGCGCCGACTGGGTCCCCGCCGTACGGAGCCGCGCCCGGCGGGTGCTCGGCAGGATCGTGGCCGAGAACCCCGTCGCCGCGCTGATCACGCTCGCCCCGCTCATCCTCCGCCTCGGCCGACGCGAGCACGGCGCCTGGGCGCTGGAACAGCTGGAGGCCGCCGTGAGCGGCCGGTACTCCCTGCTCGCCGCGTGGTGGCGCCCCGGGCGGCCCTCGACGACGTGGAGCCCGAACTCGCTGACCGGCGAGCAGCGTGACGCCGTCCTGAACCACCTGAGCCTCGGGGCCGACCTGCCGGCCCGGCGGTTCGCCGCCCGGCTGACGGCGGCGGGCGGCCGGACCGGCGTACGGGAACTCGCCGCGCGGGCCCGCGAGGAGCGGGACCAGGTGACGAGCCGGATCTGGGCGGACGCCGCCCTGGCGGCCATGGCGGCCGGCGGGCCGGACGACGCGGCGATCGACGACCTCCTGGCCGGGCGCCTTCCGATGGTCAGGGCCGGCGGGGTCACCGCCCTGCGCGCGGCCGGGCGTGCGGCGGAGGCCGTGGAACACCTCGCCGACCGCTCCGGCACGGTCCGGGCGTGCGCCCGCTGGCTGGTCCGGCAGGGCGGTGACGACCCGTACGCCGTCTCCCGCGCTCTGGTGGAGGACCCGGCCCGGGTGACGCCGTACGCCGTGACCGGCTTCGCCGAGTGCGCCGGTCCCGCGGACGCACCGCTGCTGCACGCGCTGCTGGAGCACCCCGCCGGTGCGGTGCGGGCCGCAGCCGTGGGCGGGCTGCGGCTGCTGGAGGCCGCCGACCACGAGCTGCTGCGGCCGCTGCTGGACGACCCGATGCCCGCCGTGGCCCGCGAGGTCTCCCTGGGCCTGCGTCCCGGAGCCGGGCGGCTGCCCGCCGCCTGGCTGCTGGCCCGCACCGCTCCCGAGCGGCCGGTCCACACCCGCCGGGCCGCGTACCGGCTGCTGTACGCGCAGGGTGGCGTGGCGTGGCTGCGGGCCGCCGTGGAGCTGCAGGCGGACGGGGACCCGGGCCTGCGGCGCCTCGCCGCGCAGCACATCCAGGGCCTGTGGCCCGCCAAAGGGCCGATGTGCCTGCCGGCCCGGGACCCGGAGGTCGGCGCCCTGCTGGACCGTTGCACGGGGCTGGCCACCGACCACGCCAGACGATGGATGCGCTCCCAGCTCGGAATTCCCCGCGTGGAATGCGGCATGAGCGGATACTGATCGTCATGGGAAAGCTATACGAACGCATAGACGGCCGGCTGCGCACCTTCATCGAGGAGCAGCCGGTCTTCTTCACGGCGACCGCCCCGCTCGCGGGTGACGGGCACGTCAACCTGTCGCCCAAGGGCCGCGCCGGCACCCTCGTCGTCATCGACGAACAGACCCTCGCCTACCTGGACTTCGGCGGCAGCGGCGCCGAGACCATCGCGCACGTCCGCGAGAACGGCCGGATCACCCTGATGTGGTGCGCGTTCTCCGGCCCGCCCCACATCGTGCGCATCCACGGCGAGGGCGAGGCGGTCTTCCGCGACGACCCCCGCTGGGGCGGGCTGATCGCCCTGTTCGGCGGGGCCGACGGGCCGTCCGCCCGCGCGGTCATCGTCGTCCGCGCGCGCCGGATCGCCGATGTGTGCGGGTACGCCGTTCCCTTGATGGAGTACCAGGGCGAGCGCACCCTCCACTCGGAGTACTTCGGCCGCAAGACGGACGAGGAGTTCGCCGAGTACTGCGAGAAGAAGGACTTCATCGGAACGAGCCTCGACGGCCTGCCTGCGCTGCCCCTGCCCCTTCCGCCCCGTACCGTCTGACATGTGCTGCGTACCGCTCTCGTCACCGGCGTAACGATCGTCACCACCCTGCTCCCGCAGGGCGTCCAAAGTCCCCCGCTGCCCGGCCGTCTCGCCGACACCGGCGGCGGAAGTCAGCTGATCACCGCCGTCGCGCCCGCTCCCGGCTCCACGACCGGGCGGCTGACCTGGTGGGACCGGCGGGCGGGGCACTGGTACCAGGCGGGGAGCGCGGACGCCCGCTTCGGGGCGAGAGGGCTGACCGAGGGAACGACCCGGACCCAGGGCACCGACACCACACCGGCGGGCCTGTACGAGCTCCCGTACGCCTTCGGAATCCGGCGCGCACCGGCCGGGACGGCCTATTCCTACCGGCGGGTGACGGACCGTTCGTGGTGGTGCCAGGACAACGCGTCCGCCAGCTACAACCGCTGGGTGGAGCCGCTGCCCGCGGACTGCGCGCCGGGCGAGGCAGAGCACCTGGTGACGTACGAGAAGCAGTACGCGCACGCGCTGCTCATCGCCTTCAACTACGCCGAGCCCGTGCGCGGCCGGGGCGCGGGAATCTTCCTGCACGTCAACGGTAAGGGCGCGACGGCCGGTTGCGTGTCCGTACCGGAGGGGGCCATGCGGGAGATCCTGCGCTGGGCGGACCCGCGCCGCCGCCCCCACATCGCGATCGGCACGGAGTCCGGGGCCCTGGCCGTGACCCGGTACTAGGTCCTGTCGTCACAGTGGCGTCGGCCAGGCGCCACTGTGACGACAGGGCCAGGAGGCGGGTCAGCCCTCCTTCTGCGCCAGGCGCAGGAGGTGGTCGGCCAGCGCCTGGCCGCCCGCGGGGTCGCGGCTGATCAGCATCAGGGTGTCGTCGCCCGCGATCGTGCCCAGGATCTCGCGGAGTTCGGCCTGGTCGATCGCGGAGGCGAGGAACTGCGCCGCACCCGGCGGGGTGCGCAGGACCACGAGGTTCGCCGACGCCTCCGCCGAGATCAGCAGCTCCCCGGAGAGGCGCCGCATGCGCTCCTCCTTCGCGGACTCGCCGAGCGGGGCCTGCGGGGTCCGGAAGCCGCCCTCGCTGGGCACCGCGTAGATCAGCTCGCCGCCGGTGTTGCGGATCTTGACCGCGCCCAGCTCGTCGAGGTCCCGGGAGAGCGTCGCCTGGGTGACGCTCAGCCCGTCGTCGGCGAGCAGTTTGGCCAGCTGGCTCTGGGAGCGGACCGGCTGCCGGTTGAGGATGTCCACGATCCGGCGGTGGCGGGCGGTGCGGGTCTGCGGGACGGCCTGCCCTCCCCCAGACTCCGTCCGGGGGGACCCCCAGTCCTCGTTGTCCTGCGCCTGACTCATCGTCGTCTCATTCTCCGGATCCGTCCCCGTTGGCTGCGTCGAGGATGCCGGGCAGGTCCCGGAGGAACGCGTCCGCCTCGGCCTCGGACAGTACGTACGGGGGCATGAGCCGTACGACGTCGGGGGCGGGCGCGTTGACCAGGTAGCCGGCGTCCTGAGCCGCCTGTTGCACCTGGGGTGCGAGGGGCTCGGTCAGCACGATACCCAGCAGAAGGCCCGCACCGCGGACGTGGGAGACCAGCGGATGGGCGGAAGACTCGATTCCGGAGCGCAGCCGCTCGCCGCGCGCCTTGACCCGGTCGAGCAGGCCTTCGGTCGCGATGGTGTCGATGACGGCGAGGCCGGCGGCGCAGGCCACCGGGTTGCCGCCGAAGGTGGTGCCGTGCTGGCCGGGCTGGAGCAGGTCCGCGGCCGGGCCGAAGGCGACGACGGCACCGATGGGCAGACCGCCGCCGAGCCCCTTGGCGAGGGTGACGAGGTCGGGCTCGACGCCCTCGTGGGCCTGGTGCTCGAACCACTGGCCGCACCGGCCGATGCCGGTCTGCACCTCGTCGAGGACGAGGAGGGTGCCGGTGGCGCGGGTGATCTCGCGGGCGGCCGTCAGGTACCCCGCGGGCGGGACGACGACACCGTTCTCGCCCTGGACGGGCTCGATGACGACGAGCGCGGTCTGCTCGGTGACGGCGGCGCGCAGGGCCTCGGCGTCGCCGTAGGGGACGTGCGTGACGTCACCGGGCAGCGGCAGGAAGGGGTCCTGCTTCTTCGGCTGGCCGGTGAGCGCGAGGGCGCCCATGGTCCGGCCGTGGAATCCGCCCGTGGTGGCGACCATGTGGGTACGACCGGTCAGCCTGCCGATCTTGAAGGCGGCTTCGACCGCCTCCGCGCCGGAGTTGCAGAAGAAGACCTTGCCGGGGCGGCCGAAGAGCTGGAGCAGCCGCTCGCCGAGCGCGATGACCGGTTCGGAGGCGTAGAGGTTGGAGACGTGGCCCAGCGTCGAGATCTGGCCGGTCACGGCCGCGACGATCGCCGGGTGGGCGTGACCGAGGGCGTTGACCGCGATGCCGCCGACGAAGTCGGTGTACTGCTTGCCGTCCGCGTCCCAGACCTGGGCGCCCTCACCGCGCACGAGGGCGAGGGCCGGGGTGCCGTAGTTGTTGGTCAGCGCGCCCTGCCAACGGGCGCCGTACCGCTGGTTGCCGGTCTCCTGATGGGCGGTCACCTGATCGCCGGTCACTGCGTTCCCCCTTGCGGCTCGTCGGGCACGACCATCGTGCCGATTCCCTCGTCCGTGAAGATTTCCAGCAGGATGGAGTGCTGGACCCGTCCGTCGATCACCCGTGCGGTACTGACGCCGCCCCGGACGGCGTGCAGACAGCCCTGCATCTTGGGCACCATGCCGCTGGACAGCTCGGGCAGCAGCTTCTCCAGCTCGCTGACGGTGAGCCGGCTGATGACCTCGTCACTGTTGGGCCAGTCCGCGTAGAGGCCCTCGACGTCGGTGAGGACCATCAGCGTCTCGGCGCCGAGCGCGGCGGCCAGCGCCGCGGCCGCCGTGTCCGCGTTCACGTTGTACACGTGGTGGTCGTCTGCGCTGCGCGCGATGGAGGAGATGACCGGGATCCGGCCGTCCGCCAGCAGCGCCTCGATCGCGCCGGTGTCGATGGCGGTGATCTCGCCGACCCGCCCGATGTCGACGAGCTCGCCGTCGATCTCCGGGCTGTGCTTGGTGGCGGTGATGGTGTGGGCGTCCTCGCCGGTCAGGCCGACGGCGAGCGGCCCGTGCTGGTTGAGCAGGCCGACCAGCTCGCGCTGGACCTGGCCCGCCAGGACCATCCGTACGACGTCCATGGCTTCCGGGGTCGTGACGCGCAGGCCCGCCTTGAACTCGCTGATCAGGCCCTGCTTGTCGAGCTGGGCGTTGATCTGGGGGCCGCCGCCGTGCACCACGACGGGCTTGAGGCCGGCCTGGCGCAGGAAGACCACGTCCTGGGCGAAGGCGGCCTTGAGGTCGTCGTCGATCATGGCGTTGCCGCCGAACTTGATGACGACCACCTTGCCGTTGTGGCGGGTGAGCCACGGCAGTGCTTCGATGAGGATCTCCGCCTTGGGCAGAGCGGTGTGCTTCCTGGCGGTGCTCATGAGCTGTACGCGCTGTTCTCGTGGACGTACTCGGCGGTCAGGTCGTTGGCCCAGATGACGGCGGATTCGCCGCCGGTGGACAGGTCGGCGGTGATGCGGACCTCCCGGTCCTTCATGCTCACCAGGTCGCGGTCCTCGCCGACCGAGCCGTTCCTGCAGACCCAGACGCCGTTGATCGCGACGTTCAGCCGGTCCGGGTCGAAGGCGGCCCCGGTGGTGCCGATGGCGGAGAGCACCCGGCCCCAGTTCGGGTCTTCGCCGTGGATGGCGCACTTGAGCAGGTTGTTGCGGGCGATGGAGCGGCCGACCTCGACCGCGTCGTCCTCGCTGGCCGCGCCGATCACCTCGATGCGGATGTCCTTGCTGGCCCCCTCGGCGTCGCCGATCAGCTGGCGGGCGAGGTCGTCGCAGACGGTGCGTACGGCTTCGGCGAACGCCTCGTAGGCGGGTACCCGGCCGGAGGCCCCGGAGGCGAGCAGCAGCACCGTGTCGTTGGTGGACATGCAGCCGTCGGAGTCGACCCGGTCGAAGGTGGTGCGGGTGGCGGAGCGCAGCGCCCGGTCGAGGGTGGGACTGTCCACGTCGGCGTCGGTGGTGAGGACGACGAGCATGGTGGCCAGGCCCGGGGCGAGCATGCCCGCACCCTTGGCCATGCCGCCGACGGTCCAGCCTCCCTGGGAGACGGCGGCCGTCTTGTGCACGGTGTCGGTGGTCTTGATGGCGATGGCCGCGGCCTCGCCGCCGTCCGCCGACAGGGCGGCCGCGGCGGTCTCGATGCCCGGGAGCAGCTTGTCCATGGGGAGCAGGACGCCGATCAGGCCGGTGGACGCGACCGCGATCTCGCCGGCGTTGAAGTCCGCGCCCGGACCCTGCCCGGTCAGGACCTCGGCCGCCTTCTCGGCGGTGGCGTGGGTGTCCTGGAAGCCCTTGGGGCCGGTGCAGGCGTTGGCACCGCCGGAGTTGAGGACGACCGCGCCGACCGCGCCGCCGCGCAGGACCTGCTCGGACCAGTGCACGGGAGCAGCCTTGACGCGGTTGGAGGTGAAGACGCCCGCCGCGGACAGCCGCGGCCCGTTGTTGACCACGAGGGCGAGGTCCGGGTTGCCGTTGGCCTTGATCCCGGCGGCGATGCCGGCCGCGGTGAATCCCTGTGCTGCCGTGACGCTCACGGTGCCACTCCGATCGTGGAAAGACCCAGGCTCTCGTGGAGCCCGAGGGCGATGTTCATGCTCTGTACGGCGCCGCCGGCGGTGCCCTTGGCCAGGTTGTCGATGGCGCTGATCGCGATGATGCGCTGCGCGGACTCGTCGTAGGCGACCTGGAGGTGAACGGCGTTGGATCCGTGGACGGACTTGGTGGAGGGCCACTGGCCCTCGGGCAGCAGATGCACGAAGGGCTCGTCGGCGTACGCCTTCTCGTAGGCGGCGCGCAGCGACTCGGCGGTGGTGCCGGGGAGGGCCTTGGCGGAGCAGGTGGCGAGGATGCCGCGGGCCATGGGGACGAGGGTCGGTGTGAACGACACGCTGACCTCGGTGCCCGCGAGCGGGGACAGGTTCTGCACCATCTCGGGGGTGTGCCGGTGGCCGCCGCCCACGCCGTACGGGGTGACGCTGCCCATGACCTCGGCGCCGAGCAGGTGCGTCTTGAGTGCCTTGCCGGCCCCCGAGGTGCCGGTGGCCGCGACGATCACGGCCTCCGGCTCGGCGAGTCGCGCCTGGTAGGCGGGGAACAGCGCGAGGGTGACGGCGGTGGGGAAGCAGCCGGGGACGGCGATCCGCTTGGCGCCCTGCAGCGCGGCGCGCGCGCCGGGCAGCTCGGGCAGCCCGTACGGCCAGGTCCCGGCGTGCGGGGCGCCGTAGAACCTGTCCCAGTCGGCCGCGTTCTTGAGCCGGTGGTCGGCGCCCACGTCGATGACGAGGACGTCCTCGCCGAGCTGGGCGGCGACGGCGGCGGACTGGCCGTGCGGGAGCGCGAGGAAGACGACATCGTGCCGACGGCCCCGGCCCGCGAGGACCTCGGCGCTGGTCGCCTCCAGGGTCCGTCCCGCGAGCGGCACGAGGTGCGGCTGCAGGGAGCCGAGGAGCTGTCCGGCGTTGGAGTTGCCGGTCAGCGCACCGATCTCCACCTCGGGGTGCGAGAGCAGCAGGCGCAGCAGTTCACCGCCCGCATATCCACTCGCTCCGGCCACCGCTGCACGTACCACCATCGGACCTCCTCATCGATGGCATGACTATACGTACCGGCGCACTTTTATGCAAAGATCTCCGCGCCCTTCCAGGCCCACGGGCGGTACGGCGGCCGACGGGCCGCCGTCGCGCGGAGGCGGGCCGGCCGACCCCGCTCGTCAGCCGAGCCGGTGACGGACCCAGACGTTCGGCTCCACATAGACCGCGTAGCCCTGTTCCGGTTCGCAGCGGACGGGTGCCAGGGCGCCCGGGACGTGGACCGGGCCGGGCGCGTCGAAGGGTAGCCCCGTCCAGTCCCGCCACTGGGCGAGCGAGCCGGTGATCGTCATCGAGAGCGGGGCCACCGAGTCGATGACCCCGCCCGCCCGGACGTGGACGCGCAGCCAGGGGTCGTGCGGGAGGCCGTCCTCACGGGTCCGGTACGCGTACTCGTGGATCGAGGTGTCCGGCTCGGCCGGCTTCCCGCTGGGCCGGACGGGAGCCACCACCTCGGCGAAGCCCCGGGCACGGGCGTTCTCCCGCATCGCGGCCAGCATCAGGCCGGACAGGCCCTCGCCCTGCCGGCCGCTGGCGACGCTGATCTCGATGGCGCTCACGGTGTCGGGCTCGACCCCGCGCCGGCGGTCGGAGAAGGCCCACATCAGGATCCGGTCCCAGCCCTGCGCGGGCAGCACCCCGTCACGCTCCGGCGCGTGCTGCGCGAAGGGCAGGCTGAAGCCGCGGGCCACCACCGCGTCGCCGTCCGTGGCGATCAGCACGTATTCCGGGAACTCGGCCACCATCCGCGGATACAGCAGCCAGGCCAGCGAGTCGTGCTGGGCGAACTCGGGCCACGAGTCCTGCATGTCCCAGAGCCGGGCCGCCAGTTCGGGCCGCTCCGCAAGCGTGGTGATCTTCATTTCGGTCATCGCCGCAGGCTAGGAGGGAGCCGTGGGGGGTTCAACCGATTTACACCGGCGCCTGGAGGGAGAGGTGCCAGCGCCCCGACCAGCCCGTCAGGGTCACCGTGGACAGCGGCCTGACGTCCACGTTCCAGTAGGTCAGCGGTGGCGCCTTCAGCGCGTAGACCAGGGCCGCACGGACCACCGAGGGCTCCGCCACCGCCACGATCCGGCCCCCGTCGTCGGCCGGCCTGGTGTCCAGCCAGCCGCCGATGCGGGAGATGAAGGCGAGCAGCGGCTCCCCGCCGTGCGGGGCGGCCCGCGGGTCGGTGAGCCAGAGGTCGACCGCCCCTGGTTCGCGGGCGGTCACCTCGGCGAGGGTCAGCCCCCGCCAGCGGCCCATGTCGCACTCGCGGAGCGCGGGCTGGGCGAGGGGCGCGTACCCGAGGGCCTCGCCGGTGGCCCGGCTGCGCGGGGTCGGCGAGCAGTAGCGCAGCTCGGCCGCGCCCAGCGGCACGAGCCCGTGAGCGGCGTGCTCCACCGACCGGCGGCCGGGCCCGTCCAGCGGCCGGTCGTCGTCGAAGCGCTCGGCGAGCAGCGAGGAACTGCGGGCTGCCGCGACGAGCGAAACCCGAACATGCATGCGGTGATGGTGGGCCGCGCGGCGCACGGGGTCAAGCGTCTGGGCCGAGGCCGTGCGCCGGCCCGCCCGCGAGCCCCTCCGCCGGGCCCGCCTTCAGCCTCCGGACCGCTTCCACCAGTTCCCCGGGGCCCGAAACCCCCGCGAAGCTCAGCCGTACGAACGGACCCGGCGGTTCGGCGCAGAAGTACGGGCGGCCGGGCGCGACCGCGACCCCGGCGCGCAGGGCCGCCGCCGTGTAGCCCGCGTCGTCCTCGCCGCCGGCCGGCCGCACCCACAACTGGTAGCCGCCCGAGGGCAGGTGCGGCAGTTCGAGCCCGGGCAGCTCCCGTCGCAGGGCTCCCGCGAGCACGTCCCGCCGGTGGCGCAGCTCCGCGGCCACGGTCCGCAGGTGGCGCGGCCAGGCCGGTGCGCCGACCAGCTCCAGGGCGGCCTCCTGGAGCGGCCGGGGCACGAAGAAGCTGTCCACGACCTGGATGGCGCGCAGCCGGTCGACCACCGGTCCGCGGGCCGCGAGGGCGCCCACCCGCAGGCTGGGCGAGGTGGCCTTGGTCAGGGACCGGACGTGCACCACCACCCCGTCGGCGTCCTCGGCGGCCAGTGTCGCGGGCAGCGGCCCGGCGTCCTCGTGGGCCAGGGCGCGCGCGTAGTCGTCCTCGACGACGAAGGCCCCGGCGGCCCGGGCGATCCGCAGCACCTCGGCCCGCCGCCCGGGGGCCAGTACCGTCCCGGTCGGGTTCTGGAACAGCGGCTGGCACACGAAGACCCGTGCCCCGGTCGCTTCGAACGCGGCGGCGAGCAGCTCCGGCCGGACCCCGTCGGTGTCCACCGGGACCGGCACGGGCCGACAGCCGGAAGCGCGAGCGATGGCCAGCAGCCCGGGGTAGGTCGGGGACTCCACCAGGATCGGCGCCCCGGGCGGGGCGAGCGCCCGCAGGGCGGTGGACAGCGCGCTCTGCCCGCCCGCGGTGACCAGGACGTCGGCGGCGACGACCGATCCGCCGATCTCCCGGGCGAACCAGTCGCGCAGCTCGGGCAGCCCCTCGACGGGCGGCCGCCCCCAGGCTCCGGGCCGCCGCCCGGCCCGGGCCAGCGCGGCCGCCATGGCCCGCTCGGGCTGGAGCGAGGGGTGCAGGTAGCCGCTGTTGAGTTCGATCACCCCGGGCGGCGGCGCGGCCAGCGTGGTCAGCACCCCGGTGGCGTCCACGGAACGCGGGACGACCTCCCCGGCCCCTTCCACGCTGAGGGCGACCTCCTGCCAGGAGGTGTCCCCGGGCGCGGGCGCCGACGTACGCGGGCGGGCGCGGAAGACCCCGGCGCCGGGCCTGGTGACGACCAGACCCTCGGCGGCGAGCTGCGCGAGGGCGCGGGAGACGGTGACGGGGCTGACCCGGTAGCGCTCGACCAGGGCCCGGCTCGACGGGAGCTTTCCACCTACGGAGTAGCGGTTGAGCTCGGACCGGAGGCAATCGGCCAGTTCTGCCACACTGCTACGCTCATACATGACAGCACAGAATAGCGCTACCGCTCCGGTGACGATAGCGGTCGAGGGTCCCCGGGGCCGCACGTCCGGGGAACACGCGTCGGGCGCCCGCACGTCCGGACGCCGCGGCACCGCCCTCGCCCTGCTCGGGGTGATCGCCTTCTCCCTGACCTTCCCCTCCACCGCCTGGGGCCTGGAGAGCTTCGGACCCTGGTCGCTGGTCGCCCTGCGCAGTGCCCTCGCGGCCGTCATCGCCGGCGCCTTCCTGCTGGCGTGCCGGGTCCCGCCGCCCGCGCGCGAGCACTGGGCGGGGCTGGCCGTCGTCGCGGCCGGGGTGGTCGTCGGCTTCCCCCTGCTCACCACGCTCGCACTGACCACCTCCACGACCTCGCACGCGGCCGTGGTGGTCGGGCTGCTGCCGCTGACCACGGCCGCCCTGTCCGCGCTGCGCACCGGGGCCCGGCCCTCGCGCCGGTTCTGGGCGGCCGCCCTGGCCGGGGCGGCCGTGGTCATCGGGTTCACGGTGGCGCAGAGCGGCGGTTCGCTCTCGGCCGGCGACGCCTACCTGTTCGCCGCGCTGCTGGTGTGCGCCGCCGGCTACACCGAGGGCGGCCGCCTCGCCCGGACGCTGCCCGGCTGGCAGGTGATCGGCTGGGCGCTGGTGCTGTGCCTGCCCCTGAGCCTCGCCGGCTCCGCGCTGGGGCTCGCGTACGAGCCGGTGCACCTGACCGGCCACGGCGTGGCCGGCCTGGTGTGGGCGGCGGCGGGTTCCACCTTCCTCGGCCTTTACGTCTGGTACCGGGGCATGGCAGAGATCGGCGCGCCGCGGGCCAGCCAGCTCCAGCTCGCCCAGCCGCTGCTGACCCTGGTCTGGTCGGTGGCGCTCCTCGGCGAGCGGCTGTCGCCCGCCGCTCCCGTGGCCGCCTGCGCGGTCCTCGTCTGCATCGCCGTGACCCAACGGGTCAAATAGGTCCGGAGCGATCTAAACTGCTAGCACCGGATCGGACCGCCACCGAGGAGGTCAGTTATGCGCGCGACCGAGGGCGACCAGCTGGTGCAGCACGGCAGGATCGTCGGACAGCACGACAAGGTGGGCGAGATCACCCAGGTCCTGGGCGAAAACGGAACTCCGCCGTACCGGGTCCGCTTCCAGGACGGCCACGAGGCCCTGATGGCTCCCGGACCCGACTGCACGGTCCGCCACCCCGCAGAGAGCGAGCACTGAACGAGCACCGAACGGGCACCGGGCGGCACCGAGCAGGCGCTGAGCGGGCCATGGATCAGCGCGGGGGCACCGCCGAGCCGTAGTGGTCGGCCACCACCCGGGCCATCGCTCCGTTGCGGTCCGCGGCCACCTGCTTCGCCGAGAAGTAGACGTGGCCGCGGACTTGTGGATACCCGCGGGCGAACCGGACGTGCTTCGACAGCTCCGCCGGGTCGCGCCAGGCCGCGGTGGGGCTGTCCGCGTCGCAGCGGTACAGCCCCTCCCCCACGTAGAGCTGCACCTGCGTGCCCGCGACCGTCCGCGCCCACCAGGGGACGATGTCGGCGTAGTCGGCGGTCGGGTGCCCGATGTGCCAGTAGGCCTGCGGTACGACGTAGTCGATCCAGCCCTCGGTGACCCACTTGCGGGTGTCCGCGTACAGGTCGTCGTACGTGCCGAGGCCCGCCCGCGTGGCCGAACCGAGCGGGTCGCGGTCGGAGTTGCGCCAGACCGCGAAGGGGCTGACGCCGAACCGGACCGCGGGCCTCAGCCCGCGCAGCCGCGCGGACATCTCGCTGACCAGGGTGTCGGTGTTGTGGCGGCGCCAGTCGGCGCGGGAGCGGAAGGCCGCACCGTATTCCTCGTAGGCATCGTCGTCGTCGAAGTCCTCCCCCGCGACCGGGTACGGGTAGAAGTAGTCGTCCCAGTGCACCCCGTCCACCGGATAGCGGGTGACGGCGTCGAGCACGGCCTCCTGGACGAAGTGCCGCACCTCGGGCAGCCCGGGGTTGTAGAAGAGCTTCCCGCCGTACTCCACGGTCCAGTCCGGGTTGAGCCTGGCCGGGTGCTCGGACGCCAGCAGGTCGAGGTCGGTGTGGTTGGCCACCCGATACGGGTTGAACCAGGCGTGCAGTTCCAGCCCGCGGCGGTGCGCCTCGGTGACGGCCGTACCCAGCGGGTCCCAGCCCGGATCCACCCCCTGTTCGCCCGTCAGCCACTGCGACCACGGCTCCAGCCGCGAGGGCCACAGTGCGTCGGCCGCCGGCCGGACCTGGAGGATCACCGCGTTCAGCCGGCGCCTGACGGCCGTGTCGAGGAGGCCGAGGAGCTCCGCCCGCTGCTCCCGGGCCGTGAGCCCGCTCCTTGAGGGCCAGTCCACGTTCGCCACGGAGGCGATCCACATCCCCCGGAACTCCGCGGCCGGCGCCGCGCGGTCCCGCCCGGGCGCCGCCGCCCGCGCGAGCTCCGTCCGGCCCGATGCCGCCGAAGCCAGCGCCCCCGCGGCCCCCGCCAGCAGCCCCCGCCGTCCGATGTACGCCATGTGACGACTCCGTTCCGTTCCGTGACATCGCTTCGTGTCCGCCCAGCATGCCCGCCCCGGCCCGCCACCCGGGGCAAGGTCGGGGGTAACGTCGGGGGGCGTGGCGGGCGCCGGAACGCAGTTACCACTGCCAGGCCCGGGGGACCCGCGATGGATGAGCAGCGAAAGGCACGAAGTGACGGACCTCTCTACCCTCCCGACCGACATCACACGGGTCGGCGTAGTGGGCTGCGGCCAGATGGGCGCGGGCATCGCGGAGGTGTGCGCCCGCAGCGGTCTTGAGGTGAAGGTCGCCGAGACCACCGGCGAGGCCCTGGAGATCGGGCGCACCCGGCTGCACAGCTCGCTGACGAAGGCCGCCGAACGCGGCAAGATCAGCGAGGAGGAGCGGGACGCCACCCTGGCCCGCCTCACCTTCACCACCGACCTCGGCGAGTTCGCCGACCGCGACCTCGTCATCGAGGCCGTCGTCGAGAACGAGCAGGTCAAGACGGAGATCTTCCAGGTTCTCGACCAGGTGATCACCCGCCCGGACGCGATCCTGGCCTCCAACACCTCCTCGATCCCGCTGGTGAAGCTGGCCGTCGCGACCTCGCGGCCCGACCAGGTCATCGGCATCCACTTCTTCAACCCGGCCCCGGTGCAGAAGCTCGTCGAGCTGATCCCGGCGCTCACCACGGGCGAGGAGACCGTCAAGCGGGCCGAGGCCCTGGTGCGGGACGTGCTGGGCAAGCACGCCGTCCGCGCCCAGGACCGTTCCGGCTTCGTCGTCAACGCGCTCCTCGTCCCGTACCTGCTGTCCGCGATCCGGATGTTCGAGTCCGGCATCGCGAGCCGCGAGGACATCGACAACGGCATGGAGCTGGGCTGCGCCCACCCGATGGGCCCGCTCAAGCTGTCCGACCTGATCGGTCTGGACACCATCGCCTCGATCGCCGACTCCATGTACGCCGAGTACAAGGAGCCCCTGTACGCCGCTCCCCCGCTGCTCCAGCGGATGGTCGACGCGGGCCGCCTGGGCCGCAAGTCGGGCGCGGGCTTCTACCCGTACGGCTGAGCCCTACGGCCGGCCCGGCCTGAGGTGATGCAGGAGCAGCAGCCCGGCCGCCATGTTGGCGGCCGGGATCTCCCCGCGCGCGATCATGTCGGGTACGCGTGCGAGCGGGACCCATTCGCGGCGTGAGGACTCGAAGCCGTCCTCGGGCTGGCCGATGTACGTGGCCCCGTCCGCCCAGTAGAGGTGGTGGCGGGCGTCGGTCAGCCCGTTGGACGGCTCGACGGTCATCAGGTGGTGGAGCGGGCCGGGTCGCCAGCCCGATTCCTCCTCCATCTCCCGCGCGGCCGCGGCCGGGGCGGACTCCCCGTCCTCGACCACTCCGGCGGGCAGCTCCCACCCCCAGCTGTCCGTGATGAAGCGGTGCCGCCACAACAGCAGCACCTCATTGGCCTCGTTGACGGCCGTGGCGACGGCGACCGGGCGCAGCCGGATCACGAAGTGGTCCAGGTGCCGGCCGTCGGGGAGTTCCACGTCGGCGAGATTCACGTCGAACCAGCGGTTCTTGTACACAGTCTGCTCACTCAGGTTCGTCCACTGCACGGCTGTGTCACCTTCCGTTCGGATTGGTGGCAACATGGCAGCAGTTCGCGCCGTCACAGGGGAACGCGCAGCGCCCCGTCAATGAGCTGTGCAGTCTCCTCCGCGCCCGAACAACCGCTGGTCAGAAGCTGTTCGCGGACCGCCCGCAACCGGTCGCGCAGCCGCAGCGACTCCATCCCCTTGGCCCGCTCGGCCATTTCGGCCGCGGCCGCCACCGCCCGGTCCGTCTCCCCCTGGCGCAGCTGGATCTCGCACAGCATCGCCAGCCGGTGCACCCGGCCACGGTCGTGCGCCGGGGTGCCGACGGCCGCGGTCGCCTGCTCGTGCGCGGCGGCGAGGTCCCCCAGCCCGAGCAGCGCCTCGGCGACCTGGACGTTGACGAGCCCCGGCTGTACGTAGCCGGTCTCGTCCGGTTCGGTGCCCGGTCTGATCCGCTCGGCCGCCGCCTCCGCGTGCCGGATGCAGGCCAACGCGGCTCGGGTGTCGCCGAGTTGGGCGTAGGCCTTGGCCTGCATGGCATACAGGTCGGCGGCCAGCGCCGGGGTGGTGTGCCGGCCGGCGGCGCGCAGCGCGGCCTCGGCGAAGGCCACGGCCTGGCGGTACTCGCGCAGGTGCAGGGACTGGTTGACGATCAGCGCGATGACGTACGCCCCGAGGCCGCGGTCCCCGCTCGCCTTGGCCAGGCGCAGGGCCTGGTGGAAGTAGCGTTGGGCGAGCCCGTGCGCGTCCGAGTCGTACGCGCAGATCCCCGCCACCGCCACGAGGGACCCGGTGGCCCGGTGCAGCCGCCTGCCGAGGGCGTCGGGGTAGCTGCCGCGCAGCATGGGAGCGGTCTCGCTGCCGAGGAAGCGGACGATGCGGTCCCGGGTGGCCACCCCGCCCGCCCGGCGGTACATCAGCTCGTAGTGCGCACGGGCGGCCCGCAGGATCTCGATGTGCTCGGGCCCTATCCGGTCCGGGCCCTCGCGGGAGACGTCGGCGTCCTCGGGCGGGTTCTCCCACTCCCAGACGGGTATGACGGCGGGGGTTCCGGTGACCGCCCCGGCGGTGAGCAGCTGGGGCCGGGCCTGCCCGTCGGAACGCCACAGGGCCGCCGCCCGGTCGACGAAGCCGCTGAGCGGGGAGGCCTGCGCGGAGGCGGCCTGGCCGGGGACGCCGAGCCCGATGTCGTCCAGTCCGACGGGCCGCCGCAGCCGGCCGCCGAGCACCTCGCAGATCAGGTCGGGTACCTGGCCGCGGGGCCGCTGGCCCTTCAGCCACCGGCCGACGGCGGTGTGTTCGTAGCGCAGGGCCAGTCCGCGGGTGCGGCCCGCCTGGTTCACGTACGCGGCGAGTCCGGCGTGGGACATTCCCGCCTCGGCGAGAAGGGCGTCGAGCAGGACATTGGGCTGCATGGGCCGCTCCAAGGGCTCGTCGTTCTCAGGCTAGTGGGTGCGCGGTTCACACGGGGTGTGAACCGTGTACGCGCATAAATGCGATACGCACCCTGCCGTAGACGGGCCGTTCGGCGATTCACTTAAGGGCCTCGCCAAGAGGCAGCTCGGGTCGTCGGCTCCCCCTCGTACAGTGCGACGACCCGTCACCGCGCCGCCCGTCCTGCTGTCTGCCCGACACTCCACGGCAGGCGGGCGGCGTCCCGGTTCCGCCGGCGCCCGGTTGGTCGCCGGGCCCCGGCGGAACCGGCACCGGACCCATCGGCGCTCAGCCCGGTCACCCGAACGGATGAGGGGCGCATCCGGTGGTCCGGATGCGCCCCTCGACGGGCCTCGCAGCGGGCGCTACGCGCCCCGGAGCACCGCCCCGGTCCGCTCGCCCGCCAGGGCCACGGCCGCGTCACGGGCCGCCGTGGACTCCTCCGCCGTCAGCGTGCGCTCCGCAGCGCGGAATCGCAGCGCGTAAGCCAGGGACTTCTTGCCCTCACCGACCTGCTCACCGGTGAACACGTCGAACAGCCGCAGCGATTCGAGCAGTTCACCCGCGCCCTTGCGCAGCGCGGCCTCGACGGAAGCCGCCGGAACCGACGCGTCCACGATCAGCGCGACGTCCTGGGTCGCCACCGGGAAGGAGGAGATCCGGGGCGCCTGGAGGGCATCGCCACCGGCCGCCGCGAGGCGGTCCAAGTCGAGCTCCATCGCGCTGGTGCGGGCCGGCAGGCCCATCGCCTTGACGACGCGCGGGTGCAGCTCACCGGCGTGGCCGATGACCGTCTCCACCCCGTCCAGGGTGACGACCAGCTCGGCGCAGCGGCCCGGGTGCCAGGGGCCGTACTGGCCCTGGCGGACGACGAGCTCGGCGCCGGCCAGGTCGGCCAGCGAGCGCGCGGCCTGCACCGCGTCCGCCCAGTCGGCCGGGCGGCCCTTGCCCCACCAGCCGGCCTGCTCGCGGGCGCCGGCCAGCACGACCGCGGCGTACCGCGGCTGCGCGGGCAGGGCCGCGTTCAGGGTGGCGATCTCCTCGTCCGTGGGACGCCGGTCGACGGGCAGCCGTACGGCGACACCCGGCTGCGCTGCGGCCCGGAAGACCGAACCGGTCTCGAAGAGCGCCAGGTCGTGGCTGCCCCGGCTGTCGTTGCGGCGCAGCGCCCCCAGCAGACCCGGCAGCAGCGTGGTGCGCAGCGCCGGCTCCTTGTCGGAGATCGGGTTGACCAGCTTGACGACCTGGCGGGAGGCGTCGTGGGCCGGCAGCTGGAGCTGGTCGAAGACGCCCTCACCGATGAACGGGTAGCTGAGCGCCTCGACGTAGCCCGCGCCGGCCAGCGCGCGGCCGACCTGGCGGTGCAGCTGCTGCCGTGCGGTCAGACCGCGGCCGGAGGGCACCTGCGGAAGGGTCGACGGGAGGTTCCCGTAGCCCTCCAGCCGGATGACCTCTTCGGCGAGGTCGTTGGGCTCGGCGAGGTCGGGCCGCCACGAGGGAACGGTGATGACGAGCTCGTCCTGGCCGTAGACGTCGCAGCCGATCTCCTGGAGGCGGCGTACGACGGTCTCACGGCCGTAGTCCATGCCCGCGACCCGGTCCGGGTGGTCCGCGCCCATCGCGATGGTGCGCGGGGCGCCCGGGGCGAGGAACTCGGTGACGCCGGCCTCGGCGGTGCCGCCCGCGAGGAGCACGAGCAGGTCGACGGTCCGCTGCGCGGCCGCGGCGGCGGCGAGCGGGTCGACGCCCCGCTCGAAGCGCTTGGAGGCCTCCGAGGAGAGCTTCAGCCGGCGGGCGGTGCGCGAGATCGACACGGCGTCGAAGTGCGCGGCCTCGATGACGACGTCCGTGGTCCCGGTGACGGCGCCCGTCTCCGGGTCGGTGACGGAGTCGGCGATCTCGGTGTGGGCGCCGCCCATGACGCCGGCGAGGCCGATCGGCCCGCTCTGGTCGGTGATCACCAGGTCCTCGGCGTCGAGCGTGCGCTTGACCCCGTCGAGGGTGGTGAACTTCTCGCCCTGCTCGGCGCGGCGGACGCCGATGGCGCCCTCGATCCGCGAGCGGTCGTAGGCGTGCAGCGGCTGGCCGAGCTCGAGCATCACGTAGTTGGTGATGTCAACGGCGAGCGAGATCGGGCGCATGCCGGCCTTCTGGAGGCGGCGGGTGAGCCAGATCGGGGAGCGCGCGTCGGGGTCGAGGCCGGTCACCGTACGGGCGGTGAAGCGGTCGCAGCCGGCCGGGTCGTCGACCTGGACCGGGTAGCCGTACGAGTTCGGCGCCGGGACGTCGAGCAGCGCCGGGTCGCGCAGCGGCAGGCCGTAGGCGGTCGCCGCCTCGCGGGCGACACCGCGCATGGACATGCAGTAGCCGCGGTCCGGGGTGATGTCGATGTCGAGGACCTCGTCGACGAGCTGGAGCAGCTCGATCGCGTCGGTGCCGACCTCGTGCTCGTGCGGCAGCACGATGATGCCGTGCGTGCCGTCGTCGCCCATGCCCAGCTCGTCGCCGGAGCAGATCATGCCGTGCGAGGTACGGCCGTACGTCTTGCGCGAGGCGATCGCGAAGTCACCGGGCAGCACCGCGCCGGGCAGGACCACGACGACCTTGTCGCCGACGGAGAAGTTCCGGGCGCCGCAGACGATCTCCTGCGGCTCGCCGGTGCCGTTGGCCCGGCCGACGTCGACCGTGCAGAAGCGGATCGGCTTGCGGAAGCCCTCGAGCTCCTCGATGGTCAGCACCTGGCCGACGACGAGGGGGCCCTTGAGGCCGCCGCCGAGCTGCTCGACGGTCTCGACCTCGAGGCCGGCGTCGACCAGCTTGGCGGCCACGTCACGGCCGGTCTCACCCGCGGGGAGGTCGACGTACTCCCGCAGCCAGGAAAGCGGGACGCGCATCAGATCTCACTCCCGAACGGCCGGGTGAAGCGAACGTCACCCTCGACCATGTCTCGCATGTCTTCTACGTTGTGACGGAACATCAGCATCCGCTCGATGCCGAACCCGAAGGCGAACCCGCTGTACTTCTCCGGGTCCACACCGCAGGCGGTCAGCACCTTGGGGTTGACCATGCCGCAGCCGCCGAGCTCGATCCAGCCCTCGCTGGAGCAGGTACGGCACGGGCGGTCGGGGTTGCCCACCGACTCGCCGCGGCACACGTAGCACTGCATGTCCATCTCGGCGGACGGCTCGGTGAAGGGGAAGAAGTGCGGGCGCAGGCGGGTGGTCGTGCCCTCGCCGAAGAGCTCCTGGACCATGTGGTCCATGGTGCCCTTGAGGTCGGCCATGGTCAGGCCCTCGTCCACGGCGAGCAGCTCGACCTGGTGGAAGACCGGGGTGTGCGTCGCGTCGAGCTCGTCGGTGCGGTACACCCGGCCCGGGCAGACGATGTACACGGGGGGCTTGCGCTCCAGCAGCGAGCGCGCCTGCACCGGGGAGGTGTGGGTGCGCAGCACGACGCCGGACTCGTCGCCCTCGGTGCCTTCCGGCCCCTGGACGAAGAAGGTGTCCTGCATCTGGCGCGCCGGGTGGTCGGGCGTGAAGTTGAGGGCGTCGAAGTTGAACCACTCCGCCTCGACCTCGGGCCCCTCGGCGACCTCGTACCCCATGGCCACGAAGATGTCCGCGATGCGGTCCATCAGCGTGGTCAGGGGGTGGCGGGCTCCGGCGGGAACGCGGTCGTAGGGCAGCGTGACGTCCACGGCCTCCTCGACCAGCACCCGCTCGTCGCGCTCGGCTTCGAGCTCGACCGTGCGGGCCCCGAAGGCCTTGTTCACGGCGCCGCGGGCCTGGCCCACGCGCTTGCCCGCCTCGGCCTTGGCCTGGGGGGGCAGCGCGCCGATCTCGCGGTTGGCGAGCGCCAGGGGCGAGCGGTCGCCCATGTGCGCGGTCTTCGCCTCACGCAGCGCGTCGAGGTCGCCTGCGGACGCGAAGGCGGCGAGCGCCTCGTCCCGCATGCGCTCGATCTCTTCCGGTTTCAGTGCCTCGACCTCGACAGGGTCGTACGACTTGTTCGGTGCCGACATCTCTTCCCGTACTTCCGATGGCTGGCTGGTGGATCCCCGCGCGGCGCGCTCGACCGACACGCTCGCCACGAGGACACAAAGGTGCCAAAGGACGAGTCTAAAGGTCGCTGGGGGTGAAGGAGGCCCGTGGGCCACCTGGCGAGACGCTCCGCAGTGCTACTGCGTGAGGTACGCCGGGGCGCTCACGGGCAGGATAAATCGGAACTCGGCGCCGCCGCCGGGGCCGCGGCCGACCGTGATGGTGCCGCCGTGCGCCTCCACGATGCCCTTGACGATGTAGAGGCCCAGGCCGGTGCCGCCGCGCTTGCTCCCCCGCCAGAAGCGGGTGAAGACGCGGCCCATCGACTCCTCGGGGATCCCGGGGCCTTCGTCGGTCACGGTGACGGCGGTTCCCTTCTCGTGCGGCGATACGTCGATGGTGACCGTTCCCTCGCCGTGGCGCACCGCATTTTCGAGGAGGTTGCCGAGGATCTGGTCGATCTTGTCCGGATCGGCCCACAGGTCGGGGAGCGGGCGGCTCACCCGTACGAGGAACCGCTCGGGCGCCTGGCCGTTCGCGGTGAGCGCCTGGACGTGGCGGCCGACGGCGGTGGCGATGTCGACCGGCTGGCGGCGCACCTCCAGGCGGCCGGAGTCGATGCGGGAGATGTCGAGGAGCTCGGCGATGAGGCGGGTGACGCGGTTGGCGTCGGCGTCGACGGTCTCCAGCATCAGCCGCTTCTGGTCGTCGGTGAACCGCTCCCACTTGGCGAGCAGGGTCGCGGTGAACCCCTTGACGGAGGTGAGCGGGGAGCGCAGCTCGTGGGCGACGGTGGCGATCAGCTCGGCGTGGCTGCGCTCGGTGCGCCGGCGGGCCTCGGTGCCGCGCAGGGTGACGACGAGGCGGCGCAGCGGGCCGGTGGGGTGGGTGCGGACGTACCGGGCGGAGACCAGCACCTCGCGCCCGCCGGGGAGCAGGAGGTTCCGCTCGGGCTGCCCGCGGCGGGTGGCGAGGCCGCCGTACGGGTCGGTCAGCGTCCACCAGCGACGGCCTTCGAGGTCTTCCAGCGGCAGCGCCCGGCCGATGGGCGCACCGAGGGCCTGGCGGGGGTCGGTGGCGGTCATCCGGGCGGCGGCCCGGTTGAAGCAGATGACGCGGCCGGTGGCGTCGGCGACGACGAGCCCGTCCGGCAGCTCGTCGGGATCGATCCCGAACCCCTCGCCCGCGTACGCCGGGGCGGCGCCGGTGCCTTCGGCCTGCGGGAGAACGCCGGTACGGGCCCCGGGGCCGTGGCCCCGCCCGGCCGACGCCGCCTGTGGCGGTACGCCGGGCAGTCCGTCGCGCGCGTCCGCACGGGGCGGCCCGGCGACGGGCGGCGCGGACGCGGAACCCGGTCCGCGCGCCCCGGCCTGCGGGAACCACCCCTCGGCCGCGTCCGCGGTCCCCGCGGCGCCGGGTGAGCTGTTCGTACCGACGGTCATGTCCCCGTACCCCACATCTCCGAGTAGCGCAGTGGGCCCCCCGGGCCGCCACATTACTAGCTGGGGGTCACGGAGCGGCACCCTCCGGGCGCCCGCTGTGCACGCGCGGAGGCGTAGAGGCACACGGCGGCCGCCGTGGCGAGGTTCAGGCTCTCCGCCTTGCCGTGGATCGGGACCCGTACGACGGCGTCCGCCAGGGCCCGGGTCTCCTCCGGCAGTCCCCACGCCTCGTTGCCGAAGACCCAGGCCGACGGGGTGCCCATGGTGCCCGCGTCCAGCTCCGCGTCGAGGTCGTCCTCGCCCGCCCCGTCGGCCGCGAGGATCCGCACGCCCGCCGCCCGCAGGCCCTCGACGGCCTTCTCGACGGGGACGCCGACCGCCACCGGGAGGTGGAAGAGGGAGCCCACGGAGGCCCGTACCGACTTGGGGTTGTAGAGGTCCACCGACGCGTCGGTCAGTACCACCGCGTCCGCGCCGGCGGCGTCCGCGCACCGCAGCACCGTTCCGGCGTTGCCGGGGTCGCGGACGTGCGCGAGGACGGCGACGAGCTTCGGCCGGGCCGCCAGGACGTCCGCGAAGGGCGAGTCCAGGAAGTGGCAGACGCCGACGAGACCCTGCGGGGTGACGGTCTGCGAGACCTCGGCGAGCACCTCGTCGGAGGCGTAGTGCACGCGGGCGCCCGCGTGCAGGGCGGCGTCGACGATCTCGGAGTAGCGCTCGGCGGCCTCGACGGTCGCGAACAGCTCGATCAGGGTCGACGCACCCTCCGGGCCGCGGTGCTCGACGGCCTCGCGGACGGCCTGCGGGCCCTCGGCGATGAACCGGCGCTCCTTGGTGCGGAAGTTGCGCCGCGCCAGTCGCCTGGCGGCGGCCACCCGCGGGGATCGGGGGGAGATCAGCTCGGCGGGGGTGCGCATGGTCTCAGGGTTCTCTCTCGCGCGGGGCGCGGGGTCGCGGGGGGGGGTGCCCTACGGTGCGGGGCGAACGCACACGGACCCGCAGGCGATCGCCTGCGGGTCCGTGGGTGCCGACCGCTTCACGCGGCCGGCAAAGCCTTACGCAGCAGCCTTGGGGGCGTTGACGTCGGCCGGGAGGGCCTTCTGCGCGACCTCGACCAGCGCGGCGAACGCGTTGGCGTCGTTGACGGCCAGCTCCGCGAGGATCTTGCGGTCCACCTCGACGTTGGCGGCCTTCAGACCCTGGATGAGGCGGTTGTACGTCATGCCGTTCTGGCGGGCAGCGGCGTTGATGCGCTGGATCCACAGCTGACGGAAGTCGCCCTTGCGCTTCTTGCGGTCGTTGAAGTTGTAGACCAGCGAGTGGGTGACCTGCTCCTTGGCCTTGCGGTACAGGCGCGAACGCTGACCGCGGTAGCCGGAGGCCGCCTCGAGGATTGCCCGGCGCTTCTTGTGGGCGTTTACTGCCCGCTTGACGCGTGCCACTTTTTAACTCCTTGTAGCGGGGCCGTGGGTGTCTTCACACGGCCCGAATTCGATGGGGTCCCGGTCTTGACGTCACCGCTCCCAACGGGGGGAGCGGAGGACGTCACTTGCCGAGAAGCTTCTTGATCTTCGCGGCGTCGCCGGGGGCCATCTCCGCGGTGCCGGTCAGGCGGCGGGTGACACGGGACGACTTGTGCTCGAGCAGGTGGCGCTTGCCGGCGCGCTCACGGAGCACCTTGCCGGAGCCGGTGATCTTGAAGCGCTTCTTGGAACCGCTGTGCGTCTTGTTCTTCGGCATAGCGCCGTTATCTCCTCGTCGGTGGCGCTCCCACCGGTCCGGTACCGGACCGGTTCGTGGGAGCGTCATGTTGTATCGGTGATCCGAGGCGGGCTGCCCCGGAATCAGGCCTCGGTGTTCGGCTCCTGGGCGGGCGCCTCGTCGGCGACAGCCTCGGTGACCTCGACCTCGGTGACGGCGTCCTCGGCGGGTTCCCCCACCTCGGCGGTCTCCTGGGAAGGAGCCTCGTCGTCGGTGACGGCGACACCCTGGCGCTCGGCCTTGCGGGCGGCCTGCGCCTCGCGGGCTTCGGCCATCGCCTCGGTCTTCTTCTTGTGCGGACCGAGGACCATGATCATGTTTCGGCCGTCCTGCTTCGGGTTCGACTCGATGAACCCGAGGTCCTCGACGTCCGAAGCGAGACGCTGCAGCAGTCGGTAGCCGAGTTCCGGCCGGGACTGCTCGCGACCACGGAACATGATCGTGATCTTGACCTTGTCGCCCTGCTTGAGGAACCGAACGACGTGACCCTTCTTGGTGTCATAGTCGTGCGGGTCGATCTTCGGCCGGAGCTTCATTTCCTTGATGACCGTGTGCGCCTGGTTCTTGCGCGCCTCACGGGCCTTCATGGCCGACTCGTACTTGAACTTGCCGTAGTCCATGAGCTTGCAGACCGGCGGGCGTGCGGACGCCGCGACCTCGACCAGGTCGAGGTCGTACTCCTGCGCGAGCTCGAGCGCCTTGGCAAGCGGCACGATGCCGACCTGCTCGCCGCTGGGACCGACAAGCCGTACCTCGGGAACGCGAATCCGGTCGTTGATGCGGGGCTCGGTGCTGATGGATCCTCCTCGGTAGCACCACACGACTGCCTGGCAGACAGCCGCTGACGTGTATTTCCGTCAGACCGACCGCAGCGGGGAGAATGAAAAAAGCCCCGCCGGGCACAGGCAGGGGCTCCAAAACAACCGGAGCACCGCCGCGTGCGAACCGCGGGGCGCAGACTCGGGCAACTTTCCATCGTCCGTACGGAACGATGGATGCCACCTGACCGGTGACCCGCCTCCCGTGAGGGTGGCCGGGTGGGAGATCGGAGCCTCCACTTGTGGGCCGGGGACATACGTCTCCGGCCGGTCGTGAACCAATATAGCATTCCGCGCCGGAGCCGCTCACCCGGTGCTCCGGTCGGGGGGGCCCGCCGACCGGCTTATCGTGTGGAGCATGACTGACGCGACCCCTCCCGCCGACCCCGCTGCCGACGCCGCCCCCGACTACGACGCCATGACCCGCGACATCGCGGACGTCCCCGCGGTCGAGGTGATCACCACGGTGGCCGTGCACCTGCTGAGCGCCGCGGCGGTCAACCTGGGCCTGGACAAGCCGGATTCCGAGCACAAGGACCTCGACGAGGCCCGCAAGCTGATCACCGCCCTGGCCGGCCTGGTCACCGCGAGCGCCACCGAGATCAGCTCCTTCCACGCCGCCCCGCTGCGCGACGGCCTGAAGTCGCTCCAGCTCGCCTTCCGCGAGGCCTCGATCGTCCCGGACGAGCCGGGCCAGGGACCGGGCGAGAAGTACACCGGCCCGGTCTTCGGCTGATCGCGCTCCACCCCCGGCAACCACGACGGCCGGTGCGCCCCCGCCAAGGGG
>NZ_JBHJTK010000065.1:0-33192 GCF_042267665.1 Streptomyces sp. NPDC056224
GCGCGCCGCCGAAGATGCGGAAGTCGTGCGCGTACACGAAGACCGTGCGGCCCTCGACCGTG
Organism: Streptomyces sp. NPDC056224; assembly: GCF_042267665.1. Taxonomy (NCBI): domain Bacteria; kingdom Bacillati; phylum Actinomycetota; class Actinomycetes; order Kitasatosporales; family Streptomycetaceae; genus Streptomyces; species Streptomyces sp. NPDC056224. The sequence goes on from NZ_JBHJTK010000065.1 coordinate 63, forward strand.
CCCCAGCCGGTGATGACACCGTCGGTGTAGGGCCGCTTGTGCTCCAGTCCGAAGCCCGTCGCGCGGTGCCGGCGCAGGGCCTCGATCTCGTGGAACGAGCCCTCGTCGAGCAGCAGGCCGATCCGCTCGCGCGCGGTGAGCTTGCCCTTGGCGTGCTGCCGCTCGGTGGCCCGTTCGTCCGGGCCGGCAACCGCCCGGGCCTTGATGCCGGCCAGTTCCGCCGCACGGTCCAGGGCCCGTACGGGTGGCGTGTCGCTGATGGTCATGTGGCTCCTCCAAGACTGAAGGCCGGAATACGGCCACCGTCGCGCGCGAGGCTCAAGAGGCCGTGGAAGGCCGCTCGAATCGGCACGCCGGCCGGCCGGCCGACCCTCCTCCCGGCCGGATCACGGCAGGGACCGTTGCGCAGGCCCCGTGCTCCTCGGCGACTGCGGTCAGAGGCTGCGGGTCAGAGGCTGTGGGCGGTGATGTCGCCGTAGGCGGTGGTCGCGTGGATGTCGAGCCGGGCGGCGCCGTCGGTGTTCTTGAGCGCGTTGTGGATGCGGCCGTGGGAGGTGCCGGCGTCCAGGGTGGCAACGACTCCGCGGGCGGCGCCGACCGAGATCTCACCGGCCTCGGTGCGCAGCGTGACCGTGCCGCGCATTGCCTCGGCGATGCGGAGGTCGCCCTTCTGGGTGCTGATCCGGGCCGGGCCGCCGAGGCGGCCGACCGAGACGTCGCCGGCCTGGAGGGTCAGGCGGGCGCCATCGGTCTCGTCGAGCTTGACCGTGGCCTGCGCGCCCTCGAAGACGACGTCGCCGAGCCGTCCCACGCCCCGGAGCTCGGCGCTGGCCGCCTTCGCCTCGACGCGGGACCCGGCGGGCAGCCGGACGGTCACCTCGACGGATCCGGAGCTGCCCAGGATCCGGTGTGCCGCCGCCGGGGCCCCGATCCGCAGGACACCGCCGGCGTATCCGACCTCGATGCGCTCCGCCGCCTTCACGTCACGGCCCTTCGAGGCGTCCGCGGGCAGGACCTCGACCGTGGTGTCCGCCCGGTCCGCGGCGATGAAGCGGATACGTCCCGCCGGGATGTCGACGACGGCGGAAACCGGAGCGGGGGTGTCGAACTTCTGCATCGTGGTGTTCCTTTGACTCGTCATTTCGGTTGAAGGAAAAGCTACGTTGCATTCAAAGATCCTTCAACACATTCGTTGCGTCGAACCATCATCAGCGCAGCTCAGAGCCGTGAAATCGTTGCAACAGTTCTCAAAATTAACGCAACGACCAACCCGCTCACGTTGCAATGAACTGAAGGTGAACGCTATAGTGGACGCACCAAGGACCACGAAGGAGACCGCGATGCCGGGAGGCAGGCTCACCCAGCAGGAACGTCAGCAGATCGCGCTGGGACTGGCCGACGGCCTCGCCTACGCGGAGATCGCCCGACGCCTCGACCGCCCCACCTCGACCGTCACACGCGAGGTCATGCGCAACGGCGGCCCCACCGGCTACCGCGCCGACCTGGCCCACCGCGCCACCGAACGTCGCGCCCACCGGCGCAGGCAGACCGCACCCCGGGAGCCGCAGGCGCCCGAGCGGGCCCACGGACGCGACCCCGAGGCCGTGCGCGAGTACGAGGAGACGTACACCACCGTCCTCATGGCGTCGGGCATGCCCAAGATGACGGCCCGGGTGATGGCCTGCCTCACCCTCACCGACGCCGGCAGCCTCACCGCGGCCGAACTCGTCCAGCGCCTCCAGGTCAGCCCGGCGTCCATCTCCAAGGCCATCACGTTCCTCGAGAGCCAGGGCCTCGTCCGCCGGGAACGCGACGAACGCCGCCGCGAGCGCTACGTCGTGGACGACGACGTCTGGTACCAGTCGATGATGGCCAGCGCCCGCGCCACCGCCCAGCTCGCCGAGATCGCACGGCAGGGCGTCGGCATCCTCGTCCCCCAGACCCCGGCCGCCACCCGCCTCGAAAACATCGCCCGCTTCGTCGACTTCGTCAGCGAGAGCATCACCCGCGCCGCGGAGCAGGCCCGCGAGGTCCTCCACACGAAACCCGAAGCGACCTCAGGCGGCACTGCCTCGCCGAGCTCGGATCGCGGATAGGGGGTTCCGGCGCGGGTGCCCCGCGCGGTCGCGCGGATCCCGGCCCGGGACGCCCCGGGTCATGTCGTCGGGCACAGGGTCAGGTGCCCTCGGCCGGCCGGGGGCCGGGCACAGCGGGCCGCTCCCGAGCTTCCGGCCGCGGCGAGCGCCTCCACGGCAGGGGCGGCGGCCACCTGCCGCTCCTCCAGCAGGACTTCCCGCAGTGCCCGCCCGAAGCGGTCGACGTCCTGCTCGGTGTTGTCGTAGTGGACCGAGGCGCGGACGGCGGTGGCGCCGCCCTGCCCGGCCGGGTGGAGCGGATTCTCCTGCGCGACGGTCTTCGCGAGGACGACCCCGCGCCGGGCCAGGCCACGGCGGATCAGCGCGGCGGGAATCCCGCCGTGCCGGAAGGCCAGGATGCCTGCCTGCTCCCGTCCTGCCGCGAGCAGTTCGATGCCGGGCGTCCGCTCGACGGTGGTGCGCAGCAGGGGCAGCAGGTCCTCGTACGGCAGGGACGTGGCGGCGGTGTGGTGGGCGAGGGCCGTGTTCAGCGCGGCGACGGCGGCCGGGGCGGGCGCCTGCGCGAGACCGTCCCACACCCCGGGCTCGACGTAGGCGAACCCGGCGGCGTCCGGACCGCGGAGGAACCTCCAGCCGTCCGCGGTGAGCAGCTGGCAGCCGATGCGCGCGGCGTCGACGGGGAGTTGGCCGACGGAGTGCGAGGCGTCCACGGCGTACCGCGCCCGATGGGGGGCGAGGAGCCGGCCGACCTGTTCGACCGGGTTGACCGTTCCGCACGCCGAGGAGACGTGGACGACGGAGACGAGGGCGACGTCCTCGTCGATGTGGGACCGCATCCAGTCCAGGTCGAGGTCCCCGTCCGCGCGCAGCGGGACGACCTCCAGCCTGCAACGGGTGCGGTCGCGCAGGGCGAAGAGGGTGGTCAGGTTGTCCACGCCTTCGTGGGGGGTGGTCCAGATCCGGTCGCGGGGACCGAGGGCGATGCGGGAGACGAAGGCATCGAAGGCATCGGCCGCGCCGGCGGCCAGGACCGTGTCGCGGGCGGGGGCGCCCAGCAGGCCGCCGAGGCGTTCGTGGACCTCGGTGTGCAGGACGGCACCGAGGTGCTCCTCGAGCGCGCGGGCCCCGAAGCGGTCGTCGCGGGCCGTGCAGTCGGCCAGCACGGCGCGCACGCGCTCCGGCATCCGGCCCGTGCCCGCGGTGTCCAGGTGGGCCGTTCGTTCCCCGTGGTACGTCGGCGCGTTCATTCAGGGGCCTCCCCCCGCTGCTGGGGCCGCGGCACGTCCGCGACCCTGTTGTGCCAAGCATTGCCAATGGGCTTGGCGATACTTTGCCCACGGCCCGACGGTCCTGGCAATGCCCGCTCCGGCAAGGCTCTAGGTCGGGATTTCCTGGCAACGCCCGACAAAGTTCTGCCCGAATCCTGCCCCACTACGTTCTCTGCAGGTCAGAGCGGTTATGGAGAGCGCGAAGGGGCCCATTCAGAGGCATGTACCGGGGCTTTTTCGCGCCCGCTCCAGCCCTTCTCAAGCGGTCGACGAGCGAATTCCGAGCAGCCGTTGCCATTCTCTTGGCAGAGACATCGCCAAGAACGATCCAGACAGTTGCCACGAAGGGACACACCATGAAGAGCATCGCCCGCGTCTTCGCCATCGCCGCCCTCGTCGGCGCCGCCGCTCTCACCACGGCCGGGGTCGCCAACGCCGACGGCGGCAGCATCGACTGGCCGGTCCCCCCGACCTCGACCGTCGTCGCGGACACCGACCGGATCGACTGGCCGTAAGACCGCGGACACCCTCATGGGGTCCCGAGGACGGCATCGGCGTACGGCAGGTACGAACGCTCGTCCGCGAAGGCCCCGACCGCGCGCCACCCCCGCACGAGGGACCGGACTCGCGCATCGTGGTCGCGCTGTACCGCTCCGGCCGGCACGCGTCGGCGCTCGGCGCTCGATGCTCGATGCTCGATGCGTACCGCAGACCGCGGACCCGGCTGATCGAGGACCTGGGTGGGGAGCCCTCACCCCAGCTGCGGCGGCTGCACCGGGCCGTGCCGGCCGTCGTCCCGCAGCACGCCTCCGCGTTCGACTTCTTCGCGGCGTACGGCCCCGGCCCGTCCGCGGGTCAGGCGCGCCCCGCCCGCAGCGCCGTGAGGCCCCGGACCATCGCGTCCGCGCTGCCCTCGGGGCCGCCGAGCCCTGCCATGACGACGCTCACCGCGAACCCCGTTCCGTGCCCGGCCCCCTGCGCGAGACCCCGCGCGAGGTCGTACGCCGTCGCCGCGGCGGGCCCGCACCCGCACAGCACCAGCCGCCTGCCGGCGGTCAGCGCGTCGGTGAGTTCGGCGGGCACCACCGCGCCCGGCGAGCCGTCCAGATCCAGCGCCACGATCGTCTCGGGGCCCTGGTGGCCGCGGATGAACAGTGCGTGCACTCCCTCCACCACCCCCGGGACCGTGACCAGGCAGATCACGTCCGCCGAAGGCGCCCCCCTGCGCGGCGTGGTCAGCCTGGTACGCCGGGGCTCGGGCAGACGGCGGCTCATGGAGGGGACTTCGACATCCGCCAGCAGGTCCAGCGCCTGGCTGACGGTGGGGTCCGGGTCCGGCAGTTCGGCCAGAGTCCGCAGCAGGCCGACGCACTGGTCCAGGGTGGCGCAGGCGTCCGCGTCGGCCAGGACCGCCCGGTCGTACACGGCGTCGAGCACCAGCGCGCCGCCGCCGCTCTCGTGCCGGGCGACGACCGTGAGGGGCAGGCCGGTTCCGGCTCCGACGGTGCGCGGCTCGTCCACGTCGATGCCCTGCGCCTCCAGTTCGCCGCGCAGCTCGGGCGGCAGGCCGGCCGGGCTGTCGAAGGAGACGAGTGTGTCGGTGAGCCGCTCGTCCTCGCCGCGGCCGGTCCACTCGCGGATCCGGTCGCCGCAGACCCAGGGGTAGGCCGCCATGTCCAGCAGGGCGTCGCGCGCCTGCTGCAGCAAGCCGGCCAGCGGCGCCGCCGGATCCACCCGCACCGTCATAGGCAGCGGGCTGCCGAGCAGCCCGGGGATGCCGGCGGCCCCCGGCGCCGCGTTGTCCCGGGCGGAGAGCTGGACGCCGAACGTCACCGGCAGCGCGCCCCCGGTGCCTGCCGCCCGGTACAGCAGCAGCGCCCACGCCACGTGCAGGGCGCTGCTTTCGCCGACACCCTGGGCCGCGGCCCAGGCCCGCAGCCGGGAGCCGTACGGCTCGGCAAGGCGCCGGCGCAGGCGTCCGGCGCCGCTCTGGCGGGTGTCGCCGCCGCGGCGCCCCACCGCCGTCGCGGCACGCCGCGGGGGCGCGGTGCGCGCCCACAGTTCCCGGGCGCCCTCGCTGCTCTGCCGGGCCAGCCAGCGGGCGTGGTCCCGCAGGTCGGGGCGGCGCTCACCACCGGGCAGCGCGCCTCCAGCCAGGTAGGCGCGGTAAAACTCGCGCAGCAGGACATGGACGCTGCGCTCGTCGAACAGGGCGCGGTGACAGGTCAGCAGTACCCGTACCGGCGCCCCCGGTTCCCCCTCCAGCAGGGTCAGGCGCAGCAGCGGCGGGCGGTGGAGGGGGAAGCCGTGCCGCCGGTCCCGTTCGAGGAGGTCCTCCCAGCCGATGTCACCGCGGGTGTGGTGGACGATCGCGACGTCGGCGCGCGGGTGCAGCACGAGCCGTGACACCGCCGTCCAGTCGAAGGCGGCCCGCAGGACCGACTCCCGCTCGCAGACGGACTGCCAGGCCGCGCGGAAGCGGGCCAGGTCCAGGGGACCCGACCAGTTCCAGTGGATCTGTTCCAGGTACCGGTCCGGCCCGTCGGGGCGCGTGAGGGCCTCGTGGAGCAGCTCGCGCTGATACCCGGTCAGGGCGATCGGCTCTCCGGCGCCCGGATACGGGCCCAGCAGGTCGGCCAGCAGCTCGGCGCTCAGCGACGCGGGGCCGGGCGTGGCGGTGTCCGGAAGCAGGCGCAGGGTGTGCCGGCCCGGCCCGTGGCACTCCAGGGTGACCTGGAAGCGGCGGTGCCGCCCGGCGATCCACGCGGCGAACAGCTCGGCGTCCGCGTCGTCGCCCGGGCCGTGCACACCGAGGACGAGCGCGGAGCGGGGCGCGCTGCGGCCCACCTCGTGCACCACCGCGAGGACCGGTCCCGGCCCGTCCGCGGCATCGCGGCCGGTCACCCGCTGCGCCGGATGCCGTCAGCCGCCTGCGGGTGAGCCCGGCGCGGCCCCTCAGCCCTCGACACGGACGCGGACACGGAACAGCGGCGACGACGGTGCGAACCGTACTGCGGCGGGTTCCCTTGCGTTCACGGCGTCCGCCTTCCCTCGCCCCGGCCGGAGGTCACCGGTCGCAGGAAGCGTAGTTGGCCCTGGGGCCGGGGGCCCCTTTCCTCGAGCGGGCCTGCAGCGCTGCGCGAACCGGTATCCACCGCCACACCCCGCGCGCCCGGGCCGGCGGGTCGCCGCCGGTGGGCCGCGCTCACCAGATAGCGGTCCTGGACGAGATGGGTGGCGAAACTCCACTCCCCGGCCTCGGCCCCTTCGTCCGGTGCGTCGGCCAGGACGACACGCCCCCGGCTGTCCTCGCCGAACCCGAAGGTGGAGAAGCGGCGTCGCCGCCCGTGCCCGTGGGCCTTGGTGTATGCCTCCTTCAGGGTCCACAACCGCAGCAGCCGGGCCCTGCGTTCGCCCTCGGGCAGTGCGGCCAGTACGTCGTCCTCCTCCGCGGTGCACACACGGCCGCGCAGCAGCTCGAAGGAGACGTCCCGGTCGACGGGCTCGGCGTCCACGCCGATCGGCCCGGTGCGGCTGACGCCGACCACGATCAGCTCATCGGTGTGCGCCAGGCTCACGTCCAGGTCCACGTCCACGTCCTCGCCGAGCCCGCGCAGTACGGGACGCCCGCCCGGCCGGTAGCCCAGGTCCAGGGTGTGCGCGGGTACGTTCAGGGCTGCGGCGGCGGCGTACTTCATGACGAAGCGCGAGGCGGCGAACCGCATCCGCCCGGCCGCCGCCGGCGTCTGCCGGTAGCGCGGCCAGTCGTCCCCGAGCATGGAGCGCAGCGCGGGGTCGAGGAGCAGTGGGGTCAGCCACTGGCCCCACGTCGTGCAGACGAGAGTCCGGCCCACGTCGTCGAGGCGGTCGCTCACCTCGTCCCAGGACCCCTCCGGGCCGGGAACGTGCAGGGGCGCGTCGAACGGCTCCGGACCGGGCCGGGTGGGGTCCATCCACGGCCTCCTTCCCGTACTCATCGCAGACGGCGCACAGTGCTCTGTGCGTGCCATTTGGCCAGGCGCAGCGTCTCCGTACTCGCCCGCCCCAGCCACGTGCGCACGTACCGGCGGGCCTCGGCGAGGCAGGTTCCCGGGCCGAGGACCTCCTCGACGGCTTCTTCCCGCAGCATGACCTGCTGGGCGCAGACGACCCGTACGCCGCCCTGGTCCGGTACCAGGGACCATTCGCCGCTGTGCGCGGCGATCAGCGCCGGCGTCACCAGCTCCTTGTAGACGATCCGTGCGGCCGAGGGGAAACACAGCCGCACCACCCGTGTGGTGACCGTCCCGCCGCCGGGGGCGGCGCAGGTGTCCACGGAGGCCACCTGCACGCCGGGGACGTCCTCGATCACGCTGGCCGACTCCACGTGCGGGACGCGCTCCGGCCAGTCCTCGATGCGGTGGAGGAAGTCGTAGACCAGCTCGGCGGGGCCGTCGACGTGCACGCTGTCCTCGAAGGACAGCAGCAGTTCGTCCAGGCGGTCCCAGCGCTCGGCGATCGCCTTGACGTGGGCGAGCCGCTCGGCCGGCTCCGCCTGCCACTCGTGGCGGCTGCGGGCGGTCTCGGCGGCGGGCAGGCCCTCGAGGGTGCGTTCCTGGCGAAGCGTCAGCAGGGACCGGGCGTCACCCCGCTCCCGGACCGTCCAGGTGCCGGTCGTGGGCGCGCCCGGCCGGGCGGTGTCCTCCTGCTCGAACTCGACGGACCTCGACTGCGGGTGCAACACCCGGCGTACGTGGAAGGAACGGACCCGCTCGTCCGCCACGTCCCAGAGCCGCAGCCGTTCCCGGACGCCGTCGAAGTCCATTCGCTCGACGTGTACGGGCGGGGGCAGCAGGAGGGGCCAGCGGACGGCGTCGGCCAGCAGTCCGTAGACCACACCGGCCGGGGCGGCCACGCACGCCGTCTGCTCGCTCGCGTGCACGCGCTGCGACGACACGAGACGACCTCCCCTCATCGTTGGTGCCGATGTGCTCAAGGCTGCACCAGGGGACTCGAGCCTTCCTCAACCCCCGACGGCGGAGGCCTGGCCGGCCTGGTGGCCGGCCTGGGTCAGCGCATCGGCCAGCACCCGCCAGATCTCGGCGGCGAGGTCGATGTTGGCGTCCTCCTGAGCCTGCTGGGCGAGGGCGCGCAGGCCCTGCATCCCGGCGGGGTCGCCGCCGAGGATGAGGAGCTGGTACCGCAGCATCTCCAGCCGTACCCGGCCGCGGTGCGTCATCCTCGGCTGATCGGCGGCCAGCGCGCCGAGCTGGGCCCGCGCTTCGTCGTAGCGGCCGGTGGCGAAGGCGAGATCGGCCTTCAGGGCGGTCAGGTCCTGCCGCAGGGTCGGTGTGCCCACGAAGGCGAGGGCGGCCTCGGCCTCGTCGGCCCGAAGCTGTGCCTGCTCCGGGTCGACCGGCAGTTTCTGCAGGTGCAGCCGGGCAGTGGCCAGGCGCAGCCGGATCCACAGGATCAGGTCCTCCTGGCTGCTGAAACGGTCGAGTGCCTCGTCCAGGCACGCCTGCGCACCCGGGTAGTCGCCCTGGCGCATGCGGACGGCGGCAACCGTCCACATGGCCTCGGCCCACAGCGCGTCGGTGCGGCCCCCGACGAGGGCCGTCAGCTCGTCCGCGTGCATGCGCGCTTCGCCCATCCGGCCCGCCTCGGCCTGTACGGAGATGAGCGCCAGCAGGGCGGTCGCCCGGTCCTCCACGCCCAACTCCTCGCCCAGCGCGATCCGGTGGGCGTCGACGGCCGCGTCCAGGGCCGGGGTGATCTCACCGATGGAGCGCAGGCAGCGGGCGAGCCGGGTCAGACCGCGCACGCGCAGCTCGCTGACGCCCGCTTCCTCGCCGAGCGCGACCAGCTGGGTGAGCCGGTCCCGCTCCACCGTGAGGTCACCCTGGATGCGGGCGGCCTGGGCGAGGAGCCACAGCGCCTGCCAGCGCAGTACGGGGCTCTCGTGGCCCTCGGCGGCCAGGGCGCGGCGCAGTGCTTCGATGGCGTCGGGGGAACCGGTGGACGCCGCGAGGGTGAGGGCGTGGGCCAGGGAGCCGGTGGCGGGCTCGTCGAAGTCGGAGACTTCCAGGCCCAGTCGGGCGGCCAGGTAGCCAACGGCCCGGTCGGTGGGCTGACGTGCCCCGGATTCCAGGCGGGAGAGGTAGCCGGTCGACATGCCCTCGCCGGCCAGCGCCGTCTGCGACAGGCCCTGGGCCATCCGGAGCTTCCGCAGGCGGTGTCCGAACGCAGGCTGTCGCAGCATGGGCATCCTTGAGGTCGTGGGCAAGGAATCTGTCGGGAACCGCCCACCGAGCGTAGGTGGCTCGCCAACGCGCGGGCAAACCTTTGCCACGCCTCCGCCGCCGGTCTCATGCGCACGTCATGCGCTCCTCGAGCGGTCCTCGACCGCATCGAGGCAGACTCTCCAGAACCCGGCCTTCACACCGGCCGACGCCCGCTCTTCTCGTATTCAGCGCCCTGGAGTCGACGATGAAGCCATCGGTGTGCGCATCCCGCGCGTCCTGGACGCCCGCCGCACGCACCGCGCCCGGGAGCGTCACCGGCCGGCCCTGCGAACCGGTCACCGGGGGGCGGCCGGACGACGACATCGGCTGGCCGAAGAGATGATCCGGCATCCGCCGTGACATCGGTCCCGGTGGACCCGACCTGCGCCCTCAAGCATGGTTGAGGGCAAGCCATATGATCATATGGCGACATGACCACGAGGACTCTCTACCTGCTCTGCTCCGCCGCACCGCCCGTCTTCGACGTGGCCCACGCGATCGAGAACGCCCAGACCCGCGGCTGGGACGTGTGCCTGGGGCTGACGCCCACCGCGGCGCACTGGCTGGCCGGGAGCCTCGACGGACTGGCCGCCCTGACCGGCCACCCCGTCCGCTGGCAGTACAAGTTGCCCGGCGAGCCCGACGTGTGGCCGACGGCCGACGCCCTGCTCTTCGCCCCGGCCACCTTCAACTCGGTCAACGCCTGGGCCCTCGGCCTCACCGACCGGTTCGCCGTCGGCGTCGCCGCCGAGGCGGCCGGCAAGGGCACCCCCGTCGTCGCCATGCCGTGCACCAATGCGGCCCTTGCGGCGCACCCCCAGTTCGAGCAGTCCCTGACCGTCCTGCGCGGCGCCGGAGTCGAACTGCTCTACGGCGAAGGCGGCTTCGTCCCCGGCCCGGCCGGCCAGGACGAGTCTGCGCACTTCCCGTGGCAGCTCGCCCTGGACACCGTGGACCGCGCCGGCACGGCCACGGTCTAGTGCTGTGGACGGGGCGCCCCCTCGCCCGTCCCCTCACCCGAGCTGCCGGAAGAACTCCCTCACGTCCCCCACCAGCAGCTCCGGCACCTCCATGGCGGGGAAGTGCCCGCCCCGGTCGTACGAGGTCCAGCGCACGACCCGGTCGGTGCGGGCGGCCACGTGCCGCAGCGGGATGAAGTTGTCCCGCGGGAAGTCGGCGAGCGCCGTCGGCGTCCGAGACACCTCGGGCGGCTGCCCCGCGTAGTCCGCGTGCGCCCGCTCGTAGTAGATCCGGGCGGCGGACCCGGCCGTCCCGGTCAACCAGTAGAGCATCACGTTGGTGAGCATCTGGTCCCGGTCGACCGGGCACCCGGGATCGCTCCACTCGGCGAATTTCTCACCGATCCAGGCCAGCAGCCCGACGGGCGAGTCGTTCAGTCCGTACGCGAGGGTCTGCGGGCGCGTCGCCTGGATGTCGGCGTACCCCTGCCGCTCGCGCGCCCACACCCGGTACCGCTCCCAGGAGGCCAGGGTCCGCTCCCGCTCGGCGGGGCTCAGGGCGGCCAGCTCCTCGGGGCGGGGCTCTGCGGTGGCCCCGCCCCCCGGCAGCAGGTTCAGATGCACCCCCACCACGTGCGCGGGCCGGATGCGCCCCAGCTCCCTCGAAACGGCGGCGCCCCAGTCACCGCCCTGGACCCCGTACGCCTCGTAGCCGAGCCGTTCCATCAGCACCCCGAAGGCCCGGGCGACGCGCTTGAACTCCCAGCCCGCCTCGGTCGTCGGCCCGGACAGTCCGAACCCGGGGATGCTCGGCAGCACCAGGTGGAAGGCGTCGGCCGGATCGCCGCCGTGCGCCCGCGGATCGGTGAGCGGGCCCGCGACCCGCTGGAACTCCACGAAGGACCCCGGCCAGCCGTGGGTCATCAGCAGCGGCCGGGCGTCCGGCTCGGGCGACCGCAGGTGCGCGAAGTGCACCCGCGCCCCGTCGATGACGGTCGTGAACTGCGGCCACGCGTTCAACCGCGCCTCGGCCGCCCGCCAGTCGTACTCCTCGCGCCAGTACCGTACGAGCTCCCGCACCTCCCCGAGCGGCATCCCGTACGCCCACCCCACGCCGGGCAGCTCATCCGGCCACCGCACCCGCCCCAGCCGCTCGTCGAGGTCGTCCAGCTCCCGCTGGTCCACTTCGAGCCGAAACGGATGCACCACTCCACCGAGGTTCTTCACATCCTGCAGGCTAGAGACCGTCCCCGACCGTCCCGCAATCCCCTGCAGGTCGGCGCACGGCGTCAGCTGCGGTACATCGCATCGCTGGGGCGCCCCCGTACCGGGCGCATGCGGGCGCTCCGGCGACGCGGTGGGGCGCCGCAGCCGGCGTCGTTCGCCCGCCGGGGATCGCGGGACGGCCCTCGGGCGCGTCCGCGGGCCGGCGCCGGAGCTCAGACGGCGTACAAGTCGAAGGTCGAGCCCCGCTTCGGCCCCGCCTGCACGTCGAGTGCCGGATCCACCGTCAGCATCGCCTGGTGCAGTCGCTGCAGCTGCGGCGACGGCTCCACGCCCAGGTCCTCGATCAGCCGGGCCCGCAGCCTGCGGTACACGTCCAGGGCCCTCGCCTGCCGCCCCGACCGGTACAGCGCCACCATGGCCTGGGAGTGCAGGCCCTCGTGCTGCGGATGCCGGGCGATCAGTTCCGTCAGCTCGGCCAGCAGTTCCGTGTGCCGTCCCAGCCGCAGATCCACGTCGATCCGCCGCTCCACGGTGACCAGCCTGCTCTCCTCCAGCCGCATCACCTCGATCTCCAGGATCGGGCCCACCCGTACGTCGACCAGCGCGGGCCCTTTCCACAGCGCGAGCGCCGCCCGCAGCACGGCCGCCGCGCCCTCGTCGTCACCGCGCTCGAAGTCGCTGTGGCCCCGGGCGACGAGGTTCTCGTACTCGTGCACGTCCACCGACTCCGGCGATATCTGCAGCAGATACCCGCCGTGCCGCGTGGCAAGGACGTCTTTCACGCCACCGGCCCCGCCCGGGCCGCCCGGCCCCATGGCCGTACCGAGCCTGCGGCGGAGCTGGAGTATGTACGTCTGCAAGGTCGTGAGCGCGCTCTGCGGCAGGTCAGTGCCCCAGAGCTCCTCCATGAGCGTGGGCACCGGCATCACCCGGCCCGGGTGCAGTGCGAGCAGCGTCAGGATCTGCCGCGGCTTGCGGGCAGACGGAACGATCGAACCCCCGTTGACCTCGGCACTCAATGGACCCAGCACCTGAATCTTCACGGTCGCCTCCGCAATTTTGTCGAGTTCCCCTCGTTATTCAGCCTTCGACGGGGGCACGGTAGCGGGGCCCTGGACAAAGTCACCGAATTCTTGAGCGCCCTTCGAGCCCCCCTCCAATGCGCCTGTTCCCGCCCTCGGGAAAGCTGCTGGATTCCCGCTGAGGGGCGATCGGAAGGACAGGTGAAGGCTCGGTCCGCGCAGAGGCGTTCCACGGTCCCGGGAACCGAACTGCGGTCGAAGCCCCAGCTCGCCGCGGTCCACCGAGGGCACGGCGTGGCACCAGACCCGACCGTGCGTGCCCGGAGAGGAGAAGGGATCGGAGGCCCGAAGAATCCCGCGGTATTCATCGGCCCGGACGAAAGAGAGCCCCGACCTTCCGGAACCCCCGAACCTCCGGAACCCCCGATCCCGCGGATCAGCCGGCCGATTCCGCCTCGCACGGGTGCGGCGCCGCGGAAATCCCCCCTGCATTCATGACGCCGCCCGTCACGATGGCTCCCGGCACGCACCCCTCGGCCCCTTCGGCGGCAGCAGCTGCGGGGTCCCCCGCACCCCGCTCCGACAGCGCCGCCCACAGCGGAACCACGACCTCACCGCTCACAGCCCGCTCCGCTCCGCACCGCGTCCGCCGCACCCCGCACCCCGTTCCCGGGGTACTCGGCGGGCTCGTCACACCGCTGCCCACCGGACAGGTCCGCCCCGGCGACGGCCCTCGCCGCCGTCCGGTACTCCCGCACCCCGTCACCGGCCACGAGACTCGGCAGCAGCACGACCCACAGGGCCTCCACCTTCCGCTGCAGCTCCCAGTGCGACATCCCGGTCCCGGACATGACCTCGATTCCGCACGCCACGGCCACGACGAGCGCCTCCGCGCTCTCCCACCCGCGGCCCGACGCCGGTACTTCGCCCGCGTCCCGCGCCGACCGGAGCAGTGTGGACACCGCCGAGATCCACATCCCGTGGAAGTCGAGGACCGCCGGCCGCGCCCCGACCGGGCCCCGCGGCGCCGGCCCACACTCCTTGGTGATCCGGAAGCTCGCCGGTATCGCCGGGTCCTCGAACAGCGTCCGCGTCAGCCAGTGCGTGGTGTCGATCAGCGCCTGCAACGGCGAGACCCCGGCCTCACGCAACAGCCGTACCCAGTCGTCCAGCAGCGCGCATCCGCGCTGCTGCACGGCCTCCGCGAGCTCGTCCTTGGAGGCGAAGTGAAAGTACAGCGCCCCCTTCGTCACCCCGGCCGCGCTCGCGATCTCGCCCAGCGTCGCGTTGGCATAGCCGTTGCGGTGGAACATCTCGGCTCCGGCGTGGACCAGCCGCCTGCGGGTCCGTTCCGACCTCTCCTGCACCGAGCCATCTCCTCTCGCCGCCGCCGACAGGGCTCCCGGGCCCCGGAGACCTCGGAGACCTCAGACCCGTACGAGCCGCTCGCCCCCCGGCACTGCGGACGCCTCGCCCACGTTGTCCGGACCCGCCATCAGGATCGAGCGCTGCAAACGCCGCAGCGCCACGGACGGCTCCAGCCCCAGCTCCCGCACGAGCGTTCCGCGCAGCCGCTGGTACACGTCCAGCGCCTCGCCGCGCCGACCCGAGCGGTGCAGGGCGAGCATGAACTGGCCGTGCAGGTTCTCGTGCGTGCGGTACCGGGTCACCAGCACCGTCAGCTCGGCCAGCAGCTCCCGGTGGCGGCCCAGCCGCAGATCGGCCTCGATCCGCTGGTCGAGCGCGCACAGCCGGGTCTCCTCCAGCCGCCGGATCTCCATGTCCAGCTGGACCCCGCCCTGTACGTCGGCGAAGGCGGGCCCGGACCACAGGGCCAGCGCCTCGCGCAGCATCCGCGCCGCGCCGGGGAAGTCACCGACGTCCATCGCGCGGTAGCCGGTGCCGGCGAGCCGGTCGAACTCCCGCACGTCGAGGGTCCCGCCGCCGCTGCTCAGCAGGTAGCCGCCGGGCAGGGTGACCAGGATGTCCTTCGCGGTCCGTACCGCGGCTCCCGACTGTGCACCGCCGCCCGCGCCCTGTTGCAAGGCGGTCGCGATGAGTGCGCGTATCTGCAGTACGTACGTCTGGAGCGTCGTCCGCGCACTGCGTGGCGGCTCGCCCGCCCACAGCTCCTCCATCAGCGCCGATACGGGTACCACCTGATCGGCATGAAGGGCCAGGAGCGCCAGGACCTGCCGGGGCTTGGGGGCGGTCGGCGTGATGGAGACTCCGTTCTCCCGCACCGCCAACGCGCCCAGTACATCGATGTCCACGCCGTACTCCCCTGTCCTTGGATGAGTCGCACAGTCAGTAGAAAACAGGACCGACGGTTTGTCAATATGAAACCGGTCGTGCCGTTTTGGAGCTCAGCAGGACTCGACCACCACTCAAGAACCGTATCGGCCTGCGCTTTTGTACGCCGCTCGGCACTCATCAGCCGACTCGGGCAGGCATTGACGGGCCCTCAGGAAGAGGCGCAGGGGGCCGTTCTCCGCGCCATAAAGAGACCAAGCGGTCTGAAATCATGTCGCGCAGCGGGGCGCGATGAGAACCGAGACCGGCAGGACGAGCACAGCCGGCACAACCGGCACAACCGTCATCAGACGGCTCAGTGCCCCGGACCGGCCTGGTTCCCCGACCCTTCCGGCATCAGTGCGCCCAGGGTCTCGCCGGCCGCGAGCCGGGGCAGCATCAGCGTCCAGAACCGGGTGACGGTGTGCGGCGCGACCCAGTCCCGCTCGCAGGCACCCAGGGCCTCCAGCCCCACGGTCGAGGCCACCACGGCACTCGCCGCATCCCGCGGGGAGACGCCCTCGGCAAGGACCCCTTCCCGTTCCCCGGCCCGTACCGTCTCCTCGACCCACAGGCGCCACTGCCGGCGCAGGTCGACCCCGCTCGTGCGGGACGCGTCCGCGCACAGCCCGAAGCCGGCCCGCACCACCACGTCCCCCGCCAGCAGGGCCATCAGCGCGTGCGTGGAGTCCACCAGCACCTGCAAGGCGTTCCCGCCCATCGCCCCCGCGGCCTCTCCCGCGGGCTCCCCCACGGCGTCGCGTCCGACGGTGATCCGCCGCAGCGCCTGCGCCGCCCGGTCCTCAACGGCCCGGGCGAGCGCGGTCTTGCTCTCGAAGTGGAAGTGCAGACCGCCGGCGCTCACGCCGGCCCGGCGGCTGATCGCCGCGATCGACGCGGTGGCGAACCCTTGCTCGGCGAACACCTCCGCGGCTGCACGCACCAGGGATTCCCGCGTGCGGGCCGCACGGTCCTGCTTGGCCATGGAGTCTCCACAAACCGCCAATGCGGTTTGGCCGGGGGGTACAAGATCTTCGCGGCCACAGTCGGTGACAGCGCCGGAGCCCGGCTCGCGTCCTACTGGAGCCGACGACCGCCGGCCCACCCGGCGACCACGCGGTTCAGGCCCGCGGGCCCCGGTCTTCCTGCCCTCGACGCCCGCTGAATCGGCCTCAGGACAACGCCGGCTCGGGCTCCCGCACCGGCCCCGCCCCGGGCCCGAGCCCCATCTCCGCGGTCACCCGCTGCCCCCGGTCGGGTGCCATGTCCAGCCTGGCGAGCACCGCCGGCGTCGCGATGCTCGGGCAGATGTGCTGGTAGACGGCCGCCACCCGCTCCTCGATGTCCCTGCGGTCGCTGAGGGTCTGCGAGTAGATCTGCGCACCCGTCCAGCAGGCGGAGAGGATCCAGGCCGTCTCGGCGGGATCCACGTGCGGCAGCAGCTCGCCCTGCTCCTTCGCCTGGGCCAGCAGGGTCCGCGTGAACTCGATCCAGCCCGGCACCGAGCCCCCGCCGAAGATCTCGCGCATCCCCGGACCCAGGGAGAGCCGGGCCCCCGCGCTGAGCATCGGCTCGTTCTTCATCCGGTACGCCAACACCATGGCGACGTCCACGAGTTCCTGCAGCTTGCTCTCCCGGTGGGGCACCCCGCCCTCGGCGAACTGCTCGTCGAGCACGCCCTGGGCGAGCTCCTGCTTGGAGGAGAAGTGGAAGTAGAGGGCACCCTTGGTGACGCCCGCCCGGGAGAGGATGTCGGCGATGGTGGCCGCGTCGTAGCCGCGCTCGTCGAAGACCGCCGCCGCCGCTTCCAAGATCGCGCGACGCGTACGTACCGCACGCTCTTGCCGTGCCACGGTGCCTCCGTAGTCCATGGGTTGGTTCCGGTCGGATCCACATACAGGATCCACCACCCCACTAAAACCAACCAGAAGGTCCGTATTTTATCAAGCGGACTACGACCAGCCCTGGCGATCACCGCGGATCCGCGCCTCGGCCTCCGCACTTAGGCAAGTCCGGCCTCCGCCCCCAGCACCACCGGCAACTCCCGCAGGCCATTGGAGATGAACGACTCCACCCGCGGCAGCTCGCCGGCCTGCGGATCCACCAGCGCCGCATCCGGGAATCGCTCGAACAACCTCCGCACGGCGATCGCGCACTCCAGCCGTGCCAGCGTCGCGCCCAGGCAGTAGTGGGTGCCGAACCCGAAGGACAGGTGCTGCCCGCGGGTCTCCCGGGTGACGTCGAACCGCTCCGCGTCCGCTCCGTGCACCGCCGGGTCCCGCCCGGCCGAGGCGAACGAGACCATGATCGGGTCGCCCTGCGGGATCACCACCCCCTCACCCATGTCTATGTCCTCAACGGCGAACCGCAGCAGCCCGTACGAGGCGGGCGACTCGACCCGCAGGGCCTCCTCGACCACGTCCTCCCAGGAGGCTCGCCCCTCCCGGACCAGCTTCAACTGGTCTGGATTGCGCAGCAGTTCGTGCAGTGCGGTGGAGATGAGGTTGACGGAGGTCTCGTACCCGGCCGTGAAGAGCAGGATCAGATTGTCGACCAGCTCCTTCTCACCGAGCCGGCCCCGCTCCCCGTCACCGTCCCGCGCGGCGATCAGCTCGCTGGTGATGTCCTCCCCCGGGTGCTTCCGCCGATGGGCGACCAGGTCGGCCATCGTGGCGTCCAGGTCCACCACGTTCCGCTGCGCGTCCTCGGCCGTGATCGTCGTGTCGAAGAACCCCTTGATGATCTTGTGGAGGGGCGCCCACAGGTGCTGCGGGATGCCGAACAGCTCGAAGACGATCCGCGTCGGCAGCTCGTGTGCGAACTCCGTCCGCAGATCCACCGCCCGGCCGGGCGGCAGCGCGGCCAGGCGGTCCAGCAGCCCGTCCACGACCTCCTCGATCCTCGGCTTCATGCCGGCGACCCGCCGCGAGGTGAAGGCCGCGGCGACCGGCTTGCGCAGCCGCGTGTGCTCGGCGCCGTAGGCGGTGATCATGTTCTGCACGGAGACCCATATGGCCAGCGGCCACTCGGCGCCGACCTCCCCGCTGATCCACGCCGGCCAGTGCCGGTACGCGTCCTTGGACACCCGCGGGTCCACCAGCAGCCTGCGTATGTCCGCGTGCCGGTTGACGGCCCAGCAGGTCACACCGCCCGGCAGCAGCACCGGCGTCGCCGGTGCCTGTTCGCGGATGCGCGCCGCCTCGGCGTGCATCTCCGCTCCGGAGACGTCGATCGTGATCGGGCACAGACGGTTCATCGCAGGGCTCTCCAGGACGGAACGGCGGCACATTGGCGACAGGGCGCATCGGACTGTCAACACCCTGCAGTAAAAACCGTCCATCCGGTTCTTGACTCACCGGCGGCGGCCCTGATTCTGGCATCGGCCCACCCCGCCTGCCAATGGTTTGCGGGGTCCGGCCGATCGCATGGCAACCCCTCAAAGCCGGCTCGCGCAGCCCTCGGTGAACGGCGCGCACCGACACCCTGTCGGACCGGCTCCTACGACCGGAGGACCGGTTCCCACTTGGCTTCTGGGCCGCGGCGTCGCAGCCGCCGACCCCTACCCGGATATCCGCTGGTCGGCGTCGTGCCGACCCCTCGATATCCTCACGGCCCGGACGCCGGCACCGGTACACGAGCGCGATCCGCTCCCCCTTGGCACCTTGCAAACCAAACCGGAGAGTACGTATCTTGCGTGTCGCGTACGCAACCCGTCCCATCCGTCAAACGGCTCTGCGGGAGAGGTCCATGACCATGCTTACGATCCGGAAGAACACCCCCGTGCTCCCCCTGCCGGGGGCCGGGGAACCATGGACGCGCTGCAACGAGGCCACCCGCCTGACCACCACCGTGCCCAGGGAGTACGTCCACCGCAGCTCGCTCGCGGAGGTCTTCCTGACCGGCTGCCACCGCATCGGCGAGGACACCTTCTCCCTCACCGGACAGTGGCCCCGCGCCCACACGTTCTTCACCAGCGCCGACGGCACCAGCCACGACCCGGTGCAGGCCGGAGAGACCATCAGACAGGTGGGGCTCTACCTCTGCCACGCCATGTACGGAGTCCCCCTCGGCCACAACGTCCTGCTCTGGAGCCTGGACTTCACGTCCCGGCCGGAGCGACTGCACATAGGCCGCGGCCCGAGCGAGCTCGACATGACCGCCGTGTGCACGGACTTCAGCTGGAAAGGGAACCGGTTCTCCGGCTTCCTCGCGGTGGACATCCACCGCGGCGGCGAACTCGCCGCCTCCGGCACCGCCCGCTTCACCTGCGTCGCCCCCGCCACCTACCGCCGGCTGCGCGGCGACCACCGCCACGCGGGTTCAGCCCAGCCACTGGCACGCCGTGCGCCCATAGCCGCCGCATCGGCAGGCAGACTGCTGCCCTTCGACGTGGTCCTCGCCCCCGCCGACCGGCCCGGCCGCTGGCAGCTGAGCCCCGACCTCGACCACCCGATCCTGTTCGAGCACGCGAACGACCACCACCCGGGCATGGTCCTGGTCGAGGCCGCCCGCCAGGCCGCCTGCGGGCTCCACCTCCCCGGCGGTTTCACTCCGTCGGGCATCTCCACCGAGTTCCACCACTACGCCGAACTGGACACCCCCTGCTGGATCGACGCCACCCTCGTCTCCCCCGGCCGCGTCGAGATCACCGGTCACCAGGAAGGCCGCAGCGTCTTCCGCTCGACGGTGACTGCCGCCCTCTAGCCCTCCGCCCTGTACCACTCGGCGTACTGACCGAACGCCTCGGAGAACCGCGGCCCGGGGGACGCCGCCAGCTGTCCCCACAACCGTCCGCTGTCGTACCAGTGGTCCACCGCGAGCAGCGAGACCCGCCGCCGCAGCACCGGATCCGGATCCCCCGGACCTCCCAGCAGCTCCAGCGCCCCGGCCAGATCCACCTCCCCCGTCGGCAGCGGCAGCCCGAGCTCCCGCGCCACCGTCCCCACCAGCTCCCGCGCGGTCACCGGCTCGGGATGACTGGCATGCAGCACACCTCCCGCGTCCGGCCCGCGTACGGCCAGCTCCGCCACCGCACCTGCCAGGGCATCCACCGACACCATGGACATCCGGGCCCGCCCGCCGTCCACCCAGTGCGGCAACCGCGCGAGCAACCGCACCAACGACGGCACCACCCAGCGATCCCCCCGCCCGTACACCAGATGAGGACGGAGCACCGTCCCCCCGGCCGCCAGCACCAGCCGCTCCCCGGCGAGCCGGGTCACACTGGTCACCGACTCCGGCTCCTCGGTGAGCTCCCCTTCCACCGCACCCCGGTGCGCCCCGTCCCGGTAGACGGCGGCCGTCCCCAGCTGCACGATCCGCCGCACCCCTGCCCGCTCCGCCTCGGCCAGCAGCGCCCGCGTCCCCTCCACGTTGACGGCCCGGCTCTCCTCCGCCGTTCCACCGATCCGCGCGGCGAGGTGCAGCACGGTGCCCACGCCCTCACACAGCCCCCGTAAGGACTCGGCCCGCGCCAGGTCCCCGCGTACGCCTTCCACCCCCGGCGGCACTTGGGCCCGGTGCACCAGCGCCCGCACGCGGACGCCGTCCTCCACGAGCCGCTCCACGACAGGGGAACCGACGAACCCGGCGGCTCCGGTCACCAGCACCATCTCTCTCGTCATCATGCGGTCCATCCCATCGTGTTACGGTCGCGCGATGACGCCGGGGACGAGTAAATCTTTGATGCCGGGCAAGTCGGCCCTGATCACGGGCGCGAGTGCCGGCATCGGGGCGGCCGCCGCCCGCGTGTTCTGCCGTGAAGGCGCCTCGGTGACCCTGGTCGCCCGCCGCGAGCCCCAACTGGCCGTCCTCACCGAGGAGCTGCGCGCCGCCGGCCACCAGGCCCAGTACGTGGTCGCCGACGTCTGCCGCACCGAGGACGTGGCCCGCGCCGTCGAGGCGGCGGTCGCCACGTACGGCCGCCTCGACGCAGCGTTCAACAACGCGGGCGTCGGCGCGACCCCCCGGCCCATGCACTTGCTGGACGAGGACGCGTACGACACCGTCATGGACACGAACGTCCGCGGCGTCTGGAACTGCATGCGCCAGGAGATCCCCGCCATGCTGGCCAACGGCGGCGGCTCGATCGTGAACAACAGCAGTACCGCAGGCCTGGTGGCCACCCCGGTGACGGCGACGTACATCGCGTCGAAGCACGCGGTCCTGGGCTTCACCAAAGCCGCCGCCTGCGAGTACGCCGCCCAGGGCATCCGCGTCAACGCCATAGCCCCGGGCTCCACCCGCAGCGAGATGATCAATGCCTGGCTCCGCGAGAACCCGGCGATGGAAGAGGTCCTCCTCCAGTCGGCCCCCCTCCCGCGGATGGCGACTCCCGAAGAGATCGCTGAGGCGGCCGCCTGGCTGTGCAGCGACCGCGCGTCCTTCGTCGTGGGCACGACCCTGTCCGTGGACGGCGGCTGGACGACACGGTGACGCCCGACCGTTAACGCCGTTAACACCGCCCCTCCCCGCACCCACCCGAAGCCCGGGACCGTTAACGCCGTTAACACCACCGCCCCTCCCCGCGCCCACCCGAAGCCCGGGACCGTTAACGCCGTTAACACCATCCCTTCCGAGCCCACCCGGAGGCGGGGACCGTTAACGCCGTTAACGCCGAGGCCCCTCCCGAGCCCGACCGTTAACGCCGTTAACACCACCCCTCCCTGCGCCCTCCCGAAGCCCGGGACCGTTAACACCGTTAACACCACCGCCCCTCCCCGCGCCCACCCGGAGGCCGGCCGGGACCGTTAACGCCGTTAACACCGAGGCCCCTCCCAAGGCCCGACCGTTAACGCCGTTAACACCATCACCCCTCCCCGCGCCCGACCGTTAACGCCGTTAACACCGCCCCTCCCTGCGCCCTCCCAAAGCCCGGATCGTTAACGCCGTTAACTCCGCCGCCCCTCTCTGCGCCCACCCGGAGGCCGGCCGGGACCGTTAACGCCGTTAACACCGAGGCCCCTCCCAAGGCCCGACCGTTAACGCCGTTAACGCCGCCGCCCGTCCCGCGCCCGACCGTTAACGCCGTTAACACCGCCGCCCCTGAGCGGCTACGCCCCGCCCGTCCGCCGGGCAACCAGCAGCCCGAGCCCGTCCAGGATCCGCTCCAGCCCGAACTCCAGCGCCTGGTCCCGCCCCCCGTGCTCCGCCGCCGAGGCCAACGCCGCGCCAAGCGCGGGGAACTCCGCCCCGTGCGTCCGCATCACCTCACCCAGCATCACCGCGAGCTGCGCATCCGGCCCCTCCCCCGTACCGGCCGCCCGCTCCTGCTCCGCGATCCCCCGTACGTGGCCGGCCAGCAGCACGACCGCGTCCATCGCCTCGGCACCGCTCAACCCGCACCCGTCCATCGCCGCGAGTGCCCGCTCCATCCACCCCAGCTCCCGCGGCCCCATCACCCGTACCCCGACCGTCGCCTCCAACATCCACGGATGCCGCCGGAACCCTCCGAGCAATTCCCGCGCCCACGCCTCCAACCGCTCCCGCCACCCCCCGCCCGCGGACTCCGCCCCCGCATCCGCCCCCGCATCCGCGCCCGGACCCGCGCCCGGACCCGGACCCGGACTCAGCGCCGCAGACACAGACACAGACACCGGCACAGGCATCGCGCTCTCCACCATCAACGCGACCAGCTCCGCCTTCCCCGGCACGTACCGGTACAGCGCCATCTTCGTGACCGCCAACTCCCCGGCCACCCGCTGCATCGACACCGCGCCCAGCCCCTCCGCGTCGGCGATCCCGATACCCGCCAGAGCAATGCCCTCCAGCGTGAGCCCCCGCTTCGGCCCCCGCGCGGGCTTGGCCGGCGGCCCCCACAACAACCGCACGGCCGCGCCCCACTGGTCATTCGTCATCGGATCCCCTTGTGCTCACACCAAAATTGCGTCTACCGTACACGGTATCGCTTCAGTGTCCGCCGGACACAGTTAGCCGAGGGAGCCCCCATGTTCCACCCCCACGCCCCCGCCCACCCCGCGGCCGGCACCCGCACCGTCCTCATCTCCGGCGCGAGCATCGCCGGCCCCGCCCTCGCCTACTGGCTCGGCCGCCACGGCTTCCGCCCCACCGTCGTAGAACTCGCCCCCGCCCTCCGCCCCGGCGGCCAGGCCGTCGACTTCCGCGGCGAGACCCACCTCTCCGTCCTCCACCGCATGGGCGTCCTCGAAGAACTCCGCCGCATCCAGACCGGCGGCTCCCCCATGACCTTCGTCGACGCCCACGGCAAGCAGCTGCTCCACCTCCCCGCCGAGTTCGCGGGCGGCGACATCGAGGTCCTGCGCGTGACCTCTCTCGCGTCCTCTACGAGACCTCGCTCCCCTTCACCGAGTACGTCTTCGGAGACTCCGTCACCTCTCTCACCGAAACCGCCACCGGCGTGGACGTCACCTTCCGCGACTCCCCGCCCCGCGCCTTCGACCTCGTCGTCGGCGCCGACGGCCTCCACTCCAACGTCCGCCGCCTCGCCTTCGGCCCGGAAGCCGACCACGTCACCCACCTCGGCCACTACGCCGCCACGTGGAGCCTCCCCAACCACCTGGACCTGCGCCCCGGCACCGGCTCCACCGGCTACAACGCCCCCGGCCGCCTGGCGAGCGTCGGCATCGACCACACCGACCCCACCCGGGCCCGCGCCTTCTTCGTCTTCGCCTCCCCGGAACTCACCTACGACCGCCACGACCCCGAAGCCCAGAAGGCCCTCCTCCGCCGGAACTTCACGGGCCTCCCCTGGCAGGTGGACCGCCTCCTCGACTCCCTCACCACCGCCGACGACCTCTACTTCAACTCGATCAGCCGCGCCGACGTCCCCACCTGGTCCCGCGGCCGGATCGCCCTCGTCGGCGATTCCGCCTGCGGCGCGACCATCGGCGGCATGGGCACCGGCACCGGCACCGTGGCCGCGTATGTCCTGGCGGGCGAGCTCTCCCGCTCGCCCGAGGACCACCGGGCCGCCTTCACCCGCTACGAGTCCCTGCTCCGCGCCTACGCCCAGGGCTGTCAGAAGGGCGGCGACCGTACGGGCCCCTTCCTCGCCCCGTCTTCGAAGCTGGGCCTGCGCCTGCGCAACGGCATGCTCAGCCGACGCCGCATCCTCGACTGGATGCTGAAGGCCGGCGCGGACGTCACCACGCTCTCCCTCCCTGGCTACGCACCCGCCCGCGACAACGCCGCCCCCACCCGAACGACTCGCTGAAAGAAGTCTCCCGCCGACGGCTGCGACGGCTGCGGCGGCTGCGGCGGCTGCGGCTGCCTCGACATGCACCAGAACATCGCCCCGCCCCAGGACCGTTAACGCCGTTAACGCCGTTAACGCCGTTAATGGTCCGCCACCGTTAACGGCGTTAACGCCGTTAACGCCGTTAACCCCCCACCCCCGCCCAACCCCGCACCCATCCATCAAAAAGTACTGGGCGACTGGTTTTCTTCACGGTGCGCCGACTAGATTGACCCCCCGCGGGATCCGCCCGTACACCGACCGACCAGGAGACGCACACGTGGCGAGGGTCAGGCAGGAACGGGCCGAGATCACCCGGCAGGCCATCCTGAACGGCGCGGCCATAGCCTTCGACCACTCCGGGTTCGACGGCACCAGCCTCAGCGACGTGGTCAAGCACGCCGGAGTCACCAAGGGCGCCCTGTACTTCCACTTCCCGTCCAAGGAAGCCCTCGCCCGCACCCTGATGGACGAGCAGTTCCAGGTCGCCGAGGGCGTCCCCGCCATCGAGAACCCGGGGCTCCAGACGGTCATCGACCTCACGCACCAGATGGCGTTCGGGCTGCGCACCGACGTCCGCATACGCGCCGGCATCCGCCTGGTCATCGAGTTCGGCTCCTTCACCAACCCCGACCCGGCCCCGTACAACACCTGGATCGACACCTGTCACGGCTGTCTGACACCGGCCCAGGAACGCGGCGACGTGCTGCCGTCGCTCGACGTGTACGACCTCTCGACCTTCCTGGTCGGCTCGTTCACCGGCATCCAGGTCACCTCGCACGTCCGCACCGGCCGCGAGGACCTCCACACCCGGGTCATCGACCTGTGGAACCTCCTCCTCCCCGGGATCGTGCCCGCGCACCGGATCCCCCGATTCGACCCGGCGGGCTCGCCCGAGTGCCGGGCCGGACTCGCTCTGCCTGCCTGACGGCGTATCCAGGGCGGCCTCGCACACGCCGTGGTGAACCACGGGGGTGCTCGCTACGGCGTGTGCGAGGCCGCCCTGTCGCGTATCCAGAACCGGAAACGCGCCAATTCGTTAGCAAAACTCAAGCGTGGCGCCCACATGCACCCCTGGACGTTAGTAAAGTCCCTCTCATGACTTCGCCCTCGTCTCAGAGCGACCGAGAGAAGGTCGTCTCCAAACTCCCCCCGTGGCTGCGCCAGGAGTTGAAGATCCGCACCGCCCAACTGCGGGTGGACATCCAGGACGCCGTCCACCAGGGGATCGCCCACTGGAGCGCGCTCGCCTCCGCCCCCTCCCCCGTCGACACCTCCGGTGCCGAATCGTTCTCCACCTGGCTGCCCGCCGGCCAGTGGGACTCCTTCCGTACGGACGCCAAGGACCGCGGCGTCTCCCTCATCCAGGGACTCGCCCAGGCCGTCAGCCTCTGGCTGGAGATGAACCCGGCCCCCACGGTCAAGCGGCCCTCGGTCGTCCGCCGCATCATCGTGTGCAACCAGAAGGGCGGAGTCGGCAAGACCGCCATCACCGCCGGCACCGCCGAGGCCCTCGCCGAGGACCCCTCGACCCTCCATTCCGTACGCGTCGCCCGCCAGCTGGCCCGCATCACGGCGGACGAGGAGCACCAGCCGGACCCGGCATCCACCCCGCTGGACCTGGAGGACCTTCCGGGTCTGGGCATGCGCGTCCTGCTCATCGACTTCGACCCCCAGGGCCACCTCACCAAGCAGCTCGGCCAGCAGCCGCTCCCGATCGGCGGCGACAGCCTCACCTGCCACATGGCCGGCGAGGCCAAGGGACCGCTCTCCGACCTGATCGCCCCCATCGCGGACGAGCGCTTCGGAGACCGGCTGCACATCCTCCCCGCCTGCACGGACGCCTTCCTCCTCGACGTCCGCCTCTCCACCGTCCGCGCCCGCGAGGCCGCCCTCGAACGCGCCCTGGCCCCCGTCGAGTCCGACTACGACGTCATCCTCGTCGACTGTCCCCCGAGCCTCGGCCTGAGCATGGACGCGGCCATCTACTACGGCCGCCGCCGCGACACCGAACAGCCGGGCGCCTCCGGCGCGCTGATCGTCGTACAGGCTGAGGACTCGTCGGCGGACGCCTACGACCTGCTCACCTCCCAGATCAACGACCTGCGCGACGACCTCAGCCTCGACATCGACTACCTCGGCCTCGTCGTCAACCTCTACGACGGCCGCCGCGGCTACATCGCGACCTCCTCCCTCCAGGCCTGGATGGACATAAAGGATCCCCGGGTCGTCGCCGTCGTCCCCGACCTCAAGGAACAGCGCGAAGCGGTCCGCGTGAAGCAGCCCCTCTTCGTCTACGCCCCCAAGGGCGACCAAGCCGTCGCCCTGCGCGCCCTCGCCCGGGAGATCTCATGAGCAGCAAGGCCGACAAGCTCGGCGTCTCGGCATCCTTCGCCCGGGCCCAGCCGGCGGGCGTCAGCTCCCGCCGAGCGGCGATCGCGGAAGCCACCGGCGCGCCCACCTCGGGGGTGGTCCCGCCGTCCGAGGTACCCATCGACGCCCTCGCACACAATCCGTTCAACCTCCGCGAAGACCTCACGGAGCTCGAAGAACTGGCGGCATCCCTCACCGCCCGGGGCCAGCTCCAGCCCCTCGCGGTCGCCACCCGCATGGCCTTCATGGAGGCCCACCCGGGCACCACCGACGGCCTGGGCCGGGCCCCGTACGTCGTGATCGACGGCAACCGCCGACTGGCGGCAGCCCACCTGGCGGGCCTGAAGACCATCCAGATCCACGTCAACGACTCCCTCTCCACCTCTGCGGCGGACATCCTCGAATCGGCCCTGATCGCCAATGTCCACCGCGTGGACGTGGCCCCCATGGACCAGGCCCGCGCCCTCCAGGAACTCGTCGACGTCCACGGTTCCCAGGCCCAGGTCGCCAAGCGCCTCGGCAAGACGGCGGCCTGGGTCTCGCAGCGGCTGACCCTCCTGAACCTCACCCCCACCCTGCAGGAGAAGGTGGAGACGGGCGAGCTCAAGGTCGAACCGGCCCGCCGCATCGGCCGCCTCCCCCAGGAGGCCCAGGAAGCCGCCGCGGACGAGACCATTAACGCCGTTAATCCCCCCCGCCAACGCACGGCCCCCGTTAACGGCGTTAACGCCGTTAACGCCGTTAACGCCCCGCCGACCCCTGCCCCTGCCCCTGCGCCCGCCCCGGC
Organism: Streptomyces sp. NPDC056224; assembly: GCF_042267665.1. Taxonomy (NCBI): domain Bacteria; kingdom Bacillati; phylum Actinomycetota; class Actinomycetes; order Kitasatosporales; family Streptomycetaceae; genus Streptomyces; species Streptomyces sp. NPDC056224. The sequence continues at coordinate 27,564 of NZ_JBHJTK010000065.1, forward strand.
CCCGGGGCCCGCCTCCACGCCCCGGATCACGATTTCCACGATCTCCCCGGAAACGATCGCGGACGCCCTCACCGCGCACCTCACCCCGGACGACCTCAAGGCCGTCACGGAACTCCTCATGCTGCGCATCTGAGCCGGGCATCCAAGGCACCACCCACGCCGGGGGCGCTGACGGCATTAACGCCGTTAACGCCCCCACGTGCGTTTCATGTGCGTTCAGCGGTGCGATTCACATAGGCTTCCGGTGGAGGTACCGATGCCGAACAACCGAAACACCCAGCCCGACGCCAACGAGCAGGAGGGCCTCTTCGCAGCGGTCGACGCCCTGCTCGAAGAGGTCGCCCAGGACCCGCTCCCCCACCCGGACGAGCGCAAGCGCCTGCGCGAGGCCGCCGGCTTGAGCCAGGACCAGATCGCCAAGGCCCTCACGGTCCGCCGCGAAACGGTCACCTCCTGGGAAACCGGCCGGACCTCCCCCCGCCCTCCCAAACGCGCGGCCTACGCCCGCCTCCTGGAGGGCCTCTCCACCCTCCACCCCGTTAACGGCGTTAACACCACCGCGCCGCAGCCGCACCCCGAGACCCCGGCGCCGCCCACCCCCACAGCCCACCCCGAAAACCCGGCGCCGCCCACGGCCGAACCCGAACCGCAGGCACCCACCCCCACCTCCGGCCACCCGGGCGGGCCACAGCCCCCCAGCCCAACCCCCACCCCAGCGCCCCCCGCCGAAGGCCCAGCGCTCCCCACCCCCGAGGCCGCACCCCCGGCCCCCGCCCGCACGCCCACGCGTACCCGCACCACGCCCACGTCTGCGTCTACGCCCACGGCCACGCATACGCCCACGGCAGGCAACGGCCCGCTCGCCGTCCTGGACGGCACCGGACACGCCCACGCCGCTGGCGGCCTCGTCCTTGAGCACCCCACCACCGGCGGCCTCCCCGCCCTCATCACCTGGGCCCTGAGCAGCGCCGCCGACCTCCGCTCCCCCCGCCTCCACCGCAACGGCAAGGACGGCGACCCCCTCCTCGTCCTCACCCCCGCCGCCACCGAGGCCTTGGGCCTTCCCCTCACCCTCGAAGACCGCCGCGCCCTCCGCCTGCCCGACAACCACCCCGTCCTCAAACAGCTCGCCAAGAGCAAGTGGCAGCTCACCCGCCGCGGCTTCGGCCCCTGGGCCCGCGTCTACCGGCCCGCCACCCCCACCACCGGCCGCCAGTGCGTCCAGCTCGCGATCCTCCCCTGGGGCGCCCTCGACCCCCGCGCCTGGGGCGAGGACACCGCCGACCTCCCGGCCCCGGAACTCGCCGAGCTGCTCACCACCTACGCCTCCCGCGTCCTCACCCCCCGCGGCTCCACGGCCGTCACCGGCCTCGAACTCATGACGGCCGTCCGTCCCCCCACCCGTGCCGCCCGCAACGCCCGCACCAACGCCTGGGAATCCGCCCCCGTCCCCGGCTCCCTCACCCGCCCCGTCGACCCGGCCCCCCCGGAGGCCCCCGACGAACACCCCGTGGTCGCCTCGCTCTATCCCCGCTCCCACCAGCGCACCCCGGACCAGGTCCTCGACGAGGAGGCCTACGACTGGATCCGCGACCCGCAGCTCCTCACCGACGAGGAGTGCACCCGCACCCACGCCGTCGGCATCGACGTCAACATGGCCTTCGCCGCGGCCGCGAACCGCCTCACCGTCGGCCTGGGCCCCGCCGCCCACACCAAGAGCCCGCGCTTCGACCCGACGACCCCCGGCTGCTGGCTGGCGGACCTCTCCGCGATCCCCCTCGACCCCCGCCTCCCCAGCCCGTTCACCCCCCACGGCAAGCCCCCGACCGGCCCCGCCTGGTACGCCACCCCGACCCTGGCCTACGCTCAGGAGCTTGGCCACGAGATCCACGCCACCGAGGCCTGGCTCCGCCCCGAGAGCGGCCCGTACCTCGACGCCTGGTACACCCGCCTCCGCGACGCCTACATGGTCACGATGGCGGACCTCGGCGTCACCTCGGCCATGCCCGAACCCGAGTTCCTCGAGGCGATGACGACCCACAAGCAGGACGCCCCCATCCCCACAGCGGTCCTCTCGGCGATCAAATCCACCGTCAAGGGCGGCATCGGCAAGCTCCGCGAACGCCCCCAGGGCGCCGGCTACCGCGCCGGCGAGCGCTGGCCCGCCCTCGAACGCCCCACCTGGCGCCCCGACATCCGCGCCGCCGTCATCTCCACGGCCCGCGTGAACATGCACCGCAAGATGAACAAGCTCGCCACAGCGGCGGGCCTGCACCCCATCGCGGTGCTCTCCGACTGCGCGGTGTACCTCTCCAACGGCCCCAGCCCCCTCGACTTCCTCCCGCGCACTCCCGACGGCAAGCCCCTCCCCGGCGGCTTCCGTCTCGGCGTCAGCCCCGGCATGGTCAAGCACGAGGGCACCCAGCCCCTCCTCTGGGCCGTCGGGATGCTCGACGAAGGCCTCAACCCCGCCCGCCACATCAAGGGCCACGACGCAGCAGCAGACGGCGAGTAACAGATGTCCGACATCTCCGACAGCCTGACCAAGGCCGACGAACAGCACTTCACCCGCCCGATCCCCAAATCGGCGGGCGCCCAGATCCGCTTCCTGCTCAAACAGCTCAAAACGACCAAGGCCGTGGCAGCCACGCTCGGCATCTCCCAACGCACGGTCGAGCGCTACGTCAAGAACCAGATCAAGCAGCCCAAGCCCGAGCTCGCCGCCCGCCTCGAAGCCGAGGTACGCCGCCGCTGGCAGCCCCTGGTGCGCAAGCGCGCCCGCGACAAGGCGGCCAGGACCACCGGCCTGGTCATCGAGACCCGTGCCCGCTTCGGCTTCACCGCTGCCCCCGGCACGACCGACGACGGCCGCATGCGCCGCATCACCCAGCACCTCCCCCCCGAGTACGCGGGCCGCCTCTTCGCCGCCCAGGAAGCCGGCGCCGCCGAGGCCCAGCTCCGGCAGATCGCGGCCGAAGCCCTCCAGGAGATGTACTTCAAGGACAACGGGGCCCGCGCCACGTCCCTCCTGGTCGAGTTCACGGACATCGACTACGTGGACTTCGCCTTCTGACGGAGCGGGGGCCGAAGGAGACCGGGATGAGGCAACGCATCCAAGCACCCCTTCTCCCACCCCCTCCGCATCCCCTCCACACCCCCTGAACGCCCCTGTCAGCCCCTCAAAACCCAAAAGGGTCCCGGGACATCCCGGGACCCTCATTCACCCCTCACAAGCCCGCCGGGGCCCGCATCACCCCACGGCGTGCAACGTCCTCCGCCGCTTCGACTCCGCGGCCTTCTTCGCCACGGCCTGCGCGGCACGCTTCTTGCGCTGCTCGGCCAGCTGGTCCTGATACGCCGCCACCGCCTGGTGGTAGCTGTCGACGTACCCCCTCGCGTCGAGCCGCTCCTCGGCCGCCATGTCGTTCACGGCGGCGACAGCGTCCTCGAAGGAGTTGTACCCGGCCAGCATGGGATTGATCTGGTACACGCCGTTGCGGACCTTCCGGACCAGCTTCGCGAGCTCCAGACTCCGCAGGGCCGCGTTGACGCTCGGCCGGCTCAGCTCCAGCAGCCCACCGACGGTGGCCTGGTCAATGAGGATCCGCCCGCCCGGCTCGCTCAGCGAACGCAGCTTCAGCAGCACACGGTAGGCGGCAGGCGGAAGGTCGAGGTCAGAGAGAAGCCCGTCGGCGTTGACCGCAGCGAATCGCAAGGTGCTCACTGAGCTGTCCCTTCTTCCGTGCGCTTCGCCCGGCTCAGCCGGCGCGCAGCGCGTTCTTTGGCCCGTTCGGCCCGCAGTTCCTCGATGGCCTGCCGCATGTGGTCCAGCGACGGGAACCGCACCAGGTCGGGCAGGCTCGTATCGCTGCGGATCTGCGAGATGGTGCTGTGCTGCTCCACCTTCACGAACTCACCCGTCATCTCCGTCCCCGGGATGAACTCGGCCACCCGGTAACTGTAGGGCGGGTTGAACTGGTACACACCCCGCCGCACCTTGAAGACGATCCCATGAGACATAACGGTGTGCAGAGCCTCCGACGTCTTTGTCCTACTGACGTCCAGGATGGTAGCCATCTCTTCCTGGGTAAGAGGAATCCGCCCCCCCGCTCGCTGGCACGCGATGAGCAGCAGGATCAGCCTCAGGGGCAAGGCTTCCCGGAAGTACTGGGCGATAACCAGGAAGAACTCGAGGCTGTCCATCGAGAACGCATTCGGCTGATTCTGCGTCCCGTAGAACTCCAGCGGCTTGCGCTCGCCGTCCAGCGTCAGCTTCCGGCTCGGGTACCGCTTCGCCAGGCTGTCCAGGTCCTTGACCGGAGCCAGCGGCTGACTCCACGCCGAGATCGCATCATCAACGGGGAGATCAGGACGCGGCGCATCCGCCGGACTCCGCCGACGCCGTTGTGGCTCTGATGACACGAGGCTGCTCTCCACTTCGTTGATCTGCAGGGAGAGTATGTCAACAAGGGTGACACAAGTGTCACGCTCGTTGACGTTCGGCGTGTCTTATGTCCCCTCAGCAGGGACACATCTCGGCCACCCCCTCCCCGCCGGCTCCCACCCAGCCCCCATCCCAACCCCACCCAGCCCCCCAGCAGTTCGCCGACATATCTCTCCTAAAACGTCAGCTGCCCCGACGTTTTAGCCCAAATAGCGTCAGCCCCACTGACGTTTTGTGCTCGTTCTGTCCCCCTAGCAGCGACACATCCCCCCAGTTATGTCCCTCCTGAGGGGACATAACTTCCCCCCTACCCCCGCCCTGACCTGCGGCAACGCATCTCCGTACCTTATATAGGCCGTCTCCTGCCGCGCTGCGCGAACTGAACGCCGTCTCCCACCCGTCCGCCAGCGAGCTATCTGACGCGCCATCACTTCCCGAAACACCGCTTCCGCCCCCATCCAGACCCCCCAACACCCCCAGGCAATCTGACTGATTCCCATCTTTATCCACGCACCACTTTGAAACACGCCTGTCCCCACCCCGTTAACGGAGTTAACGCCGTTAACACCCGCTCCCCTAAGGCCCTCTCCAACTCCCTCCGCTCGCCCAACAACGGACGACAAACCAGACCCTGTTCTCTACGCCTTGAATCTCATGGCTTGGTTCAGCAACTGAGCTCGTTCGCTCAAGCCCGGCGAAGCGGAGCTCACCTGGGTGGAGCGCAGCGGAGCCCAGACAGGTCCGAAGCGAAGCGAAGGACCCGGCCTCAAGGACAGCCTCCAGGCCGTGAGTAGCGGCCCATCGCCCAGCGGAGCCAGGCTTGTTCCCTTGGCAAAGCGAAGCGAAGGGCCAGCTCAAGGCCCGCGGAGCGGGCCCTCAGGCTCGAAGGCCAGCCTTCTTGCCGCAGGCCAGAAAACCTGAGCGAAGCGAGGGGTTCACTGAGGCCGCGAAGCGGCTCCACCGCCTGCGCGAAGCGCGGGCCTCCGCGCGCAGCGCAGAGGGACCCTAAGGCCCGAAGGGCCTCCTCTCTGGGGCCGCGAAGCGCGAGTGGAGCGCAGCGGAACCCGAACTTGTCCGGAGCGAAGCGCAGGACTCCCGGCCCGAAGGGCCGGCTCTGGCTCGGCGGAGCCGAGCCCCGCCGAGCGCAGCGAGGCGGTTCTCTCCTGAGCGCGCAGCGCTCAGGGA
>NZ_JBHJTK010000066.1:0-31082 GCF_042267665.1 Streptomyces sp. NPDC056224
AGTCCACATCACCGCTCAACGAGCCGCGATGAGCAGTGCTACGCCGACAAGCCGAACACCACCCTGGAGTGTCCAGATAAGAACCTGCTCGGCCGGTACTCCTTCCAGCTCCCGGACCTGCCGGGTGGCCTGCGGTCACTGCGTGACCCCGATGTCGTCGATGAGGAATAACGGTCGTCAACTCGTCATCCTGGTCGCGGCCGCCTTGGCCGGGGTGTCCGTACCCCGGCAGTTGGCCGACCGGCCCTCTCACTGGTCGCGCCGTTGTGCGCTGGTGACGGCGAGCACGGCTGCGGTGAGCGCCCACACCGCGTAGACGGTCCAGGCTCCACCGGTCGTCCACGGGAAGTCGGTCTGGCGGGAGCCGACCTCGACGAGCCGCGACCACGCCTGATAGAGCGTGGCGTGCCCGGCGACCGCCGACCAGTGGCGGCCGTCGGTGAGGACGATGGGCAGGACGAGGATGACCACCACCGAGGCGGTCATGGTGGCCGAGGTGTGCCTGATGACGGCGCCGATGGCCAGGCCGGCGAGCGCGCACAGGGGCGCCAGGAAGGCGGACGCCACTACGAGACGCAGGGCGCCCGGGTAGCTGATCGAGATGCCTGCGTCCCGGCCGCCGAGGATCGCCTGCGTCAGGCCGAACGAGGCCCCCGCGACGATCGCGCCGAAGACGGTGGCGACCGCCGTGACGACCACCGCTTTTGCGGCCATCACCCAACGGCGGGCCGGAACGGCCGCGAACGTCGTACGGATGGTGCCCGTGCTGTACTCACCGATGATCGCGACGGCGCCGATGGCACCGAGGGCGAGCATCATGACCACGGCGGCGTTCGCCGTGAACGCCTCCTGCAACGGAATTCCGGCGCGGACGAAGTCGGCTTGGTCCGCCGGGCTCCGCGCCGGCCAGTAGTTGTAGGTGTCGTAGGCGGTGCCCGCGTTGAACGCGATGACGGCCAATGCGGTGGCCCCGTACGCGATCCACGTCGAGCGCAGCGATCGAAACTTGATCCACTCGGCGGCCACAAGGTCGTGGAAGCGGGCGCGGGGTTCGGCGGCCCCGAGTTCACTGGCCGAAGCGTATGTCGTGGTCACTGGGGGTCTCCTGCGAGGTATTGCACGCTGCCGGCGGTGAGCTCCATGAAGGCCTCTTCCAATGAGGCGGACTGGGCGCTGAGGTGATGCAACGGAATGCGGTGCTCCATGGCGATCTCACCGATCCGGACTGTGGTCACACCGGTCACAGTGAGCAGGTCACCCGCCGTGTTTACGGTTGCTCCCTCGGCCGTCAGCAGGTCTCTCAGGACGGCTGCGGCGGACGTGCCCACCGTGACGCTCTGCCGGGTGCTACGGGCGGAGAACTCCGTGAGGCTTTCCGCCGCGATCAGCTCGCCGCGGCCGATGACAATCAGCTGGTCGGCGGTGTGCTCCATCTCGGACATGAGATGGCTGGAGACGAACACCGTGCGGCCCTCGGCGGCGAGCCGCCTGAACAAGTCACGCACCCACTTCACGCCTTCCGGGTCGAGGCCGTTGAGCGGCTCGTCGAAGAGCAGTACCGGTGGTTCGCCGAGCAGGGCGGAAGCGATGCCGAGCCGCTGCTTCATGCCGAGCGAGAATCCGCCGATGCGGCGCCGGGCCACCTCGGCGAGACCGACCTCCCGCAGCACCTCCTCCACCCGGCGCCGCGGAATGCGGTTGCTGCGGGCCAGGGCAGACAGCTGCGCCACCGCGCTGCGCCCGCCGTGCACATCGTGCGCGTCGAGAAGGGAGCCGACATGACGCAGGCCGCGGGGGCGGTCGCGAAAGGAACGGCCGTCGACGGTGACGGTGCCGCTGGTGGGCTCATGCAAGCCGAGGATCATCCGCAGCGTGGTGCTCTTGCCGGCGCCGTTAGGACCGAGAAACCCAGTCACCTGGCCGGGTCGCACGGTGAAGGTCAGACCTTTGACGGCCGTCGTGCTGCCGTATCGCTTCGTGAGCTCGTTGACTTCGATCACGGGGACAACGGTGCCGGTAGGCGACCCCGCCCGTAATCGGGCCACCGATGACAATCGGAGGGCACGGGTGTCAACCCTAGTTGTACGGCCACAGTCAGATGTGCCGTCAGGTGCAGGTGCTTACGATCAAGGCATGTCCACCTCACCGCCGCTGCCGCTGCCGCTGCTCAAACGCCTACCGCCGGGCCTGTGGACGGCGCTGGCGTGGTACGCGGCAGCAGTGGAACCCATCGTCGAGTACGTAGTGATGCCACCGCGACGGTATTACTCGCTCAGCTACCCCCGGGACGGGCTCGACTCGCCCGGAGCCCAGGCGCTGCTCGCCGTCGCCTTCGTACTGGTCATGGCCGGCAGCGCGGTGCTGCGCCGCAGGACCTCCGCGGCGTACGGCCTGGTGATCGTCGGTACGGTCATCTCGACGGTGGCCTGGCGTCAGGATGAGATTCCGCCCACGCAGTTCCTGGCCGTGGACATCGCCCTCTGCTACATCGCAGCCACCCGACCTCGACGGATCTCGCTCGCCGCGGCCGGCGCGGCGCTCGGCACACTCGCCGGCTACCTCGTCCTGCGGTCTATCGCGGGCGACGACTCCGGGATCGCCCCCGAGCCCTTCATGGCCCTGACCGTGGTCATCGCCTGGCTCATCGGCAACTCGGCGCATCAGGCCCGTGCCCACACCGCAGAGTTGCACGCCCGGGCCGCCGCCGAGGCCGTCACCGCCGAACGGCTGCGCATCGCCCGCGAGATGCACGACACGGTCGCCCACAGCATCGGCATCATCGCCTTGCAGGCCGGCGCCGCGGCCCGGGTCATCGAGACCCAGCCGGCCAGAGCCCGCGAGGCGATGCTCACCGTGGAGATGGCCGGCCGCGAGACGCTGTCCGGGTTGCGAAGGATGCTGGGCGCACTGCGCCAGGCCGACCAGGATGAGGAACACACCGGCCAAGGCCGTGCGCCCGCGCCTGCGCCCCTGCGACCGGCCGCCGGCCTGGCGAACGTGGAACAGCTCGCCGCGACGACCACCGCCGCCGGGGTCCGCGTGGAGGTGCGGTGGCAGGGCAGGCGCCGCCCTCTGCCGGCCGACATCGACCTCGCGGCGTTCCGGATCGTCCAGGAGTCGGTGACCAACGCCGTACGGCACTCGGGTGCCGACTCCTGCCAGGTGCGTCTCGACTACCTCGATGACGAGCTCACCGTCGAGGTCTCGGACCGCGGCAGGGGCGGTGGCACCAACACGGACACCGGGTACGGTCTGATCGGCATGCGGGAGCGGGTCGCCCTGCTGCACGGCAATTTCACTGCGGGGCCTCGCCCGGGCGGAGGCTTCCTCATAGCGGCCAGACTCCCGATACCGGCAGGGACCGAGGCAGAAGCGAAGGCGGGAGCCAGATGACCATCCGTGTCGTGCTCACCGACGACCAGCCCCTGGTCCGGGCCGCCCTGCAGATGGTCATCACCGACACCGCGGACATCGAGGTGGTGGGCGAGGCAGGAGACGGCGCGGAAGCGGTACGGCTGACAGAGGAACTCGCCCCCGACGTCGTCGTGATGGACCTCCGGATGCCCGGCATGGACGGCATCGAGGCCACCCGGCTGATCACGACGGGCACCAGCTCCACACGCGTCGTCGTCCTGACGACCTTCGACGACGACGCCTACGTCTACGGGGCACTGCACGCCGGCGCCTCCGGGTTCCTCGTCAAGGACATGGCCTTGGACGACATCCTCGCCGCAGTCCGGATCGTTGCCGCCGGGGACGCTCTGATCGCACCAGCTGTCACACGCCGGCTGATCAAGGAGTTCACCGCCCGACCCGCAGCGTCACCGCCGCGGCGGGCGGAGCTCGGCGGTATCACCGCCCGGGAACGCGAGGTGCTGACCCTCGTCGGCAGAGGCCTGTCCAATACGGAGATCGCAGGCGAGCTCTCCATCAGCATCGCCACCGCCAAGACCTACCTGACCCGCCTGCTCGCCAAGCTCAATGCCCGCGACCGAGTGCAGCTGGTAATCCTGGCCTATGAGGCGGGCCTGGTGGCACCGTCCCAGTGAGCGGACGAAGTCCCTGAGCAGTAAGCACCGGCGTGCAGTGCGCGATCCACATCGCACGGGTCCACTCCCACCCCGCCTGCCGTCAGTGCGCAGGTTGACCAGCCTTTCTGGTTCACCGCCGGCTGTTACCGGGGGCCAGAAGGCTGGTCAGCTCGGCGATGGCCGCCGATGAGGGCTTGAAGTAACGGCGGAGGTTTTCTGGCTTCTTGTGCCGAGATTTGGCCATCAGCATCAGCAGCGACGCACCCTGCTCGCCGAGGTGGGTCAGGGCAGAGTGCCGGTACTCGTGAAGGTCCCAACCGGTGCCCGGTCCACGTACTGCGGTGTGCCCATCCAGTAGGGCGCGGGCCTGGCCGTACGAGAGCCGGGCGAAGTCTGTGTCCGGACACACGTCTCGCGGGCCCACCACCTTCCCAGGGCCGGATCGGCGGTGGGTGACGAACACCGGCCCGCGCGTGCGTCCCTTGAGCAGGCGGGGCAGGAGCCTGGCCGTGCCCGCGTCCCAGTACACATTCTCCAGCACGAAGTCCTCGCGCGTCTGGCCGCGTCGTCGGGCCTTCGTCCGGGCGCCCTTGGCCTTGACCTGACAGCGCCGCCCGGCGAAATCCAGATCCTCGATGTTCACGCCAAGAATCTCGTCGGATCGAGCGGCGGTCTCATAGAGCATCCGGTACAGGGTCCTCTCCCGCAGGTGCACCTCGTGCCGCGCAATCAGCCGGTCGATGGCCATGCGCGAGCGGGCCGGGGTCTCGGAGTCCGGCACCGGCAGCCGCTTCGCCCAGGCCGGGACCGCCGGACACTCGTAGCCGCGCTCGCGGCACCACGCCAGCCAGGACAGCACCGATGCCCGGCGGGAGTTCCAGGTGTTCACCGCAGCCGTGCCCCAGAGCAGTTCCAGGGCCTCGCCGATCTCGTCGTCCATAACCGACGCGAGCGGCCGACCCTCGCCGAGCCGCTCAGCGGTCTTACCCACCCCGATCCCGTAGTTCCGGACCGTGTTCGGGTTGCCCAGCGAGTCGAGGAACACGTCGGCTGCCGCCCGGACGGTCAACGCTTTCCCGGCCGGCAGCTGTACGACGGTGGGCACCGCTTCCCCCTTGCCACAGATAACAGGGTCGCTTCACGTAGGACTCGGAGAACGTCACCGCAGGTGACGGATCAAGCTACCGCAGATATTGGGGTGTTATCTGTGGAACAACTTCAGACCGGTCTCGCCACCGACGCCCCGCCAGCCGCCCACCAGGACGGACGAAGGCTTAGCGCACGATCTGACACCGATGTTCCTCAGACCCCTTCCCGTGGGGTCCGCCTGGGCGCTCCAGGCGACAGGTGCGCCGGGAGCGCACATCACGGTGGCGCTGTACGGCCCGCGAATCAGGATGTTCCGTTTGACCTGGGTCACCAGGCCCCACGCAGGCTGACCTTCATACGACCTCGATGAACATGTCCGCGGCCTGGATCCGGGTTAGGGGGACGGACCAGTGAGGCCCGGAGGTGCAGGTCAATTCAAGGGTCGTGCTGCTGGCAGCCATTCGACTTCGTCGCCGCGTCGGAGATCTCCCCTGAACGTCAGCACCTCACTGCCTACGCCCAGGGCGGTGAGCAGGATGTCGATCGCCGCCTCGTCGTCCTCCGTTTCGGTTATGACGGACACGATGGTGTCCGTCATCGGGCTGTACTCCATGCGGTGGAGCGCAAAGTGCACGCCCCGGATCTGGATCATCGCGACATCGACGGGGCTCAGTTCCTCCCAGCCCCGCTCGGTCGTCAGCTTCAACCGGCCCGCCACGGAGTCCAGCGACGGTGCAAGGCCTGCCACCACGCGGAATAGACCCGAGATGTACCACCACATGCTTGTCTGCCACGCAAGGTTCGGGTTCGCGCATGCTGAGACAGGTGCGTCCAGCCAGTCGGCTTCTGGGCCAGGCACATCAAAGTTCAAGATCTTCCACCCCCGCTTTTGACCGCACCCTACTCGGGCCGCCCAGCCGAACCCACAGGGACCTTTCCGTAGTCGTGGGTTGCACCCGCCCTCGGCGCTCGGCGCCGCGTACGCGGATTACTTTAGGGACGGGCTGTTTGCGTCGGCTCGCCTCGACCGGCCTGGCACCGGCCATCAACAACGGCCTCGCCTCGATCGCCGGACTGCTCTCCAGCTTCTGATCACGCCTCTGTCCAGGGTGGGTCGGGGGTGTAGTTGAGTCCGTCGCAGAAGCGGCAGTCCCACTCCACGGGGACCTCCCACTTGTCGACCCACCAGCCGACCTGCTTCCCCACGAAGTAGTTGTCCCCACCGCACCACCCGCAATCGAAGACGAACTCCACCCCATCCCCTTCCGCATGCCTGTTGGTCCGACGATGCTCGGGGCGCCTGTGCGGTGACTACCCACCGCCAGCGCCCAACTCCCCTGTTACGCAGCTCCGAAGGGCGCCGCCGGACAACGCGAACTCCGGCGGCGCCCTTCGCCGTCGCGTATCCCCTCCCCCGTGCCCTCCTGGCCGCCACGGCCAGAGGCGCTCCCCTTTTCGCGTGATCGGAGAAAGCCGATGGACCCCCTGCACACCCAGCACGGCATGCCCGAGTCCGAGGCCGCGGCCGAAGCCCGCCGCCTGATCGACGACTGGGCGAGCAAGCCCGTACGCCACCACCCCACCTCGTTCCGCGACAACACCGAGCCGCCCGCCTTCGGCACCACCCCGCCCGTGAAGCAGGAAGACCACCGGATCGTCCCGGCCTGGGCGGCCGGGATCGCGGTGGCCTCCATCGGCGTGGGCGCCGGGATCACCGGCATCGGCTCTGGTGCCTGGCTCGTGCTCCAGGGCCTGGCCTCCGTCACTCTCACCGCAGTCCTCATGGTCACCCTGCCGTTCGCGGGCCTGGCCATGGCCGCCACCGCCATCGGCGGCGCGATCAGCAAGGCGCGCTCCGCCGCCACCAAGAACATCTACGAGGGTCCGGTCACCCACCACACCAAGATCCACAACAACAGCACCAGGCGCGGGGCGGCCTTCGCCCGCACCCGCAACGAGATCCGCTGACCCACTCCGGCCAGCCCGCCACCCACACATACCGCGTTACCGAGCTCGAAGACGAGCTCACCGCAGCCCGCACCAGCCTCCGTCTGATGATCCGCGATCCCAGCAAGGGGACGTCACCAACATGACTCGCATACTCGAGGGCCCTAATACTCCAACAGGATTTTGCTGTCTGACCTGCGGGTTTGGTTGGGCGGCTGGAGTGTAGCGGGCTGCGGAGTGGTCAGGGGCGCCGTGGCAGTAAACCCCCGGTCCGGCGAACCACCTTGCGCGTGAAGGCGTCTTACCCGCCTGATGGACCACGAGGCACGTTCGGCACTCCGGGAGGCTCCGTCTTGTCAGCACCGTTACTTCCCAGCGACCCGCGGCAGTTGGGCGCCTACTACCTGGACGGCCGCCTCGGCGCGGGCGGCCAAGGCGTGGTGTATGAGGGCTACGGCCCGGACGGCGAGCGGGTGGCCGTCAAGGCGCTGCACCGGGTGAGCGACAGGGACCGGGACATGCTCCGCAAGGAGGTCCAGGCCTGGCGTCGGGTGGCGCCCTTCTGTACGACCCGGATGCTCCACGACGACCTCGACGGGCCCATCCCGTTCGTCGTCAGCGAGTATGTGGCCGGCTCGGACCTGCGGCGTGCGGTCACCACCGGTGCGCCCTACGGCCCGGAGGAGCTGCGCCGCCTGGCGATCGGCGTGGCCACGGCACTGGTGGCCATCCACCGGGCCGGTGTGGTGCACCGGGACCTCAAGCCCGAGAACATACTCCTCGGCCCCGACGGCCCGCGCGTGATCGATTTCGGCATTGCCCGGATCGTCGAGGGGACCGCCACCGCGGGCCTGCCCATGGGCACCCTCCGCTACATGCCGCCCGAGCGCTACCGGGGCGAGCACGGCGACAGCAAGGTCGACGTGTGGGGCTGGGGCGCCGTCGTCCTCTTCGCCGCGACCGGGCGTCACGCCTTTGACGGTGACAATGCGGCGGTGCTCGCCTATCAAGTGGCTACGGACGAACCCGACACGTCGGCGCTGGAGGAGCCGCTCCGTTCGCTGGTGTCGGCAGCACTGTCCAAAATGCCTTCGCGCAGGCCGACTTCGGAGCAGTTGTTGCTGTCCCTCGTCGGCCGTGCGGACCTTGCCGCCGTCGTGGAGGGGGTCGTCCCCGGAAGCCCGCTCGACCCTGCCGACCCCTCCCGTTCAGAAATGGCGGAAGCCGTATTCGAAGCCCTGGGCACCAGCGCGCAGGAGGCCGTCTCAAGCCTGCTGCTGCGTCTGGTCGCCCCCGGTGAACGGGCCGAGGACACGCTCCGCTCGGCACGCCGGGCCGACTTCTCCGACGGTCAGACCCCGGAGGAGGTACTGGACCAGGTCCTGCACGCCTTCACCGAAGCCGGGCTGCTGGTCTGGGAGGACGGGGCCGTCACGCTGTCGAGCGCCGCCCTGATCCGGGCCTGGCCGCGGCTGCGCGACTGGGTGGAGGCCGAACGCCCCGGTCTGGCCGTCCACCAGCGGCTGTCCGGCGCGTCCCGGGTCTGGGACGAGCACGGCCGCAAGAACAGCGACCTGCTGCAGGGCACGGCTCTGGAGCACGCCAGGGACTGGGCCGCGACCGGCCGCCGCCTGCTCACGCTCAACCGCACCGAACGGGAGTTCCTGGACGCAGGGTCGGGACTGGCCCGGCGCCGCAGCCGGCAGCGCGTACTGCTCAGCACGGTCCTGGCCATCCTGCTGATCATCACGATCGGCGCCGGCGCCGTCGCATTCGACCAGCGGCAGTCCGTCCTCGCCGAGCGCCAGACCGTCGTGGGCCAGCGCGACCGTGCCACCTCCGCCCAGGTGGCCGGCGCCGCCCAGTCCCTACGCCGAACCGACCCCGAGCTGGCCCGGCGGATGGCGGTCGCAGCGGCGCGCCTCGCCGACACTCCCGAGTCCTGGTCGGCGCTGTTCGCCCTGCGTAACCAATGGGAGGACGACGCGCTCAGGCTCCCGGGCTTCGTGGCGACGGCCTCGGACCTGGACGGTGCCGGGCAGACCCTGGTGACCGCCCTGGACACCCGCGTCGAGTTCTGGAACGTCCAGACCCGCGTGAAGAACGGCTCCTACACCGCGCCGGCCAGGGTCCACACGGTCGACCTGTCCGACGACGGCAGGACGGCGGCCGTAAGCACCGACGACGGGTACACCCGCCTGATCGACGCCGCCACCGGCCGCCCCCGTGACGCGCACGCCTATCCCACGGTCAAGCAGGCCGGCGGCTACTGGCCGGCTACGGCGATCAGCCCGCGGGGCACCTACCTCATGGTCGATTCCCTGGACGAGAACCTGAAGTCCACCCTGACGGTCTGGGATACCCGCACCGAGGACAAGAAGTTCTCGACGAGTGCCAGCGGACCGGTCTTCCTCCTGGCCGGTTCCTCGTTCTCACCGGACGAGGCGGTGCTGTCCCTGCCCGGCGGGGACAAGGGCCTTCCGTTCACCTGGTACGACCCGAGCACCATGAAGGAGTTGCCACTCCCCGACATCGGACTCAAGGCTGGCGACACCCAGGGGCCGGTGGTGTTCAGCCCGGACGGGAAGTCCGCCGCCCTGAAGGTGAAGGGAGGCAAGATCCGCGTGTTCGGCCGCGTCAAGGGACGCACCGGCATCGAGCTCGGAGGGGCCGATGAGAACACGGACTACCCGGTCTACTTCAGCCACGACGGCCGGTACCTGGTGCAGAACGCGGTCGTCTGGGAGAACTCGTACACGCAGAACCCGATCCTGCGCTACGAGACCACCCTGAGCGAGTGCTATCCCACGACCGCGCTGCGCTTCACTCCCGACGGCTCCACGCTGCGGTGCGTGGGAACCGACGGCATCGTCCGGTCGCTCGACGTCAGGGCCTTCGTCCAGCCTCCCGAGGGGACGGGGCAGTACTACCAGGGAGGGGCGGTGAGCTCCGACCGGCGCACCCTCGCGCTCGTCGACGGTACCGGAGCCGAGATCTGGTCGCCCCTGTCGCGGACCAGGCGCTCCACCGTGCCGTCGGGCTCGAGCGGCGTCCTGCAGTACGTCCAGCTCAGCCGTGACGGGCAGCGGCTCGCCGTCCTTCGTGACACCAAGGCCGAGATCTGGGACACGACGAAGGAAAAGGCCACGATGCTCGGCAGCATGCCCGTCATCGAGCCGGACCGGACCGACAGGGCCACGATCGGATTCGCGTTCTCACCGGACGGCACCGCACTCGCCGTGCAGGTCGTCTTGAAGGATGAGACCAACATCCTCTCGTTCTGGGACCTGACCACCATGCACCTCATCCGCGAGGTGCGTGCCGACCTCGGCGCTCCGCGCGGCGAAGCGACCGTCCTCTTCGACTCCGACGGCAAGTCCGTGATAGCCGCCCCCCACTTCGGCAGGGTCGCGTTCCCGTCGGGGGAGGTCCTCACCAAGGGCGCTCCGAACATGGACGTGGACTCCATCAGCGACGACGGCACGAAGCTCTACACCCACCCCCGCGGTGACCGGCCCTACGTACGGCTCTGGGACGCCCGCACGCTCCAGCCGGTGGGAGAGGATCTGCGTACGGGCCCTGTGTCCCCGCTCACCCTCGCGCAGGACAAGGGTGCCGCCGCCTCGCCCGACGGCCGGCTCTTCGCCACGGTGCACGAGTCCGAGCCCGGGTACCAGATCAAGCTGTGGGACAGCCGCACCCGTTCCCAGCTCGGCGTCCCGCTCACGGGACTGGTGGACGAGATCGTCGCGCTCGCGTTCGCCCCTGACGGCTCGGCACTGACCAGCGTGGACAAGCACGGCAGGTTCTACACCCACACCATCGCCCCCGCACAGCTGATCCGGGACCTCTGCGCCAGGTCGGGCGGTCTCACCGAAGAGCAATGGAAGGCCCACATCCCCGACGTCCCTTACCAGAAGACGTGCTGAGCTTGCTTCCCCAGGTCGGAGATCCCGGGGGACGGACGGGACAGCACCCAGGCTGCGCCGCCGGGTACGTGCCCGAGGGCGGACGCCGGTACCACTGGCGGCGGTCACGCCGCATATGGCCGTTAGCCCCTCGCTCTGCACACAGGCCGTTGTTTTTGAAAGGTCGCGTGGAGGCCTCGGGTGCCTCGGGGGCCTAGATCCGCAGCTACTTCGAGCGCGACCTGCTCAGCCCCGAGGGCTGGCTAGTACTCCAGCAGGATTTTGCCGTCTGACCTGCGGGTTTGGCTGGGCGGCTGGAGCGGAGTGGTCAGGGGCGGTCTTCGGGAGGCCGTCCCTCGATCGTGCGACAGCGCCGCAAGTAGTGGCAGCGTGCGGGACAGCTTCCCCACGTGATCACCGCGCGAACAGGCCGCCTATACGAGCACGGCGGAAACGGCGGGATCACGGTCGAGACGATGCGGTTCCAGGTCGGTGCCGTCGCCCGGGTTGTTAAGGACATCATCGTCCGGTCGCGGCGCGCACGTGATCTCGAATCCGTATCGGACAACGGCTTCGGCTACGACGGCTATAGCGAGATGGTCTCGCTTAACGAGGTGTCGGTCACCAATGCCTGGGCGGCCGTGCGCTCAGCCGCCCCACGTGCTCATAGTCCGGAAAAGCGCGAGAGCGACGACCCGTGACCCACCTCAGCCCGGCAAAGCGTCCTCAAGCTGCATCAGCTCCTCCGTGCTCAGCTTGAGCTCCGCGGCCTGAGCCGAGTCGGTGATGGAAGCCGGACGGCTGGCTCCCGGCACCGAGATCACGGCAGGGGAGCGGGCGAGCAGCCAGGCCAGGGCGATCTGCTGCGGGCTGACGCCGCGCTCGGCTGCGATGTGGTGGAAGGCTGTGCCGGCGGAGGTGGGGCCGAAGGGGCCGTCGAGGGAGCTGCGGGAGATGCCACCGAGTGGGCTCCAGGGCAGAAAGGCCAGACCCAGCTGGGTGCTAAGCCGCAGCTCGGGCTCGCTGTCGCGGACGGCGGGCGAGTACTGGTTCTGCACGGAGACGAGTCCGTCGCCGAGGATCTGATGCGCCTGGCGGATCTGGGCGGTGGTGACGTTGGAGATGCCCGCGGCGCGGATCGTGCCGGCGTCGAGCAGCTCGCGCAACGCGCCGACGGACTCGGCCCAGGGCACGGCCGGGTCCGGCTTGTGCAGCTGGTACAGGCCTATCGCGTCGACGCCCAGGCGCTTGGCGGAGGCTTCGGCAGCTTGCTTGAGGTGGGCGGGGGTGGCGGTGACGGTCCAGGTGCCGTCGCCGGGGCGGCCGCGGCCGCCCTTGGTGGCCACCAGGACGCCGGAGGTGTCGCCGCCGTAGCGGGCCAGGGCGCGGGCGATCAGCAGTTCGTTGTGGCCCGTCTCGCCGACGTGCCAGTGGTAGCTGTCGGCGGTGTCGATGAGCGTGACGCCGGCGTCGAGGGCGGCGTGGACGGTGGCGATGGCCCGCGCCTCGTCCGGGCGGTGCTCGATGGACAGCGGCATGGCGCCCAGGCCGATGGCGCTGACGGCGGTGTCTGCGATGGTGCGGTACTGCATGGTGGCTCTGATCCTCAGGTGGTGGGTGACGGCTCGGTGGTGAAGGCTTCGGCGACGGCTCCGGGCAGCCAGTCGGTGGTGCGGGAGAAGGAAAAGCCCAGCTCCTTCGCGCGGGCGTTGCTCATGGCGTAGTGACGGTCGAAGGAGAACGGCGAAGCCTCCTCACCCGCCGGGACGGTCCGGTAGACGGGCTCCCGGTCGGCCTGCGTGGCGATGATCGCGGCGAGGTCGTGTACGTCGAGCGGGCCGTCGGAGCAGGCGTTGATCGGACCGGTGAAGTCGGCTGTGGTCGCCCACAGCAGCAGGTCCGCCAGCTCCTCGTAGTGGATGAAGACCGTGGGCAGCGCCTTCGTGTGCACAGTGATCGCCCCACCCCGGGCGATGCACTCGGCGTAGTGCGCGAGCCGGCCGGTGAACTCCTGCGCGCCGCCGCCCAGCACGTGGGCGCTGCGCACGGAGGCGAACTCGAAGCTGCCGGCGCGGGTGAAGACGGCCTCCGCCTGGCGCTTGCCCTCGGCGTAGTGCGCCTCCACGTACGCATCGTCGTGCCAGGGAAGGTCCATGGCCACCAGCCAGGTGGCCGGGTCCACGATCTCCTCCGGCACGGGCGTGTCTGCCGGCACAGTCGGCGGCGCGGCGGTCGCGGGGTCGTAGACCTCGATCGTGCAGGTCATGACGTAGCGCCGGGTGCGGCCGGCAAAGGCGCGGGCGGCGACAGCGGCCTGCACCGGGGTGTAACAGACCTGGTCCACCACGACGTCGAAGGTGCGGGAGCCGAGCACGGCCGTCAGGGCGGCCTCGTCGTTTCGGTCGGCAACGAGGTGCTCGACGCCGGCGGGTGGCGGGTTGGAGCCGCGGTTGATCACAGTGACCTGGTGGCCCGCGGCCTGCAGGCGCTTCACCAGGAGCTTTCCGAAGTACCGGCTTCCGCCGATGACGCAGATCTTTTGCATGCCCCCATCCTGGAGACCTATGGTCATCAGCAGAAGTACTGACTTACTGGATGCGCATTAAGGAAAACTGTTGATCGATGTGCAGCGGCTCCGCGTCCTGCGGGCGGTGGCGGAGCACGGCAGCTTCAACCAGGCGGCCACGGCTCTCCGCCTCACCCCCTCGGCCGTCTCCCAGCACGTGGCCGCCCTGGAGCGCAGCCTCGGCGCCCAGGTCGTCGCCCGCAGCACCCGCGGCGTCACCCTCACACAGGCCGGCCAGATCATGGTCGGCGCCGCCGAATCCGTCGCCGCAGAGCTCGAACACGCACAACAGCAGGTCGCCCAGCTCAGCACCGGCCGTACCCAACTCACCGTCGCCGCCTTCACCAGCGGCGGCAGGCTCCTGCTGCCCGCCGCTCTCACCCGGCTCATGGCAGCCCATCCCCGCACCGTGCTCCACATCAGGGAAGGCGAACCCGAGGACACCCTGCCGCTCGTCCGCCAGGGCGCCGTGGACCTCGCTCTCGCCTACCACTTCGACGGCCCGCTCCCCGCCGGGCCCGGCGCCGGCTCCGGCCTGGAGTGGACGCCACTCCTGGAAGACCCCCTGCACGTCGTCCTGCCACAAGGGCACCGGCTCGCCAACCGTGACGCGCTCGACCTCACCGAGCTGGCAGCCGAACCCTGGGTGCTCGGCTGCCTGAAGACCGAGGCATACCTGCGCCGCTACGCCGAGCGCGCCGGCTTTGATCCGAACGTGCGCGGCACCACCACCGACTACTTCTTCGCCCGCTCGCTCGTCGCCGCAGGCATGGGAATCTCCCTGATCCCCTCTATTGCGCTCGCCCCGGAGATCCCTGGCCTATGCACCGTACCGATTAAGTCGCCGGGGCCGATCCGGCACATCGGCGTCGCCGCGATCAGCCGTCGCGACCGGCCGCACGTCACGACGCTCATCCACGCCCTTCGTGAGCAGGCGATGCAGCAGCACCAGGGGCGTTGATTCCCGCCACGGTAGCCCCGGCCGAACGCTGTGTCCTACGCAATGCTCAGCCTCTGCATCCGCGCCCGGCGTCGAGACGCCGAATGGCAAACCCTGCACTTCGCACGGTCGCGCAAGCCACGCCGAGGCAAGCGCCAGCGCCGCCCTGCTCGAACCGCGAGCCGCCGCTTGATCGAGACGACTGGCAAACGACCCCACAGCCCGCCCAGGCCGGCACCGAGCTGCGGTTGTCAGCCCGCACCCCCTCAGGCCCTTGCCAACGAACATAGTCCGCCCTGGTCAGCGGATCGCCGTCGGCTACTTCTCTGTCAAGTTCAGCGTGTTGAACTGAAGCAGTCCGCCCAGCTGACCGGCCGGTGCGACCTCGCGCAGGTGGTCGGCGATCCTTACTCTGTCCCGGCGGCGCAATGGAGCTGGAAGTCGACGACGACGCAACTAACCTGTCCGTCCTCGGTGCGGCCGGTCCAGACGGGGTAGGCGCCGTCGCCTTGGCCGGCACGGAAGGCGATGAGATTCGGCTCGGGCTCTGTGCCGGGCAGTTCGACGCTGAAATGGCTGTCGCTGTCGAGGGGTATGAAAATGTCGTCGTCCAGCTGGTCTTCGGTCACGGTCCGCGTCGCATCCATGAAAGCCGCTGTGCCGGTATCCACGCCAACCCCGTAGAACTGGCCCTCGCCGAGCAGCCCCAGGTCCTCGTCGGGCCGGAGGGTCATTTCCCACTTATGGGGAGGGACGTCCAGGAATGTCACCCTGGCCGCGGCGACATCGGCCCCGTGTTTCGTGCGCAAAAGCGACAGTGTGACCGGGAAGTCGCCTAGCGGCACTGCGACGGTCCGCAGGTTGCTGATCCAGCCGGGGTCCGAGACCGCCAGCTGCCCTGAGGTGATCCGCAGCATGCCAGCGTCAATGGGCTCGACGACGGCCGGCCCCTCCCGGGTGTCGCACGCACCCGGATTGAACAGTTGCTCAATTCCGGTGGCGCGCAGCGGTCCCGATCCTTCGTCCACCGACCTGTCGTTCAGGACTACGGTCGTGGCGGACTCGTGGCCCTGCTGGGTGAGGAGCGGAGCGAACACTTGCCAGTCGCCGAATTCCGGTGCGGGACAGAGGAAGTCCTCGACGGGCGTCGCGAACCGCCGTCCGGGGACGCTCGACGGGCCGGATGCTCCATCGTGCGATGACTCCGGCGATCCGCCCCGCGGTCCGGCGAACTCGGACTTCACCTCGATCTGTCCGTCGGCTGAGACGGTGGTGGTCTCTTGAACATCCCACTTCCCGTACAAGTGCGCCTGATCGTTGGGAAACTGCCATCGGGTGTTCCGCTGAGCCAGCAACATCCCCGTGCCGTGCGGCTTGAGGTCGATCATCTGCATGCACCAAGACCTGTCGTCGAACAGATACACACGCCACATCCGCCCCGGCCAGTATTCGACCAGTGCCAGCGGTTGCTCCCGCGCGGACAGCAGAACCGCGTAATCCTTCCCGGCCGCATGCTTGCGTGCCGCGAGCGCGCGTGACATCGGGCTCCGATGGGTCATTCCCCGATAGGAACCCCACATCTCGCCGTACGACACATCAAGACTGTCGAAGATCACAGCCGAACATCTCCCCCGTGGCACCAGCCACCCCCGAGCAGTACGTTCGACGGGTGACCCCTGCCGCGACGCCCTGCCCTTCCGAAACTTCGTCGTGCCGCAGTCTGCCACTGAGGTATGACACAGAGGTTGTGGGAGGCCTGCAACCTGGGGTTACCGACGAAATGTGCCGCTTCAGGTGACGAAGCACAGTCGGTTCGGCGGCCCCCATCGGTGATCGGGGGTGTTCAGGTCAGCGGCGACTCGCAGGGGCGAGAAGGTGGGCACTCCTGCGCGGGAATCCAACCCGGCGGAAGCGTGTTACGGCTGGTCAACGAATTCCGTCGGTTGCCCTGGACCACAGTGGGTGTGAGCTGTCTCCGAGCGGGATTGCGTCGGCAGCGTGCGGACTACGCCGGTGCGGTCGGCGAGCTGCTGGTGCAGCAACCGGTTCTCCGTCATTGACTGGTGCAGGGCGCCGACCAGTGCCTCGACGTCGGTCTTCAGCTGCGCGATTTCTTCGGCGTCGGCTGCCCGGAGTTCCTTGAGCCGGCGGATCTGCTTGCGCAGGCGTTGTTCGCTGTCCGGGGTGCCGCCGCGGGCCCGCACCCTGTCGTAGAACATGTTCTTCAGGTCGGTGTGCCGCTGGGTGAGAGCGTTGCGCGGGACACCGGCTTCGAGCGCGAGGGCAACGATCGTCAGCGCGCCGTTCGAACGCTCGGGTGTTCCGTGCAGGATGCGGTCCATCGCGGCCCGGATACGGTCGCGCTCGTCCAGAGTGGGGCTCATAGCGTCGGCTCCTGGAGGATAAGGCGGTCGCGGTTGTGTTGGTCACCCAGGCCCCGAAGGTGCGCGGCGCGTTGTGCGAGCCGTTCGGCGAGCGGGCCGGGCACGGCTTCCGAGTCGGCTTGCTTCTCGAGGGACTGCGCGTGCTGCGCGAGATCGTCGGCGTGCCGGTCGGTGCGTGCGATGTTGGCGCAGGTCGGTCGGCACGGCCGCCTCGGCCATTCGGCAGCCTTCTGACCAGGCGGTGAGGATGTCGTCGGCGAAGTCGTCGACCACGCGCAGCGCCCAGATCAGCAGCGGTCCCATGGTGGCCGGTGAGATCGCCTCGGTGGTGTTCCCGCCTCGGCCGGCGCCGGGGGCCCGGGGCAGGAAGTCGTCGATGCCCAGGCGGTGCCAGGGCGGCACCGCCATCCCGCTCGGCGCGGGACCGGCGGCGTCGAAGGCCCACAGACGGGTCAGGGCCACCAGATCCTTGGTGACCTTGCCGCGGCTGGCGCCTACCTGCCGGGCCAGGTGGCCGGCCCACGAGGTCAGAACGTCATCGGTGACCGCGTGCAGGGTACTCAGGTCCTGCTGGTGCAGCCAGGTCATGAAGCGCTGCCAGCGCAGCACGGTGTCGTGGATCCCAGGCGGGCCCAGGCGGGAGTGCCAGGTCGGATGGCCGACCAGCACGCTCGCCGGCAGCGGTGTGTTGATCATCATCCAGGCCGCCAGCTGCGCTTGAGGACGCGTCGGGGACGGGAACCGTGACCAGTCCAGCTTGGGCCGGGTGGCGCTGGGGTTGGCAACGAGCGGGGCCAACGACCACACGTCGTCGATGTAGATCGACATCGGTACGGGGCCCGGGGCCCGGATCAGGGACGGGGCGACGACCTGGGTCTCCCAGGCGGGCAGGCCCGGAAGTCCGACAGGCAGGGCGGTCATAGGTCGAAGTCCCCTTGCAGAAGATGGCCGATGAGCGCACGGTCGGTGTCGGTGACGGCCTTCAGAGAGAGCTGCCAGAGCTGTTCGCCGAGTCGGCCGCGCAGGTCGGTCAACCGGGCATGGGCATCGGCCCAGTCCGCCTCCCAGATCACCGGCTCCACCACACTGCGCAGCTGGTCCAGGGCTTGCAACAGGTGAGCGAGGCGAGGGTGATGAGCAGGGGTGACCCGGGCGTTCGGGCAGGCCGTGCACAACAGGAACGACGCGGTGCAGCCCTGCCCCGCCGGGCTGAACGGGCTGTCCTCCCACCCAACGCAAGCCGCGGTGGCAGTCTGCCGGTCCCCGGCCTCCGCCGAAGCGGCGAGGCGGGCGGTGAAGACGGCACGGCGTGCGGCATCCACCGCCTCCAGCGCGCCGTCGGCGATGACCGGCACCGCCGCCTGCTGGGCCTGCGGCTCACCCGCCACGTAGACGCGGTCGTGGGTGTCCTGGGTGTTCTGCCCGGGCTCGCGCCGGTAGCACGTTCACCGTTCTTCGCAGGCGCCGCAGCGGGGAACCCGGCAGGCCGACCGAGCGTGCCCAGGCGGCGCCGGCCATCTCGTCCACGCCCAGCCCGAACGGGCCGATCCGTACCGCGTTCGGATACCCCTGCCCATCGTGCGGCGTGGTCTGGCGCCAGACCAGCAGCCGGTCGACACCGGCATCCAGCTGCTTCAGCAGGGCACGAGCGTGCGCGGTCGCCTCCAGGGCCTCGGTGATGATGCGCCCGCCGGAGTCGGCGCCGGAGTCGGTCACATTCCGACTTTCGAACCGGCCGCGGTGCCCTGCGCGGCGTCGCTTCTCCAGCCGTAGCCGGTAGACCGGCGTGCCCGGCTGCGTCTCGGGCACCGGCATTTCGGAGAGCGGCGTCGCGTTCAGGCCGAGTTCCCCGACGATCAGGACGGCCAGCGCGGCCGTCTCCTTACGGCTGAGGTAGAGCCGTCCCCAGGTGTACGGCGCCGACCCGCCGCCCAACGCCACGCGGCCCGTCCGGCAGAGCAGCCGCGTGGCCACGGCGGCTCACCGCGACACCAGCTTGTCGTCCAGGTCCTGGATGCCCTCGCTCTCCTGGGCCAGCCGCGCGAACACCGACGTCAGCTGTCCTTCGGAGAGCGGACCCTCTTCGGGCTGGAAGTCGGCGATTAGCGACCGCAGCTGCAGGTCCGCGACCGGAGCTAATGGTGACGTCGGGTATTGGAACTGTCCGAATACCTGGCTGTGGGAGGGCATGGGCTGAGCCAGGCCCACGTCAGCGATGCTCGGGTGGCACCCCTGTGTCTGCGAAGTCGGCGACGGCCTGCTGAAGCTGTTCGAGGAAGTCGACGAAGCTGGGGGCGATCGGTTCGAAGGCGTCGATCCAAGACGCGGTGGTGGACCGATGGACGGTCCCGCTCGGGTCGACGGCAAGAAGGTTGCCTCCGCCGTCGCTTCCGAACACGATGCCGACCGCGTCGTCTGCAACGTGCACGGCGCCGTACTCAGCGAGGTCGTTGAGCACGTGGTCGGGTGAGTGGATGAAGTGCCCGTTGCCGATATCGGGCAGGGCTGCCTCGGAGATCGTGTCGTAGAACGCGATCAAGGTGGGTGCGGCTGTGGGGTGCTCCTTGAACCGTGAGGCTGCTGATCGGCTGGCGGCATTTGCCAGGATGATCTCGTTGTCGCCGGGCGGGTAGCCGTGGGTGTCCTCGAAAGAGCTGAGCACACGCTGAAGCGACTTGGTGATCTGGTGCTGCCAGACGACGAGCCAGTCCGCGTCGAGCGAGGGAGCCTGCATCTGGATCTCCTATTCGGTGGCTTCTGCCGGCCTTGAGGTTCGGTTGTTGGGGCGTCGGCTGACTTCGGCGGCGTAGGTTGCCCAGTCGCCGGCGGAGAGCCGTTGCCAGGCGACGGCAACGTCGGTGTGGATGCCGAGAGTGCGGGCGAGGATCGCGGCGGGGATCTCGGTGGCGAGCTGGAAGAGAGCGGTGCTGCGGGCCTGGTTGGGCCGGATCCCGAGCTGGTTTAGGCGCTGGGTCAGCTGCGTGGTGCTGATCGGACGTCCGGGCTGGCCGCCGGGGAAGAGCCATGGAGACGGAGCCAGGGCGCCGATGGTCGCGTGCCCCTTGCGGTTCGCGGCGACGGTGCGGGCCAGCTGGGCGACGGGCTCGGGCAGCTGAACAGGTGCATCACCGAGGTGGAGAAGTACCTCTTGAGCGCCGACCTCGACGTCCTCGATGGTCAGTCGGTGGATCGCCGATGGCCCCTGTGCGTAGAGGAGGAGAAGCAGTCCAGCGAGGCGGTCTTCGGGCTTGAGGGTGTCGTCGTGCAGGAGCCGGCGTGCGACGTTCCACCGGTGTTCGTCATCGAGTGACTGGGTGGGTCCGTGCCAGCGGACAGCGGGGACGTGGACGGTGGTGAGCTTGTTGGTGCGAGCCCAGCGGACGAAGTGCCCGGCTGTGTGGCGGTAGGTCGCGGAGTCGTCGGTGAGCCACTGGTCGAGGTTGGCCTGTCGGCACGTCTCCAAGGCGAGGCCGTGAGCCTGAAGCCAGGTAAGGAAGGCGACGGCCGCGTGTGTGCGTTGACGCGCGGATGCGAACTGCTGCGGGGTCAGGGGGCGGCCGTTGCTGCGTCGGTGTAGTCGACGGACCAGGTGCCATATCGCGTACTGGTGAAGGACTTTGCGCTGTTCGGGGTCCGGCTGTGATGCGAGAAGGCCGGTGAGGAAACGTTCGAGGCGGACCATGTACTCGTCCCGCTCGGGCAGGGCACCGACGCCGACGAGGACTTGGCGGAGGTGGGCGAGGGGCGGGCTGTCGGGCAGCTCGTCGAGGGCCTCGTGAGTCAGGGCTCGTCTGCCGGCCGCGAGGTCGGCCAGGACCGGAGACACGGACGGCTTGTTCAGCCACCGATTGGCGGTGAGTGGGTGCTCGATGGTGGCGATGTTGTTCCGCAGGGCTTGGAGACCGGGGTGGAGGGCATCGGACGGAGGGCCCAGGAGCTCGTTGAGGCGCCGATTGATGAGACAACGAGCGCACTGACCGGGGTGCGGGTAATCGGGCTCGCTGCAGGTGGGGCAGGTGTGCCAGACCTCAGGCGCGGTGCAGCCCAGGCAAAGGGGCTGGTCGAGAGTGCCGGAGACGACCGACGCGACGATGCCGCAGGCCGAGCACGGCGCGGAGTGACGCTGGCAGTCCAGGCACCATGGCCGACCCGTAGCCCGGGAGGTGCCGCAGGGTTTCTCCGCGTCGCAGATACTGCAAGTTGCGGTGGGCAAGGAGGGGCAGCCTTGGCAGAGCGGGCCGTCCGGTGTGCGGGTGTTCACGACCCTTCGTCGACCGCAGTTGATGCAGGTCTCCAGGTTCGCCGGGTCGCTGACCAGGCAGTTCGGACACACTGGCCGGCCTTGGTCGTCGCGGGTGGCGGGCTCTCGGCGCGCTCCGCATCCCGAGCACTCCTCGATGCGGGAGTGGGAGATGCACATGCGGCAGACCCGCTTTCCGTCCAGAGGCTTGTCGATGCGTACGACTCTGTGGCAGCCGGGGCAGGACGGCCGGACGATCCCGGCGATGCCGGCCTCGTGCAGCAGGTCGATCAGCTTGAGGATCGCGCGGTGGGGTGCGAGGTGACCGTCGCCGGTCAGCAGAGCTGGGTGGGATTCCAGGGCCCAGGCAAGTTTCCGCTGGTAGGAGGGACCAGGTGCCGATCGACGGACCGCGTTGGAGACCGTCTCCCGTTCGGTCTGCGGATCCAGTTCAGCGATCAGGGCGCCGATCACTGCGATGGGGTCGCGTCCGTCGTCGTCCGGGCACTTGGCGCATCGCGGCCGCCCGGTCCGGTCGCGCGAAGCGATCCGGCGGGTGTTTCCGCAGGCAGCACACGGCTCGGGCTGTGACCGCCCGCAGTTCCAGCAGTACCAGTCCTGGCCGCGGCGCTGGAGCGTTCGTATCTGCCTGCCGCATTCGGCGCAACACGGTGGCGAGACCGTCTGGGCCCCGGCCTCACGCAGGGCGATGAGCAGGTCGCCGACGGCCCTGGGCGCCGGCGAGCGACCGTCATTCAGCACGCGAGGATGCTCAGTGAGATGTGCCGCGAGGAGGCGTGACTTCGAGCGTCCGCCCGCGACGCTGGCGACCACGGCACGGATCCGGCCCGGCTCCAGCTGAAGTTCGATGGCCGCGACCAGGTCCGCAATGAGCCCGATCGGGTCGGAGACGGCCCGATCGGGGCGCCCGGGTGCGGTCACGGCCGCTCGAAACCACGGATGCGGGCTCGCTTGGGTCGCAGGTCACCGACACCTGCCTCGGCACCGACAGCCTTCTTCGTTCGGGTAGCGGTTCCGGCACCCGCCACGGCGGTCGGCTCGATGAGGTCGTCCATGGTGCAGTCGAGGATGTCGAGCAGGGCCATGAGGATCTTCAGGCTGAGCCGCTCGGGGCGCTCGACGACGAGCCGGTAGACCTGGCTGGACGACAAAGTGATGCCCCGCTTGTCCAGTAGCGGGATGAGGTCGGTGGTGGAGAACAGCCCTCGGTCGGCCATGACCTTGCGCAAGTGCCAGTGGTAGTCGAGCTTCGCGGCCATCAACGGTCCTTGTTTGCGGGGAACGGGGCGAGCGCGGGCGCAAGTGCCCTGTGGAGCATGGTGTTCATGAAGTCGTCGCTGACGTGGGTGTAGATAGCGGTGGAGCTGTCATTCTCGTGACCGACTTGCTGCTGGAGAAACCGGCGGTCGACCCCGTCCTCTGTGAGGTGGGTGACGTAGGAGTGGCGAGCGGAGTGCACGGTCAGCGCCTTCGGGAGCTTGAGCGCGTCGCGGTAGGCGACGAACCGGGCGTTGATCTCGGCCGGCTTGACCCGGCCGCCCCGCTCGGTCACCCACAAGGCGGGGTGATCCTCGCAGCCGAACCGCGGCCGTACGTTCTCCACGTAATCGGCGACCGCGTCCACCGCCCAGTCCATCACCGACAGCACGTTCCGACGGCGCGGCGGCTGCCCCTTCTTCGCTTTGCCGTAGCGGACGTTGAGGGTGCCGTACCGGCCGAACTGCGGTGCCTTCGCGTTCCGCCCGAAGTCGACCACATCCAGCTTCGATGTCTCCGTCCGGCGCAGACCCCACCCATAGATGACCTTGAAGAGGGTGGCATCGCGGTAGGCGGCGAGGGCTCCCTTGCGCTTGGCCCGTACCGCTCGATCGACCTGGTCGTCGGCGTAGTCGAGGAAGCGCTGGATCTCCTCGCGGGTGAACGGCCTCGCCTCGGGGCGCCCCTCGTAGTCGTTGAGATGGGCGATGGTGTTCCACTCGTGGCAGATGGCCACGGGGTGAGTGCCGAAGGCGTCCTCGCAGGCCACCGACCAGCCGTAGCGGCCGTCGATCTCAAGCAGCAGGCGCACTGCGAGCGGAAGGACGTATGGCAGCGCCACCTGCTGCGAGATGAGGGTGCGCAGATCCGCCGGACCGAGTTCGCCCAGCAGAACACGCCGCAACCCGTACACCTTGCGGACCAAGTGGGTCGCGTCAGGGGCAGGAGGCGCCCAGTGGGGTGGGTCCAGCTCATCGAGCGTTCGGTCGAGGTGCAGCAGATGGTCCATGGTTCATTCTCGCGGGAGCAGGCAGGGAATATCAGACTCAGGTCACTAGGGCCTGTGTGATGTTGTGATCAGTCGGCGGCTTTCAGGAGGTGGGGCCTCCCCCTGAGTGGTGGACACGCTGATACTGGATCTTGATTGATCCGGAGGAAGCGAGAAGACCACCGATGGCTCTGAAGGACTATTCGGACGAGTTCAAGGCCGATGCCGGGCCCTGTACGAGTCCACGCACGGGGCGACGTACAAGAGCATCGCCGCTGACCTGGGCGTCAACCGGGCGACCCTGCGCGAGTGGGTGCTGCGGGACCGCACGCGCCGTGGCGTCACCGCTGCGAGTGCGAAGCCGGCCGTCGTCCACCGGGCGGCGGTTACGCCCAGTGATCCGGAGGAGCGGGTCCGACAGCTGGAAGCACGGGTGGCGGAACTCGAGGCCAGTGAACGCAAGCTCGCCACCGAGCGGGACATACTCCGCAAGGCGGCCAAGTATTTCGCCGGAGAGGCGAACTGGTGACCAGCCGCTTCCAGTTCGTCGACGACCACCGGGCCACCTTTGAGGTGAAGCGGCTCTGCCAGGTCCTGGATGTCAACCGGTCCAGCTACTACAAGTGGCTCGCCGGCGCCGAGACACGGGCCGCCCGGCAGCGCGAGGACCAGGTCCTGGCCGAGGAGATCCGCCAGGTCCACGGCGAGTCCGGCGGCGCCTACGGCTCCCCACGCGTGACTGCTGAGCTCCGCGACAAAGGGCGGCAGGTCAACGAGAAGCGGGTCGCCCGGATCATGCGGACGTACTCCATCACCGGCACCCGCCTGCGCAGACGCATCCG
This sequence comes from Streptomyces sp. NPDC056224, assembly GCF_042267665.1. Lineage (NCBI taxonomy): Bacteria > Bacillati > Actinomycetota > Actinomycetes > Kitasatosporales > Streptomycetaceae > Streptomyces > Streptomyces sp. NPDC056224. The sequence continues at coordinate 24,214 of NZ_JBHJTK010000066.1, forward strand.
CACCACCGTCCCCGACCCGGCATCCGCACCGGTCGAAGACCGGTTCCAGCGGGACTTCACGGCCGTCGAGCCGGGGCGGAAGTACATGGGTGACATCACGTATCTCCCGCTCGCGGGCGGGAAGTTCCTCTATCTCGCGACGGTGCTGGACTGCTTCAGCCGCAAGATCGTCGGCTGGTCCATCGCCGACCACATGCGCACCGACCTGGTCGCCGACGCTTTGCGGATGGCCGCCGGCACCCGCGGCTCGCTGGACGGGGCGGTGTTCCACTCCGATCACGGAGCCCAATACGGGTCAAGGGCCTACGCCAGCCTCTGCGACCAGCTCAAAGTCACCCGGTCGATGGGCGCGGTCGGCACCAGCGCCGACAACGCGGCCTGCGAAAGCTTCCACGCCTCCCTGAAACGCGAAACCCTCCAAGGCGCCCACGACTACGGCGACGCCACCACCTGCAGAAAAACGGTCTTCGCGTGGCTGACCCGCTACAACACCCGCCGCCGACACTCCACCAACAGCCACCTCAGCCCCGACGAATACGAACGCCGACACCACGCCGCTAGACTCACGCTCGCCGCGTGATCAATAACCGCGTGCCCACCTTCTTGAGGGAAGGCCTACCCGCCCGACCGGCGCGTGCCGCCCTCGGCTCGGACAAGCGGCAAGGACGGACATGACCAGCATGACGCACGACGGCCCGGAGATCACCGGCGGAGTCGACACCCACGGCCTGACCCACCACGCGGCCGTGATCGACCCACTCGGCCGGCACCTGGCCGACCGGGAGTTCCCCGCGACCATCTGCGGCTACCGGGACCTGCTGGACTGGATGCGTTCCCACGGCGTCCTCGCTGCGGTCGGGGTGGAGGACACCGGCGCCTACGGAGCCGAGCTCGCGCGGGTGCTGACTGCGGCCGGGGTCTGTGTCGTTGATGTCGACCGGCCGGACCGCAGGACCCGCCGGATGACGGGCAAGTCCGACCCGATCGATGCCTACGCCGCCGCGACAGCGGTTGCCTCGGGGCGGGCCACCGGGATCCCGAAGAGCCGGGACGGCGTGGTCGAGGCGGTACGGGTGCTGCGGGTCACCCGCCGCAGCGCCGTCAAGGCCCGCACCCAGGCGATGAACCAGATCCGTAATCTGCTGGTCTCCGCCCCGGCGATGCTGCGCGAGCAGGTCGCGGGCCTGGACCGGGCCGCGCTGATACGCACCCTGGCCTGGCTGCGAGCCGGAGACGACCTCTCCCGTCCCCTTCCGGCGAAACGGGCCGCTCTGCGGCGCCTCGCCCGCCGCCACCAGACCATGGACACGGAGATCGCGGAACTGGACGCCGAGATCGGACCCCTCGTCGCCCAGGCGGCTCCTGCCTTGCCGGAGCTGTTCGGAGTCGGGCCGGAGACCGCCGGCCAGCTGCTGGCCTCAGCCGGAGACAACCCCGAGCGCATGCGTTCGGAAGGCGCATTCGCCCACCTGTCCGGAGTCGCGCCGATCCCGGCCTCCTCCGGCCGCACCCACCGCCACCGCCTCAACCGAGGCGGCGACCGGGCCGCGAACAACGCCCTCCACACCATCGTCCTGGTCCGCATGCGCTACGACGAACGCACCCGCACCTACGTCGAACGCCGGACCAAGGAAGGACTGTCGAAGAAGGACATCATTCGCTGCCTCAAGCGATTCGTCGCCCGCGAGATCTACCGCGTCCTGACCAGCACACCAACCAACCGAATCACCCAAACCGACCTCGCTCCTGCGACTTGACATCCATAGGAGCATCCAGCTGTGGGCGGTGGCGCGGCCTGACGGCGACCCGGACGCGGAGCCGGCGGTGGTGCCGTTGGAGTGGGACGCCCGCACCCAGGGCTTCTGCGGCGAACTCCCGGCCGCGGCTCCGGGTCTGCACACCGTGACAGTCACTGCGCAGGACGTGCCCGGCGGTGGAGACCTGTCGGTCGGCGAGACGCTCGCCGTGATTGACGGTGCCGAGGCATGAACCGCTGGCCGCGCTGGTGCCTGGAAGGCGAGCCCGTCGCGCTCGCCAAGTACGTGAACCCGGACGCAGTATTCAAAGGCCTCCAGCAGGGGGTCGGGGTGGGTACGGAGCCGCTGCGAGGGTGCAAGGTCGGCTGAGGACTCGGGCTGTCCGGCTGTTGTCGCCCGCCGCGACCGGGCGTGGACCTAAAGTGGGTCGCATGGGATTTCGCGCGCGTTCCGCCGACGCGGTCTACCGCTACGCGTTCCGGCGGGACGGGGATCGCTCGCTCGGTGACGGGTTCGGCTGGACCATCGTGCTGCTCGGCGACACCGGCCCGTTCTCCCAGGAATTCCTGGTGGACTACGGGGTCGAGCTCAGCATCGCGACCGCGCACCGCGTCCGTTTCGTGTTCTTCTCCGGCATGTCGCGCGACGAGACCACACGTACCGTGAACGACGCCGGCCACTGGGCGAAGGCCCGGAGGTCGTTCCTGGACCGGATGCGGGGCCCCGGGGGCAGCCCGTACGGTCGGCACCGGCAGCTGGACTGGGAGCAGCAGCCCTGGCAGGAGCTGCGGCCGCAGGCGTTCGTCCCCTTCACGGACGTGGGCAGGGTGCAAGGCCACCTCAGCGGCCATCGAGTCTGGGACTCGGCCGTGCCGGGCGCACAGGCGGCGCGCGTGCTTGCCCAGAGGCTGGGCATCGGCCGCCATGTCCCGTGTCTGCTCGTGTTCACCGACATCGGGGCCCCGCGCTACCACGTCCTGCCGGTGCGGTACCTGGCTGCCGAGGAGGTCTACCATCGGGTCCGCGGCTGGGTCGACTCGTACTACGAGATCAACCGGGAGACGCTCGCGCACTGGTCCGCCGTCGAGGAGCGCGTCCAAGCGCTCGCCACGATAGCCCGCGTGTCGTTGGCGACGGTCCGCGACTGGCCGAAGGAACGCCGGGACGACTGGCTCGCGCTGAGCCTGCTCGGGGAGTGCGCGCGCCTCGCGCGGAACCATCCGGAAGCGGCGCTCGAACAACTCGGTGCGCTGTCCCAGCAGTACGAGGCCTTCCATCGAGTCGGCGGCGATCTGTTCTCCCTCGCACGCGACGTCCAGGAACTCGAAGCCCGGGAGCGAAGCGCCGAACAGCTCAGAGAGACCGTTCGCACGCTCCGGGCGGCCGCAGATCCGCCGCAGATCACGGACGCCCTGGCGCAGTTGGCCCGGCAGCGGCCCACCGGCGCCCTCCGCCGAGACCCGGAAGGTGATCGCCGCGGCCGTCCAGTCGCGGCCCGAGCCCCTGCCGCCGACCAGCCGCGAGGAGCTCTTCGCCTGGTGGCGGAGTCTGTCGAAGCTCGCCCTCGCCCGGCGCCGGTTCGCCCGACTGCGGTACGCGTGGCGGGAATTCTACGAGCCGCAGCGACGCGAGGGCGAATCGTCCGCCGAGCACGCGCGCAGGGACTACAACGCCTTCTGGACGGCGCTGGCCAAGCACCCCCTGTCCGCGGAGCCCGAGCTCCTCGCCGATCAAGTGTTCGCCCAACTCGCGCGCCACTACGGGGTGTCGGCCGCCGCACCCACCTGGACGGAAGCGACGGACAACGCCCGCAGACAGGTGACCAGGGTGCTGGAACGGACCCGTCGCAGCGCACCGCAATGGCTGCTCGACGTCTCACCTCCCCTGCTGCTGCACGAGTGCCTCTTCCTCGGCGGCGCCAACGACGATGCCCTCCGGCAGGCCTTGCTCTCCTCGTTCCCTCGGCTGTCCGCCCTGCTCCGTGATGACACGGCGCGGGAGGCGGCCCGGTCCGCCCGGTCTGCGGCCGAGTACCTCGCCCAGTGCCTCGGCCACCGTGACGAGGTCGCCGCGGCGCTCCTGACGGATGCGAACCGTATGGAGACCCGGCCGGTGGCTCGTGCTGGGCTGCACCGGCGGCTGGAGGCGCGGTTCACCGGGATCCAGGCGGATTTCCGGCTCAGGATGGCGCGGGACGCCACTGCGTGGTTCGACCGGCGGTCCGGGATCGCGCATCTGGAGGGCAACCTGCGCGTCGCGGAGGAGCTGAGCGCCGCGCTTGCCGAGTACGACGCGGCCGTGCGCGCCGTGATCTATCCCCACATGAGCGACCCTCTCATCGAGGCCCTGCCCACACCGCCGGACCTGGAGGAGGCTCTTGGACTGCACGGCCGTCCCCCCGCGCCGATTGCCGCGACGGTGCTCCGCCGGTCGTTTACTGCCCTGCGGGACGACACCCGTGAGGCACTGTCCCGGCAGGACCAGGCCCGCTCTGAGGGGGCGGCGTGGGCGCCGGAGGCCCGGCTAGCCGACGTGCTGACGACAGTATGCGCCCCGCCCCGGGCTGCGGAAGTCCTCGCACCGTGGCCCGCGGCCACGGCCCGGGAGTCCGTCGCCCGCGCGGTACGGGATGGCCGGGCGGCGGAGCTGCTGGGCGCGCTGGGCCCACGGGAACGGAGGCGGATGCTGGAACTGGCCCGCCCGGCCGGAGCACCACCGCCCCGGCACGGCCCCCAGGAGGCGGTGACCCCGTCCGTGTTGCTCGGCGTCTTTGGCCTGCCGTCCTCGTCACGGCCGCCAGCGGGCGACGCCACGACCACGCCCCGGGTAAGGGTCTTCATCTCCTACGCCCACGAGAACGACGGCGGCGCCCACGCCGAGCGGGTACGGACGTTCTGGACCCTGCTGCGGAGCCTCGGTGTCGACGCGCGACTGGACCGGTCCGCGGCGGAGCAGCCCCAGGACTGGGCGCTGTGGATGCACAACGAGTACCGGGCCGCCGACTACGTCCTGGTCGTCGCCTCACCCGCGTACAAACGCCGCGCCGAAGGCACCGAAATCGAGGGGATCGGCAACGGTGTGGCCTGGGAGGCCCGGTTCATCAGGGACGAGGTCTACTCCGACGGCCACGGCTGGCACCGTCGCATCCTGAAGGTGGTCCTGCCCGGCGGCAGCCCGGGTGACCTGCCAGCCTATCTTGGCGGTTCCGCCGTCTCCCACTACGCGATCGACTCGATCGACGCCAAAGGCGTCGAGAGACTGCTGCGCTACCTCACCCGGCAGCCGTACGAAGTGGCTGAGCCGCTCGGCCCGATCCCGCACCTTCCGCCGCGCGGGGCGTGACTGCGGCAGGGGCCCGGCAGCGGCGTCAGCCCGACTGCTCCTGAACTGCGCCCCGGCGAACCCACGACCAGCCATGCCGCTTGAGCAGCAGCCATGTGCCCTCGACCGTGTACGAGACGTGGAACAGGCGACCGATCAGTGTCTTAATCCGAGCCAGGGTCCACCGCTGGTCCGCCCAGCCGTGGATTAGCGGTCCGCGCTCCAACTCCCCTGCCAGCCTGGCGATCTGCGTATCACTGAGCCTCGGTCGACCCGGGGATCCCTTCGACAGGACCCCGGCCTCACCACGCTCGCGTCACTGGCGACGCCACCGCTCCACGGACCGCTCGCTGACCCTCAGCGCGGCAGCGATCTCCCGGTTCTTCTGAACCCGCCCTCGAAGCGTTCCACGGCCTGCAGCCGAACCCGCTCCCGCGCGGCCCTCCCGGCGTCGGTCAGCCCGCCGCCCTGCGCGTATCTCACAGTCCAGGGCTACCGGAACGGTCCTACAACCGTCAGGCGAACGGCTCCGACATCACCCAATCAAGTTCCTTACGCTGTTGGTGGGTTGATTCCGGTCACTCGTAGGATCGGAGGCCCTGGGGCACTGGGTGTGGCTGTCAAGCTCATGCCGCACGTGTGGCTTCTACTGATTGGCCGCCCGGTGCCCCGCGACGACTCGGCCACTGATTGGGATGCGCGCGACAGGATCGCTTGGTAAGGACACGCTGGCGAGGTCGTCTGCTGGGACCGGTACTGGAACGACTTCGGAGGTGGCCGTGCCCGAGCTGTGGGCCGGAACAGACGCGGGCAAAGCCGAGCATCACTGCACGGTGATCGACACCGACGGCAAGCGAAGACTGTCGAGGCGGGTCGTCAACGACGAGAACACGCTGCTCCAGCTGATCGCGGATGTCCTCGCGTTGAGCGAGGGCGAGCCGGTGACCTGGGCGATCGACCTCAACGCCGGCGGGGCCACGCTGATGATCGCCCTTCTGGCTGCGTCAGTGACAACTGACTCCAGCGGTAGGTTAGTTCTGACTCCGTTCAGGGGCCTCAGGGCCAAGATCTGAATGTGAGAAGTGACTCCAACTTGGACGCATGAGCGACCAGCATTTCGGCCGTTCTGGACATCGATCACCGACTGAGCGGTGATTCAGTCGTAAAAGAAGAGCTCAAGGTCCTCGATGGACCCCGGCCCAGTGAGGAAGCCCTCGGCCTTCGCGATCTCCTCTTCTGGTGGCAGTTCGCCCTTCAAGAGCTGCTGCATCCAGATCTCTCCTTGCTCGCCGACCGTGTAGATGCCAGACAACAGCTCGGCCATCCCCGCGGGGTGCGGTGGGTGAACTCCGGCGACCGGTTGGAGTACCCACCCGCCTGACCGGGCAGCGAGCCGCAGCACCCCGGCCCAGTTCGCAATTCTCCCGATGCGCACGTGCCACGAGTCCTCGGTGAACGGGGCCACCCGCCCACCATGGAGAGGGTTTGTGGCGGCCGCGATGTCCTTAATCACTTGCCGTTCCACGGCGTCACGGACCCAGCGCCCTTCCTGCGCTTCTTCGATGGCGGCCTCCCACCACTTCCACCCACCGTCGAGTCGGTTCGCGAACGTATCCATGCAGCCAGGATTCCATGCGCGATGCCGCAAGCCTTCGGGGGGCGCCAATCAATTGATCAGCTCATCGAAGAGGCAGGCTCTAGTACTGCAACGGTGTTTGCCGTGACGGTTTGTTGGCTTCTGGCGGTGTGTGACCGCGTCGTTTGTAGTGGCTGACACGTGCCTGGAACTGT
>NZ_JBHJTK010000067.1:0-27964 GCF_042267665.1 Streptomyces sp. NPDC056224
TAAGAGACAGCCTGAGCGCTGCGCGCTCAGGAGAGAACCGCCTCGCTGCGCTCGGCGAGGCTCGGCTTCGCCGAGCCAGAGCCGGGCCTTCGGCCCGGGGTCCTGCGCTGCGCTCCGGACAGTTCGGGTTCCGCTGCGCTCCACCCGAACGGCCCGCTCCGCGGGCCTGGGTGACCCCGTTTCACGGAGGCCGGGCCTCCGGCCCGTTCGGGGTGTCCGCTCCGCTCCCACCCCTGGTCCTTCCGGCTCCGCCTCCGGACCAGCCCGCTACGCGGGAGCACTGCCCACTGTTCGTCAGAAAGATCCCCACTCGTCCCACAACGAGATCATCGCGAACGGGACGAGAAACGGGATCCGACCTTCAAGACACGGCCTAGCTAGGCTGAAGGACACCTGGTACGGGTGACCGTCTCGACGTAGCCTCACAGGCTCATACGGCGAGGGGAGAGGCCAAGTGGGGGCCTGGGGTTGGGTATGGGTATCTGTGGATGACGGCGAGGCGGTACAGAAGGCGAGGATGCCCCTGTCCTCAGCCGAAGAGGCGCGAGAGGACTTCGTGGCTTGTCTTCGGCGTGCTTCCGGGGTTGACCCGCGCATCAACGCAGTTGCCAACCTGGTCGAGGCCTCGACCCCACCCACGGCGGTCTCATGGCTCGGATTCGTTTTCTTGATCGCTGAACATGACTCACGCGGGCCCATCATCGATCGAAGCTACGGCCGCAAGTACAGCGCGGCGTTCGACGACGCCGCCAAATTCAAGAAGCGCCCCAAGGCCTGGTAACAGCCTTCACCAGCAAATGACACCCGGCCTCACATGGCCCAACCCCACCACCAGCAACGATGCCCCTCACACTTAGTGCAAAATCCTGTCGCCACCCACTACAAACCACACGTCGCTCATCAGGCAGCGGGGCCGGCTGGCAAACCGCCGAGAGGCCCTGATGCCCCGGACGCCAGTTGGGCCGTAACCACCCCCGCGCAGACCGGGAGGACTGCCGCCGGCAAGGGCGAAGGGCTGGGGCACGGTCCTTTCGGGCGCGAGTCAATATCCGCTGCCTGGCTTCGTCCCGATGCGGCCGAAACCTGACGAACCGGCGGCCTCCCAACCCATACTTGGTCCCTTCCATTCACAAGTGGTTGAGGGGGAACGCGTGGGGGTTACGCCAACCAGCGAGACGTCAGGACAGAGTGGCGGGGAAGGTTCCGCATCGTCGCCCGCCCCCGGGAGACGACGGGGCGGGGAGGTGGCCGCGTGGATTTCGGCCGTCACCGGCCTCTTCGGCCTCCTACTCGGCTTCTACGGCCTACCAACTGTCTTCGACTCCCCCACAGCGAGCGGGAACGTCAACCCCACAGTCACGGTGACAGCGACCGTCACCGTCCCGGCGCCGACGGGAGGATCCGGGCCCGGACCGGAAGAAACAGGGACTCCGTCCGCTAGCCCTTCGGCCGCCGGCAGACAGCAACGGGTCGACCTTGCGGTCACTAGCTCCTTAAACCTCATCCCAGACCCACCCAGGGTGGAACCGAACGCGGCGATTAACTCGAAGGGCATCTACCACACAATCGACGGCAACCTCCTCCCCCAATCCGCCAACATCGTGCTACTCGATTCCGGCCAGCCAGGAACACAGGCCACATGCAAAGCGGAGACCCGCTACAGCACCGTGCTGAAGCGCGAACAGCTGACCAAGGGCTCCCAGATCTGCCTAACCACCAGCCAAGGCATCATCGGACTGCTCACGCTACGGACACTCCCCGGCCAACCCGGTGCCGCCAGCAACTACTACGGCTTCGACCTCACCTACTGGCGCCCCTAAACCCCAAGACAAGACCCCCCACCGGCCAGGAAGGCGACCGAAGATGCACCCTCGCTTCGCCCGGGTAGTGGCCCTTTTGCGGAGTCCGGGCTTCAGCTCGCTGGGGGGTCCGCCGCAGGCCCTTCGCTCCGGGCCCCTGCCGAACCCGCTGCGGGATCTAGCTGTTCTTGCCGCTGCGCACCAGAGCTGCGATCGCACCCGGCGCCACGACGATCGCCGCTCCGAGCGTCGCCAGCAGTACGGGAGACGGCCCGTCGTAGCCGATTCCCACATCCGCCGAGGCACCGAAAAGAGCTGCGACCAGCACCAGGAGAACCGAGACGCCCAGGACGCCCCTTCCCCAGGCCTTACGGGCGGAGGGACTCCGCATCGGCACCAACGCGATCAGCAACCACACCACCGCGCAGCCCAGCACCACGGGTAAACTGCTCATTGAATCTCCCCAAGTTGGCCTGAAAACAAGCTAGATGACGATGTCATGTTCTTGAGTCAACGTCACTGCCGATCGCTTCGCCTCCGCTCGCAAGCCTTGAAACTCCCCCCTCGCGCGGCACCTCAACCCCGGCCTCTCATCCACTGCGCGGTCCGAGTATGGCTTCGCATTCCTCCCGGGGGACCGTTCCAGATGCGTCTTGGGGGGTACGGGAAATGGGCGCCCTCAGGGGGCGAATTCGTCCCACCTGGTATTCGGGCGTGTGAATGATGTGGCGGTTCCGCAGCGCCACCGCGGTGGGCCGCGCCAAGGTGCGGATCCCGCCCTTGCTGGTGTCCGGGCGGATCAGGTACGGGAGCGCCACGTACCGAACCCGGCTGGACGCCGTCTGTCCGTTTTGTTGACTTTGCCGACTCCTCGCTTTGCTGCCACGCAGTTTGCTGAGGCGTTCCCCCGTCGCCGCGCAGCCCCGGACTGTCCCAGGGTGAGAGGTGTCCCGGACGGGCCCGACGGCTCACCTCCGGGCCCCGTCGACGAGGAGGAGCCAGCTATGCCGGACACCCTGAAGGCCGCCGTCTGCGAGCCCAGCCTGACCCCCCGCGAGCGTCAGGTCGTGGCCCTGCTGGTGGGCGGCGAGACGTACTGCGGCATCGGCCGGACGCTGGGCATCAGCCCGCACACCGTCGACACGCACCTGCGCCGGCTGCGCGACAAGACCGGCACGGTCAACCGCACCCAGCTGGTGGTTTTCGCCCTCCAGCGCGGTTACGTCTCCTGAGCCCCACCAGACCCTTCACTTCGCCCGACTGTGCTGGCATTTGCGGCAATCTGAGCACCCTTCACTTTGCGGTCACGCACGTTGGTGAAGGGCTCGCTCCGGTACGTACGCCGCCGGGCCGCGCCAGTGTTGTCCACGCACCGCCCCCGCACCACACCGCACCGGGCCCGCTCAACGGGCGGGCCCCGACATGTCCCTGGGGAAACCATGCCGAAGCGCCTCGCCCTGCTCCTCACCGCCGTCGCCACCGTCGCCCTGCTGGCCTTGCAGCCCGCTTCCGCTGCGTACGCCGACGGCGTCGACTGCGGTCACATCGTGATCCAGTCGACCGGGACGGACTTCGAGGTGGGCGGCGATGGCCAGATGGAGCCGTGCGACACCTCCTGGGGCGGCTGATCCCCGCTTCGACGGCTAGACCGGCGCCAGATCGGTGAGCACGTACCGTCCCCCGGGCGTCAGCTCCACCGACCAGGACCAACGGGCCGGGATGTACAGCACCTCCCCCGAGCGCAACCGGCACTGGAAGCCGTCCGCGCCCACGCCGCCCCGGTCACGGGACAGGCGCCACGTCCCCGCCCCCTCGACCTGATGGACCACCCGGTGCGCGGCGGGATTCCCCGTCCCGCCGCTCCGGGCCACGAGGCCCACACCCGGGCCGGGTTCGAGGGCCAGTGCGTCGAGCACCTGGGACCACTCCGGGGCGCCCAGGGCCGGATGCTCGTGCTCGGGCCACAGCACACCCGGCGCCACGTCCAGATGGACCGACAGGAACAGCACCAGCTCCCTGAGATGGACCGCGCTCTGCGCCGTCGCCCAGGGCGCCATGGTCCCGCCGCCGTCCATGCGCCGCCCCCGCTCCTCGTTCGAAACGCCGCCCGTCAGACGTCCTGCCCGGGCCGTACGACCAGCATCGGGCACCTGGCGCCCCTCGACCAGCCGCGAAAGTCCGCTCCCGAGAACACGCGACGCGACGGCCCTGCGAGCAGCCGACGGGGATCCTCAGACCGTGTTCGCTCCGGACGGCGGCTGCCCCTCAGAACCGCCGCCTGCCGCCAGCAGCCCCTGAGCAGCGGCGTGGGCACCCGCCTGGAAGCGGCTGGCGGCGCCCAGCTCCTCCATGATGTCGGCGATGTGACGGCGGGCCGTACGCAGCGACATCCCGAGCCGCCGGGCGATGGCCTCGTCCTTGAGCCCGGCCGCGAGCAGCCGGACGATCGTCTCGTGGATCTCCCGGGAGACCTCTTCGAGCCCCTGGTCGGCGGCGTCGGCGAACGGTGTGGCCCGGTCCCAGGCCTGCTCGAAGATCTCACAGAGGTAGGCGACCGTGGACGGCTCCCGTATGACGACGGCACCCCAGCTGTCGTCCTTGACCGGGATGAAGGCCACCTCGCGGTCGAACACGATGAGCCGGCCGAACAGCTCGTGCGCGGTGCGGTACTGGCCGCCGAGCGCCGACGCGGCGGCCACGTACGCCTGGCTGGGCCCGTTGAAGCGGGCCGTGTGGTGGTAGAGCGTACGCAGCCGGATCCCGCGTGCCAGCATCGCCCGGTCCCGCACCAGCGCCTCCTGCATCGCCTCCGGGACCCGCGCCCCGCCTCCGGGCTGGCTGGTCAGGACCTCCCTGCAGCAGCGGTCCGAGGCCTGGTTGAGGGTGTTGCGGACGTCCTGCACGTTTTCCAGGAGCTCCAGCCCCTCGCCGCGCGCGCGGCGCTGGTGGTAGCGGGCGACGAACGGGCCGAGGTCCTCGCGCATCCCCGCGAGCCCGGCCTGCTGCTCCCGTATCCGCGCCTCCACGGGCGCGGCGAGCTGTGCCAGCGCCGTCTCGGGCGCCACCGCGAACACCGCCTGCGACCCGCCGGGACCGGTGTGTGCGTGCAGCAGCCGGGCCCGCCGCAGCCGCTCCAGGCTCGCCCCGGCCTCGCCGGTGGTGATCCCCACACCCTCGGCAACGGCCTCGGGCTCGCCCGTCCGCTGCTCCAGGACCCAGCCGTACACGGCCAGGTCGGTCTCACCCAGCCCCCGAGCCGCGTCGAGCAGCCCCGATTCCTCCTGCACTGCCACCCCTTGCCCCTTCGCCGCCGGCCCGACAGGTCGTGCCGGCCGCCGGCGCATTGCCCGGGCCAGGATAGGCGGAAAAGATCACCGGACGTCAGACGGAAGCCCCCGAGCACAAGGCATCGGGGGCTTGTCCGCATCCATCTACAGGGGTACTGCGGGGAGACGTCACACGCCACGCATGGCGTCACGGGCGAGAGCGACCAGCGTCCCGGGAGTGAGGGTGTCCACCGCGGCGCGCTGGTGCTCGATCAGCGTCGTGGCGGCCTCGGTCAGCTCACGGTCGTCCAGGGGTCGTCCCGGGATGTGCGCCCCGTCGGCGAGGATCGCCTGCAGCAGGGCGTACAGGTTCGCGGTGCCCGCCTCGCGCACGGTCAGCGACAGGTGCACGGACGGCGCGTCCCCCACGGCATCGGCGCGGTGCGCGAACCCCCGTGGTACGTACAGCACCTCGCCCGGCCGCAGCACGGTCTCCAGGAGCACGTCACCCGGGTCGCCGTCCTCCCGGGCCGGCTCCCAGTTGCCGTCGCGGGGGCCGGCGTGAACGTGCCAGCGCTTCTCGCCGCTGATCTGGATCGCGAGGACGTCGGCGTCGTCGCGGTGCAGGGGGCGGCCCTGGGTGCCGGCCGGGGTGCGGAAGTAGAACGCCTCGACCTGCCGGCCGAGTTGTTCACCCAGCCCCGCGGTCAGCGCCCGCACGCCCTGGTGCCACTGGTCGACGTACCGCAGGAGGACGGTGGCCCGCTCCTCCTCGACCAGGCGCCGTACGAGGTCCCCGTCCGCATAGCCCTCGACGAGCTCACCGAGCACCACCCGCGGGGTGCAGAACCGCTCGTCGGGTACGTGGCTGTCCGCATGGACCAGCCCGATGTACGGAACCTTGAGCAGTCCCGCGTCCAGAAGGGCATCCGGCTCGGTGGTGCCGATCACGTCCACCGGGGGGCATTCGGGACGCAGCACGGCGGGTGCGCGGCGCCAGTGCGTGGCGAAGAACTCCTGCTCGTCGCCCACGCATCGGGTCAGCCAGTCCATGGTCGGTCTCACTCTCGCTCAGGCCGTGGGGCGGCTGCTGTAGGCGTGCAGGCGGGCGCTGTGCACGAGGGAAGGGGCATCGGCGGCGTCGAGCCGGTCGCTTACGTGGGCCAGCAGGGCGGCGGCCGTCGCCGTCAGGTCCTCGTCGCCGAGGGGACGGGCGGGCAGGGCGAGGCCTTCGGCGAGGAAGGACCGCAGCTGCGCCCTCAGGTGGTCGGCCCCGGCCTCGCGCAGCACGATCGTCAGGTGCAGCGAGGGACCGTCCGCCGTGGCCTGGGCGGTATGGGCGTACCCGTTGGGCACGTACAACACCTCGCCGGCCCGTACGACGGTGTCCAGCAAGGGCTCACCCGGGTCGTTCTCGCGCACGGGCTGCCAGTGTCCGTCGGTCGGCCCCCCGTAGACCTTCCAGTGCTTGGCACCACTCAGCTGGAGCACCAGGATGTCGCCGTCGTCGCGGTGCACCGCACCGAAGCGCCCGGGTTGCGAGTAGAAGAGGAACGCCTCGACGAGCCGGTCGAGCTCCCGTGCCAGCCCCTCGGTGAGCTTCCGGACCGGCGGATACCAGTGGTTGACGTAGCGCAGCTGCAAGGTGGCCTGCTCGTCCCGGATCAGGGCACGCACCCGGTCCGCGTCGAGCCACCCCTCCAGGTACCGGCCGGCCACCACTCGAGGCGGGCAGTAGGCCGCCTCGGGGACCGCGCCGGCCATGGTGAACAGCCCGGCGTAGGGGACCTTCAGGGTGCCCGATTCCAGCAGTTCGTCCAGTTCCGTGAGTCCGAGAACCTCGGTCGGCGGGTCGGCCGGCCGCAGCAGAGCGGGCCCTTGGCGCCACTGCGTGCGCAGGAAGCGGTCCGCGTCGGTCACACAGCGTTCGAGCCAGTCCACGGCTCACTCTCCTTGTTCTGGCCCGGCTGCGGGGCCCGCCGCCCATACGGTGGGCGGGCCCCAGCAGCACACGGTCGGTCGGCAGGATCAGATGACGTCGGGGTAGCACTCCGCGCACCCGGCCACGACGGCGCTGCCGGACGGCGCGGCGTCGGCGGCGAAGGCGCTCGGCGCGAAGAGCGCCCCGCTGACGACCGCGGCCGCCGCCACACCCAGAGCGGCCTTGCGGGAGAGGCTCAGACCGGTCTTGGCGGGGGCGTCGGTGTTCTGCGAGAAGTCCATGTCAACTCCAGTGAGTTCGTGTCCCGGGGCGTTTCCCCTTGACTGATCTCAATCCTGTCTGCCCCGCCCCCTCACCGACAGTGACATTTTCCCGCTCCCGCACTCCCGTGTCCCGCACCCCCGTGACGCCGCTCCCCACCCCGAACGCCCCATCCGCCAACGGCCGTCAGACCCAGGCCGCAGCAGCCGAGGCCGCAGCAGCCGAGGCCGATCGAGCACCGCCCCGCCGGGCGGTTACGGCCTGGCAGGGGGGCGCAGCAGCAGGCGCGGGGACGGTGTCTGGACCAGGACCAGGGTGCTGAGGGCGAACAGCACCACGCCCAGGGGGACATGGAACGAGGACACGTGGGCGATGCCCAGCGCGACCTGCGCCGAGGCGAGGAGGAGGAAGCCGGTGGCGTACAGGACGGGGCGGGGTGATCCGCCGCCCGGGCGCCAGGCCAGGATCGCGGCGAGCAGGTACAGCATCGACGCGCCGTACATCACGCGTGATCCGACGTGGTGCACCTCCCCGGCGAGTGGCGAGGTCAGCAGCATGCCGGCGGTGACCGCCTGGAAGAAGAGGGTCAGGGTCTGCAGCGCTATCGCGGTCCTGAGGAAGGTGAGGCCGCCCTGTGCAGGCGTCGTTCGTCGGGTCATGGCGTGGTCTCCCTGTTGTGGTGTACGGCAATGGCTTCTCCGTTTCCCGGGACTCGGACCTGTCGGACGCTCTTCTCGACGGACGGATCCGGGGCGGCGGCGAGGCGGGCCTTGCGCTTGGGCAGGCCGAAGGGCAGGCCGCGAACCCGGCCGTCCACATGGTCGCGTCGGAGGCCGGGGTGGTGCCGTCGGCGCACAGCACCCGCGTCGCTTCGACGGCTTCGACGCGGGTGTGCTCCAGGACGGTGATGCCCAGCCGGTCGCAGGCCCGGCGCAGGTGGGCGCGGGCTCCGGCGGAGAGGGGGGTGCCCAGCTCTCCGCGGGCGACCAGCGTCACCGACAGGCCGGGCCGCGATTCGGCGATCTCGGTGGCCGTCTCGATACCGGTCAGCCCGTCGCCTACGACCAGCACCCTTCCGCCGTCGTCCCGCCTGCTCAGGCTGTCCAGGCGCTCCCGCAGGCGCAGCGCGGAAGGCCGGGCGGCGACGTCGAAGGCGTGCTCGGGCACGCCGGGGACGCCGTGCTCGGCGCCGTGGCTGCCGAGCGCGTAGAGAAGCGTGTCGTAGCCGAGTTCGCCGCCGCCGTCGGGGCCGGCCACGGCGACCACCTGACGCTCGGGGTCGACAGCGGTGACACGGGCCACGCGCAGCCGTATCCCCGTGCCCGCGAAAACGTCGGTGAGCTGCGGTGCCTCGATCTCCTGGCCCGCCGGGAGCTGGTGCAGCCGCAGCCGCTGGACGAAGTCCGGCTCGGCGTTGACCACGGTGATCTCGATGTCCGCCGGGGACAGCCGGCGGGCGAGGGTCCCGGCCACGTAGGCGCCGGCATAGCCGGCGCCGAGGACGACGATGCGGTGCTTCACGAGGTGCTCCCGTCGGGTCGCTTGCTGCCCGCCATGACCGCCTCGGTCTTCTCGACCCTCTCGGTCATGCTGTCTCCTCCGCCTCAAGGGGTTCGGCCTCAAGACACC
Organism: Streptomyces sp. NPDC056224; assembly: GCF_042267665.1. Lineage (NCBI taxonomy): Bacteria > Bacillati > Actinomycetota > Actinomycetes > Kitasatosporales > Streptomycetaceae > Streptomyces > Streptomyces sp. NPDC056224. The sequence goes on from NZ_JBHJTK010000067.1 coordinate 8,898, forward strand.
GCGCGACCGATCACCGTGACAGCCTGTGCGGCAGGTCACTCCACAGGCGTGGGCTCGTTACGCGAGATCCTCACTCGCCTCCACACGGGCCGAGCGGGGGAGGCCGGCCAGCAGATCGCGGCCTCGCTCCGCGAGGGAGAGCCGGCCCTGCGGACCAGGGCCCTACGCACCGCTCCGGGCGCGGCCGGATTCCGCTGCACCCCACCCGACCAGGCCCGCTGCGCACTACGGCAGACCCCTGAACTCCTGTGCCGGGTCCGGGAGACGACCCCAATGGGGGTCTGGCACCTATGACGGCCAGGCCGACGTCATCCGAGCGGGACGCGCCCTGGAATCCGGGGCCCGGCGTTCAGGTGAGCTGCGATGCGCGTGATCGTCCGGCCGTTGTCCTCGAACTGGTGCCCTTGCATGCCAACCACTTGGGCAGCTTCCACGTTGATGGCGACATCGTCTATGAAGAGACAGTCCTCTGGGCGCACGTCCAAGCCGGCGCATACTGCCTCGAAGGCTCGCAGGTCAGGTTTCCCGATGCCGATCTCATGTGAGTAGACGATCTGGTCGACCAGGTCGTCGAAGTGGTACAGCGCCGTCTCCCGCTCCCGGGCGCCGACGAAGCTGTTGCTCAGGATGCCCAGCTTGCAGATTCCCCGCAGCCCTCGCACATAGGCGATGAGTTCGTCGTTCGGCGTCCCCAGGTATTCCGCCCACAGATCAGCCATGAAGGCCTCAGTCTGGAGCGCGTCGAGAGCCAAACGTGCTTCCACCTGCTCGTACACCTCTCGTTCGCTGATGCTCCCGACGCTTCCAGCACTCCACACGTCGCGCATCCGCTCGTTCACCGTGCCCAGCGGCAGCCCCAGTCGCTCTTCCCATCGAGGCACCCACCCCGTTTCCGGCGTGATCTCCAGGACGCCACCGATATCGAGAATGACGCAGGTCGCGGTCACGCGAATTCCCCCTCCATGAGAACGGGCGGCACTTCGACACCCGTACGGGCAGCATCGGGCCGTCACGGCGTAGCTGCACTGTTCACGAGATGCGACAGCACCTCGCGCTCGGAACCATGTTCACGCCGGCACGCTCTGGGTGACACGCCACAGCCTGCGCGGGAGGCCGCCCTCCTCGAAGGCGTGGACCTCTTCAAGGCTCCAGTCCTCGGCCAGGGCGTCGACCAGGTCGCGGGGGAAGAAGTGGACGGCGAAGCCGCCGTGCTCCCAGATGTCATCCCCGTGTCCGGTACCGGCCCGGTAGTGCGCGTCTCCGGTGTGGCGGACGGTGTAGACGAAGGCGCCGCCCGGTCTCAGCACGCGGCGGACTTCCGCGACGAGGGCGCGGATCTCGTCGGTGGACAGAGCCATGCACAGCAGCATGTGCGCGAAGACCGCGTCGACTGAGGCGTCCGCGAGGGGAAGCGGCTCGCGCACGTCGTGGATCGCCGTGGTCACCCTCCCGGCGACCCCTTGCGCGGCGGCGGCCTCACGCAGCTGCTCCAGCGCCACCGGGCTGAAGTCGGTGGCCAGCACGGAGAAACCCTCGCGGGCGAAATACAGCGCGTCACGACCGTGCCCGGCGCCCAGCTCCAGTACCTCGTGTGCACCGGCGGCCCGGAACGCCGCAGCGGCATGGACCGCCGGCGCGGACGGTTCCCCGCCGTACATGCCGGGATGCTCGCCGTAGGTCTGCTGCCAGTGCTCACGCTGCGCCTCGGCCAGCTCCTCCTGCCCGTCCTTCGACATGCTGCCGCTCCCCTTTCCCCTCCTGACCGGGTATGGGGCCAGCCTAGATCCACATCGCAGCGCCGAGGTGTCAAGGAAACCGGCCGGGCCGCGCCGGAACGTGCGGCCCGCTCAGGGGCGCCCGATTCGCTTCCAGAGCCACGGGCTACCGCCTGATGGGCGGGTGCCCGGGGGTCTCGGCCACCTGGACTTCCGGGGAGGCAGGCGGCTCTCGGTCATGGCCTGTACTCATTGCCGTGCGTCAGGGAATTGTGGATCGCGGTCGAACTGTAGGAAGCGCGGTCACTGGCGGCCTGCTGCCTGTGCGCCTGCTCGATCAGCAGGCCCTCCGCGGTCTCGGTGCGCCGCTTTCCCCGACGTAGCACGATCCCCACCATCCACAGCGCCGCCAGCCCCAACACGCCGAAGAACACACCGAGCTCAACCACGCCGTCCCCCCACACACGCAATCCGGAACACGACCCTACTCAAACGGTCACCACGCGCGAAACGCCTCACGTCCGGCCCGCTTCTAGGGTCGTTCGAAGGCCTGGAGGACGCCGCCGAGCGAGAAGCACAGCGCGCCGGACAGCGTCCCCCAGTTGGCGATGTCGGTGTTGACCAGGCTTCCGGTGGTGGGCCGGGTGAACGCGGCCAGGGCCGAGACCATGAAGAGCACCGACCCGAGCTGATTCACCGCGACGATCCACCAGGCGAGGCTGCGCGAGCGGATGCACGGGCGGGAGCGGTGGCAGATCTCGACGAACGCGAGATGTCCCGAGATCAGGAACAGCACGCATCCGACCACGTCGGGAGCCCAGATGAGCCGGTTGGCCTGCTGGACGGTGAGTCCCTGCAGGAAGGAGTTGAGGAGATTGATGCCGAACACGAGCGTTCCCACGAACAGGACGAATGTGCTCAGCCAGTCCAAGTGCATCGGTTCGTACCCCCACCACCTCCAGTCCGCCGTGCGCAGGGGACCGCCCCCTTGGGACTGGCGAGGGGCGTTCAGCACCTGCAAGAGCGAGGTGTAGCCGCCGATGTTGAAGAACAGGCCGCCCGCGAAGTAGATCGAGGCGCTCTCGACCGCGTCGCCCGAGCCGAACTGGGCCACGGCGGCGCCGAGAGCGAAGAGTGCTCCGCCGATGACGAACGCGCCCGAGGCGAGGGCGTTGAGTCTTCGGAGGCGGGCGAGTGCCTGGGCATCGGCGGTCGGGGACGTGGTGACCGCGCCGCCCGGGCCGCGGACCGCGAGTGCCCCGCGCCTGCGCGCGAGCCGCGACTCCCACACCACCGTTTCCCCTCCGGGGCGGTGCCAGGTGAGCCGGGTGGTGAACGGTCCTGCGCCTTCGGCGCGCTGCTCAGGCTGTCCCACAGGCCGAGCCTAGTCCCGGGAGCTGTACCCGACGGGCAGTGAAACGTACCTTTCCTCCCCCTTGCGTGTGCACGTCGACGAGAGTGCTTCAATCTGGAGCGCGGATAGAGTTTGGTACCGCGGGTCAGCGGTCCTGACGGGGGCCCGCTGTCGGCGGCGGGGGCATCGCAGCCCGTTCAGGTGTCGTCGGCGTCGAGAGGACGTCCCAGGGAGATGCACCACGGACATGCGTGGTGGTCGCTCGGGGTGCTCGTTTGATGCGGCAAGGGCAAGGAGAAGCCCGCCCTGTATTCGTCATGGAGTGCCTGTACCGAGTCTGTTTTCGTCCGGGGCGGGGTCGTGACCGCTTCCGCGACGCGGCGCGTCACCCGTAACAGCGTCGCCCGCACGGTGCTCGCCAGGTGCGCTGCCGCCAGCCGGACCCGCCGCCTGGCAGTCGGCCGTGCCCCGCGATCGGAGGGTTCACCGCAGGGGGCCATGCTCACGCATCCCTTCCGGATGAGCCGGGAGACCCGTTGCCTCAAAGAAATAGGGGGATGATACTTTTTTTATTTTGGACACTTCTCACCCTTTCCGCAATACTTAGCACGGAGGTGCGTCGAACGGGAATTAGACAGGCCGCCGCTGATTCTCGGCAGGATCCAGCAATGTACAGATTGCCGGGGTTTTCAAGGGATTCAGCAGTATCGACTGTTCTTTCGGCTCGGAATTGCGTCGCATTCCGCAGCCCAGGGCGTTCGGGGCATCGGCGTCAGGTGTCGCGCCGCGGAGGCCAGGAAGGTGGCGCCGGAGCTGCGGTCATTCGGGCAGTAGGGTCGGAGCACCGCCCCTGAGCGGCTCCGCACTCAGGCAGGCCGAGAGGTCGGCGGGCTCCTCCGCCGGCGCCGCGGCTTGCCGGCGAGACAGCCGGGTGGCGTCCACATGACAGGACAGGACGTGCTTGAAGCGCTGCTGGCGCCTCAGTTCAAGGGTGTCCACGTGCCACAGACGTCCGGTCCCTGAGGACGTCAACGCGGTACAACCTGTGCCCAGTGCGGCGGAGATCAGCACGATCCACAGGAAAAGGTCTCCCACGGCTGGTCCTTTCGAAGGCTGAGGTTCAAGGGGGCCCACATGACCGGAGCCCCGGCGGTCGCCCGGCATAACGCAGGGGCATATGCAGAGTTGCGCCCTGCCCTCTGATTGCAGCCATGCGCAGCAATCCAGCCGCCTTGGCATCTCAGCCTTTTTGCTGATGATCAGTCAACGAACAAGGGTCCCGAGCTGACGATCGGCCCGCATTCGGCCGGGCAGGGGGCGCCGCCAGAGGGGCGCGCGGGGCGCAGCAGAGGTATCGCGCCGAAGTGCGCGCGTCGGCCATACGGGGTGTCGGCGGGGAAGGATTCTTCGCGCCGGGGGCTGCATCGGCCCGTCGCAGGACCGGCAAGGGGCGGGGTCAACACTTATTCATCTGCCACCATCACCCGGATGGCGCATACCCGGACCAACATCGACAGCGTTTATGGAATATGACAACAGCAAAGCCCCCCTCCTTCTTCCGCAGGACTGCAGAAGAAGACGGGCAGGGAGGCGGTTTTCACGCCGGGGCCACTCGGATCGGAAAGTGGACTTTCACTCCGCGCTCAACCGGCTTCAGCGAGATCAAGAACGCAACGCTGGAACACGGGAGCATGGAAATCGATCTGAGTTACTCTTCCTCGGTCTTTGAGGACTTCCTCCATACGATGAGCATGATCCAGGTCGAGTTCGACCGGAGGTCGGGGCCGGGGTCGAGGAGCGGTGCACCGTCCACGACGTCCGTCGACGAGCGATCGGGCGGCAGTTCCCGTGTATGAGGCGTACGGACACCCCGACATCCACGACCCCCAGCCCCAGCAGGACACCTCCGTGTTCTGGCGCCGGCCGGACCACGTACAGCAGCACTCCCCCGGGGAACCGCTCGGAGGGTCCGGTGATGCACATCAGGCGTGGGATCCGGTGGAAGAGCTCGCGAGCCTTCTGCAGGAGAGCTCGGCCGCCGGGCAGCCGGAGCCGTTCAGCCGCGCCGGCTACGGCGACACCGGTGACCCGGTCAGCGCCATGGACCTCGTCGCGGGGTTGAAGCACACCACTGCCGAGCGGCCGCGCAAACAGCACTCCAGCGGGCACCGCCGGAACGCGTCGCGGTCGCCGGTGGTGACCCTGCTGCAAACGGGCAGTCTGTGCACCGCCGTGCTGGTCGCCGTCATCGCCGCCGTGGTGAGCATCCTCAGCGGGCTGGCCATCTGCGACACCCTGCGCCACAGCGCCGGACTGCACACGGCCCGCGAAGTGGTGAGCTGGTGGCCCCTGCTGATCTACGGCCCCTGGATGGTCGCCTCCCTGTCCATCCTCCGGTCCGCGCTGCACCAGCGCCGGGCGCTTCATTCCTGGTCGATCGTTCTGCTGTTCTCCACTCTGGCCACGCTCCTGTGCGTGGCCCAGGCGCCCAGAACGCTCGCCGCGGGGACGTCGTCCGCGCTTCCCGCCGTCGCCGCGCTGGCCTGCTTCCAACAGCTGGTCCGCCAGATCACACTCACGCGGCCGCCCCGCCAGGCCGCTCCACGACACCGCAACCCTCAGCCCTCTCCGCTCGGGCCCGGGCAGGCGGCCGCGGCCCGGCTCAGCCCGGACGGTGTCCGTCCCGGCTACTCCTTGGCCGACAAGGGGGCTGTCCGCTCGTCGGCCGCCGGTCGCGGATTCAGGTACGGCGCATGAGGTTCGTACGTGTGCGGCAGTGTCTCCCGCGCAGGTCGGAGCCACTGCTCTCGGGCCGACGGCCCGGGGGCAGCCTCGGCGCTCTTCAGTCGTCCGCTCGGCGAGGGGCGGCGAGCTCCCGCGGAAGGGCCGGGCGCTCACGTCCGTACCGACAGTGGAGTCTGACCGTACGACAGTCGTGCTGCCGACGAGATGAGGTGTCCGCCGCGGGGGCCGGGGGCTTGCCGCGACTGCGCCACGGGGGTGTGAGGGGGGCGGGCGTCCCGTGGGCGGCGACCGCGAACGCAGAGGGCGGTGACGGCCGCTAACTTCCTGGACAACCCGGTCCTTCCCACACGTCAAAAGGGTGCTCGCCTGCACCTTTGAAACGAAGATCGAAACTGATAGTCACGGGCCTTGCGCAGACTCAGCCCGTCGGTCTACGCCCCGGTCCCGTCGCGCCCCCAAGTCCGTATCCGATCACCGGACCCGCAGCTCAGGCCGTACCTCGCGCCGCAGGCGTCCGGTTGCTGCGGCACGTCCGCGCGACGCGCCGTTCGGCATGGCCACGTCCGGCTACGGGGGTCCTGTCGTCGGCATCCGGGACGAACGGGCGGGCGAGTGACCAGTGCCGCGGCCGCCCCTCGGAGGCCGCCTCTCCATGGACCGAACCGAACGAATCCACGACGCGCTCCGGCGTCCCCTCTCCCACGCCCACGCCCACCACGAAAGGCCGAGAAGCATGGTGTACGAACTGACCCACGCCGAACGGATGCAGTACAAGCGGCGCCAGGACGCCGCCTACCAGGCCGGCGAGGAGGCCGTCACCAACCTCCAGGCGGCGCTCGCGCTCGCCGGCATGACACTTCCCTCGCTGTGCAACGACGGTCCGGTGGCCGGCCACGGTTTCGTCCGGCTCGGAGGGTGCAACGCGGCCTTCGCCAACCGGCTCGCCGAAGTCATCGCCGCGGGGGCCGACGCTCTGCAGTATCAACGGTGAACATCCGGCCGTGCCAGCCGACTTCGCCCGCCGGAGCGCCCGGACCCCCGGCGCGACGACACCCGCCGGTACCCGTGTGCAGGACCGGCCGCACGCGGTGAGAAGCACGTGCGGCGTGGGTGTGCGAGCACGAGATGTCCGCTGCCGCGCCGGAGGGAGCCGGGCGAGGCGGCTCCCTCCGGCGCCTGCACGCTGATGCCGTCGGGCACCGCCCCGTCGCCGATGGTGTCGCGCTCAGGCGAACAGTTCACCGAGCAGTTCGGGGCCGATGGCGATGGGGGCGGGGCGGTAGGCGGGTGGCTGCGTGCCCATCAGCTCGCGCACCAGGAAGTCCCAGCAGCGCTTGCGGACGTAGGCCAGGTGGTCGATGAGCGTGTGCTCGGCGCCGGGCACGATGAGCAGCTCGAAGTCCTTGTCGGCGGCGATGAGCCGGTCGGCCAGCCGCAGCGTGTGGTCCGGGTGGACTTGGTCGTCCATTTCGCCGTGGACGAGCAGGAGTTTGCCCGCCAGGTGGTGGGCGAGGTCCACGTTGGAGGAACGGGCCCAGGCCTCGGGGTCGGCCGCGCCGTCGTAGGTCTCCACGAAGCCCGCGTTGAAGTGGCGGGTGTCGTGCGAGCCGGAGAGGGCGACTGCGGCCTTGTACACCTCGGGGAAGTCCAGCATGGCCCGGGCCGCGGCGAAGCCGCCTCCGGAGTGGCCGAACGCGCCCACCCGGTCCAGGTCCATCCACGGCCGGGTCAGGGCCAGTTGCCGCAGGGCCGCGACATGGTCGGCGAGGCAGCCCGCGTCGCCCAGGTGGCCGTAGGAGGCGTCGTGGAAGGACTTGCTCCGCCCTGGGGTGCCCCGCCCGTCCATCGCCACCACCACGAAGCCCAGCGCCGCTACGGGTTCCGCGTCAAGGCCCATCCCGCCGGGGTCGAAGCACGGGGCGACCCGCTCGACCTGGGGGCCGGGGTAGAGGTGGTCCACCACCGGGTAGCGCTGGGCGGGGTCGAACCCCCGCGGCCGGTAGAGGATCCCGTAGATGTCCGTCACCCCGTCGGCCGCTTTGACGCAGAACCGTTCCGGCGGCGTCCAGCCGGTGGCGGTGAGCTTGGCTGTGTCGGCGCGCTCCAGTTCGACCAGCTCCCGCCCGGCCCAGTCACGGACGCGGGTCACCGGCGGGGTGTCGACCGTGGAGGCGGAGTCGACGAAGTAGTCCTGGTCGTCGGGCACGGTGACGACGTGGTCCAGCTCGTCGTCCGTGAGCTTCGCGAAGCCGGAGCCGTCCAGGCCGGTGCGGCACACCGTGCGCCGGTACGGGTCCTCGCCGACCAGCCCGGAGGCGGTGAAGTACACGACCCGCTCGGCCTCGTCCACGCGCAGGATCCGCCGCACCGCCCACGGTCCGGAGGTGACCTGCCCGAGCAGCGCGCCGGTGCGCAGGTCGTACCGGTACAGGTGGCCCCAGCCGTCGCGCTGCGAGTACCACAGCACCTCGTCGGCCAGCACGCGCACGATCGGCGGCTCGTACATCCACTGGTTGGGCTCCACGCGGGTGGTCCCGGTCTCGCTGAGCACCGTGGTGACCTCGCCGGTGGCCGGGTCCATCCGGTGCAGGGTGAGCGTGCGCTGGTCGCGGGGCCGGCCGAGGTAGTAGACCGCGGAGCCGTCCGGAGCCCACCACGCCCACTTGGTCGTGATCGGCGACATCTGCGTCATGAGGAGCGGCTCGGCCCGTGCGCGGACCACCGTGCCCTCGGCGACGTCCAGTACGACCAGCTCGGCCCGGGGGACGTTCTCGTCCCCGGGATAGGCGTACCGCTGGGTGTGCAGGCGGGGCGCGCCGCCGTCGGCGGGCCGGGCCTCCACGAGGTGGGTCTGCCGGACGGCGCGTTCGTCGGTGCGATGCGTCAGCACCTTCGTCGAGTCGGGCGACCAGGCCACCGCGGGGGGCAGGTGCGGCAGACCGATCTTGCGGAGCAGGGTGCCGTTGCTCGTGCAGTCCGGGCCGGAGCCGTACTGGTGGCCGGGCTCGCCGTCGGTGGTCAGGGCCCACTCGCGGCCGTCGGACAGCGAGCGCGCCCACAGGTCGTGCCCGCGCCGGGACACGGCGGTCCTCTTGTCGGGTGACGGCACTTCCAGGGGGTTGCCCGGCGGTGTGAACTCAGCAGGCTCGCAGACATAGTCGTCCAGGCTGCAGCGCCAGTACCCGCCGAGTGCGGCGAACTCCACGGCGTTCGAGGCCGGTTCGATGGCCGTGAGCGGAAGAGCCTCGGGGTCGACCTGTTGTCCGGAGGCGGCGGCCAGCGCGGCGGCGAGCAGGGTGTGGTCGAAGGCGGGCTCGCGGGTGCCCGTCGCCGGGTCGACCAGCACGAACCGCCTGCCGGCGCCGTTGCTCACCGCGTACCAGAAACGGGCGCCTCCGTCGATCCACTGGGGCCTGACCTTGTCGCCGGTGACGAGTTCGCCGGGGCGGGCGGGGCGGCGCAGGAGTTGCTCCGCGGCCTCGTAGTTCTGAGTGGTGCTCATTCCTTCGTCCGTCCTCGGTGTCGGTTTTGGGCATGGTGACGCCGGGAGGGCGCCATCACGGCAGGGGTGATGAGGGGATGGGGGCAAGCGGGGGCGCCGGCCGTGTCCGTTCGGGCGTCTCGGTTAGGGCGTCTTCGTTCGGGTGGGTCAGAGGCTGTGGGCGGTGATGTCGCCGTAGGCGGTGGTCGCGTGGATGTCGAGCCGGGCGGCGGCGCCGTCGGTGTTCTTGAGCGCGTTGTGGATGCGGCCGTGGGAGGTGCCGGCGTCCAGGGTGGCAACGACTCCGCGGGCGGCGCCGACCGAGATCTCACCGGCCTCGGTGCGCAGCGTGACCGTGCCGCGCATTGCCTCGGCGATGCGGAGGTCGCCCTTCTGGGTGCTGATCCGGGCCGGGCCGCCGAGGCGGCCGACCGAGACGTCGCCGGCCTGGAGGGTCAGGCGGGCGCCATCGGTCTCGTCGAGCTTGACCGTGGCCTGCGCGCCCTCGAAGACGACGTCGCCGAGCCGTCCCACGCCCCGGAGCTCGGCGCTGGCCGCCTTCGCCTCGACGCGGGACCCGGCGGGCAGCCTGACGGTCACCTCGACGGATCCGGAACTGCCCAGGATCCGGTGTGCCGCCGCCGCGGCCCCGATCCGCAGGACACCGCCGGCGTATCCGACCTCGATGCGCTCCGCCGCCTTCACGTCACGGCCCTTCGAGGCGTCCGCGGGCAGCACCTCGACCGTGGTGTCCGCCCGGTCCGCGGCGATGAAGCGGATACGTCCCGCCGGGATGTCCACGACGGCGGAAACCGGAGCGGGGGTGTCGAACTTCTGCATCGTGGTGTTCCTTTGACTCGTTGTTTCGGATGAAGGAAAAGCTACGTTGCATTCAAAGACCCTTCAACACGTTCGTTGCGTCGAATCACTATTTGTGCAGCTCAAAGCCGTGAAATCGTTGCAACAGTTCTCCAAATTAACGCAACGACGGCATCTGATCGTTGCAATGGATTGAAGGTGAACGCTCATGGGCCACCCCGTTGCCACACCCGGCCCCAGGTGGCGATTCCTCACAAAATGGTCACCGGTCCCATGATCGCCACGGGGGTGCGACCATGAGCGCGCCATGACGCCAGGCCACTTTTCCCGGACCGTACGGGCTGCGACGTTCGCAGCCCTGTGCGTGCTGCTCGCGGCCACCGGCCACGTGCTCATGTCGGGAACTCCGGTGCCGGGGTGGGTGATCGGCCTCGCGCTCGTCAGCACGGCCGCCTTCGCCTGGTCCCTCGCCGGGACGGAGCGCGGGCTCCTCGGCGTCACCACGGCGGCGGTCGCCGTCCAGGCCGCACTCCATGCGGGGTTCTCCCTGACCCAGGCCGTCCGCCGGTCGTTCGCTCACCAGCGGACGCAGTACCTGCCGTGCGGCGAGACGGGCCGGTCCGCCTCCGAGGCCGCATGTCCGGTCGGTGACGCCGGCCTCGGCGGTACGGCGCACCAGGCGCCCGGTGACATGAGTGCGCTGACGGACGCGGGCGCTCACATCCACCACGCCCCGCACGGTGTGTCCGACACCCTGTCGGGTGCGGTGGCGGGCGCCGCGGTGCCGGACGGACATGCCATGGCCGGCGTGGCGCTGTCCTCACCGTCCGGGATGCTGGCGGCGCACCTGCTGGCCGCCGTACTGGCCGGGCTGTGGCTCGCCTGCGGCGAACAGGCGGCCTTCCGGCTCCTGCGCACATTCGCCGCACGGCTCTGGACTCCGTGGCTGCTGCTCGTGGTCCCGTCGCGGCTCCCGCGGCGGGCGCCGCGGCGCGCACGCCGCCGGCGTGAGCGCAGCTCTCTTCGGCAGCTGCTCCTGATCCATGTCATCACCTCACGGGGTCCGCCGGCGGGAACCGCTGTCGTCTGACAGCGGGTTCCCCGGGCCCGCGCGGGTGCTTCCCCGACGCGTCCCGGGCATCGGCCATGCCTTCGGCAGGCCGTACACCTCACCGGCCCGCCGGGAGTGCGGCGCCGGACACCCCACGCGTGAGGACCTTGTGGCGATGACCCCTGCCCTGAGCACCCGACCGGATCCCGCCGAGCCGCGAGCCGTCGGGCACACCCCCGGCGGCGACGCGGCCGTGACGCAACTCGCCCTCTCCGCCCGTGACGGAGACCCCGAGAAGACCGACCGGTTCGTGCGCGCCTTACAACTGGACGTCTGGCGCTACGTCGCGTTCCTGAGCGCAGACCCCCAGGCGGCGGACGACCTGACCCAGGAGGTCTTCCTCCGCGCGCTTCCCGCGCTCCACCGGTTCGAGGGCCGTTCCTCCGCCCGCACGTGGCTGCTGTCCATAGCCCGTCGCACCGTCGTGGACAGCCTGCGCCGCTCCGCCGCCCGCCCCCGGCTGTCGGACCGTCACGACTGGCAGGCGGCCGCCGAACAGGCTCAGCCTCAAGGGCTCCCCGGCTTCGAGGACGGTGTGGCCCTCGCGGAACTCCTGGCGGCGGTTCCGGAAGAACGCAGGGAGGCCTTCGTCCTCACCCAGCTCCTGGGTCTGCCCTACATGGAGGCGGCCGAAGCCATCGGGTGTCCTGTGGGCACGGTGCGTTCCCGTGTCGCCCGCGCGCGCTCGTCACTCATCGCGCTCCTGACGGACACCGCGACGCCCGCCCCCGAGCGGGACCGTCCGGCACCGCGGCGACGGCACGCGCTCTCGCCTGCGCCCGCGGCTCCCCGGTCCGTCGCCTCGCCCGCCTGATCCGGGCAGCGACGTGGCCGTGCCCCCGCCGGATGTCCGACGGGGGCACGGCCACGGGTCCGGTTCCGTTACGCGTCGGCGGGCGGGATGTTGTTGTTCACGCGGAACAGGTTGGTGGGGTCGTAGGTGCGCTTGATGGCGCGCAGCCGCGTCCAGGTGTGCTCCGGGTAGGCCTCGTGGATACGGGCCTGGCTGTCGTCGGCGAGGAAGTTGACGTACACGCCCGGTACGCCCTTCTGCAGGGCGGCGGTCAGCTCGTCGGCCCAGCGGGTGTGCACCTCGGCCTCGGCCGGGTCGGCGTACATGGCCGCGATGTTGATCATCACTCCGCGGTTGCGGTGGGCGAACGCGGTGTCGTCCTCGGCCACGCGGGCCATCGCGCCGCCGAGGACGCGCACCTGGACGGCGGACATCATGGCCGTCGAGGAGCTGATCCGGTCCAGGACGAGCGCGGCGTCGTCGGCGTCGAAGGTGTCCACGAACAGGTTGCGGGCGGCGGCGACCGGGTGGAAGTCGTCCTCGGGCGGGTAGACGCCCGGGAAGGGCATGGGCGCGATCATGTCGGCGATCGGCGTGGCGAGGGCCCGGAACGGGGCCACTGCCTGCTCCGCCGTCTCGCCCTCACCTGCGTAGACCATCATGGCCATGACGACCTGCGTGCCGTGGAACTCCTCGGGGACGAACGGCAGCACGTTCCCCGGCATGACGTTGAGGATGGTGGACAGCTCCTCCGGAGCCTTCCGCGCCAGTTCGACGAAGCCGGCGATGACCTCCGTGGTGCCCGGCAGGACCAGCAGGCCGCCGAGGACGGTGGTCAGCTCGTGCAACCGGAACTTCAGGCGGGTGACCACGCCGAAGTTCCCGCCGCCGCCGCGGATCGCCCAGAACAGGTCGGGTTCGTTCTCCGCGTCGACCCGGTGCAGCTCGCCGTCGGCGGTGACCACCTCGGCCGCCAGCAGGTCGTCGATGGTGAGCCCGTGCTTGCGGACGAGGTAACCGACGCCGCCTCCGACGGTGATGCCGCCGAGGCCGACGCTGCCCGTGTCGCCGAAGCCGGTGACGAGGCCGTGCTCGGCGGCCGCGTTGGTGTACTCGCCGGCGGTCAGGCCGGCCTCCGCCCAGGCGGTGCGGGTCTCCGGGTCGATCTCCAGGCCGCGCAGCGACGACAGGTCGAGGACGAGGCCGCCGTCGAGGAGGCAGAACACGCTGTGCCCGCCGCCCTTGACCGCCAGGGGCAGTTCGTTGTCGCGGGCGAAGTTGACGACCCGTGCCACGTCGGCGACGTCGGACGGGCGCACGATCGCGGCGGGCTGCTGGTCCATGCCGCCCAGGTACACGGTGCGGGCCTTGTCGTATCCGGCGTCACCCGGCGCCAGCACCTGACCGCTGACCACGGCGCGCAGCTGCGGAACCGGCACGGTGCTGCCCTGCTCGATGAGCGTGTCGGTCTTCTCCACCATGAAAGTTCTCCTCATGTCTTGCTGCAGCGGTGTCGCCAGGGCTCGGTCCATCGTCGTACGGGCGGGACGTGCGGAGCATCTTCTGGATTGCTGTGATGGCCGTCCTCGGCCCGGGTCCGCGGCCTGCGCGCCGCGGCGCGGACGGCGGTCGGTGGAGCAGGGCGGCCAGAGCACGGCAGAAGGTGCGGCGGCGGCTGCCGGGTCGCCAACCTCGGAAGGGGGGCGGCTTCAGCCTGTCCCGCTGTCGACGTCCGGGAGGAACCATGAAGATCACTCGTACCGCCGCCTTCGTCACCACGGCCGCCACCGCCATGGCCCTCGCACTGATCCCGCAGACCGCGTCGTCCGCCACGCCCGACTGCTCGTACACGAAGAGCGGCCAGGTGCCGCTCAACGACCTGGGCACCGGGACCTATCAGGGCCTGATGGGCGGCCTCTACCCAGGTGGCAGCAACACCCGCCCCGCCGCGCACAACGCCGCGGGCGAGGACATCGCGAACAACCAGGTGCTGCCGCGCAACGCCGCCGGGCAGGTCGACCTGGTCAACGGCAAGATCGTGCTGATCTCCATCGGCATGTCGAACACCACGCAGGAGTTCCAGAAGTTCATCCAGACCGCCGGCGGGTACGCCAACCTGAACTCGAAGCTCGTCATCGTCGACGGCGCCCAGGGCGGCAAGGACGCGAGCACGTGGGCGAACCCGGCGGACACCACCTGGTCGGTGCTCGCCTCCCGGCTCTCCGCCGCCGGTGTGACCCCCGCCCAGGTGCAGGCGGTGTGGCTGAAGGAGCAGTTCCTCGGTGAAAACCTCGGTGCCTTCCCGGCCGGCGCCCAGAACCTGAGTACCGCCCTCGGCTCGATCGCGCGCAACGCCCGGGCGAAGTACCCGAACCTGGCGCTGGGCTACGTGGCCAGCCGGATCTACACCTACGACCCGGCGCGCAGCGCGGGTGCGTACCAGCAGGGCTGGGCCGTCAAGAAGCTGATCCAGGACCAGATCAACGGCGCCTCGAACCTCACCTACGGGCCGGGCGGCGTCGCGCCGTGGCTGTCCTGGGGTCCGTACATGTGGGCGGACGGCCTGGGCTCGGACGGTGTGGCCGGCGGCGTCCCGGGGCGCAGTGACGGCCTGGAGTGGGCGTGCTCGGACCTGGAGTCCGACCGTGTGCACCCCGGTCCGACCGGTGAGCAGAAGGTGGCCAACCTGATCCTGGGCCAGTTCAGCACGGACTCGACGACCACCCCGTGGTTCAACAACTAACCCGCGAAGGAGGCCGTAGCGTGCCGCACATCGAAATTCCGGCCCCGGTGCCGGGTATCCGCGGTCTGATGGCCAGCAAGCCCGCCTCGGGACGGCGGATGAGCGAGCTCGCCGAGCAGCTGCTGCGGGGCGAGTCCCCGCTGAGCGTGGGTGAGCGGGAGCTGATCGCCGCCTTCGTGTCCTTCCGCAACCGGACCCGGTACTGCACGGGCTCGCACACCGCCGCGGCCGCGCACGCCCTGGGCGGCGACTACGAGCTGGTGGAGGCCGTGAAGCGGGATCCGGCGAGCGCGCCGGTCAGCGAGCGGATGCGGGCGCTGCTCGCGATCGCGGGCAAGGTGCAGGGCGATGCCCGTGAGGTGAGCGGGGAGGACGTCGCGGCGGCGAAGGCCGCCGGGGCGGACGACGAGGCGATCCACGACACGGTGCTGGTCGCGGCCGCGTTCTGCATGTTCAACCGGTACGTGGACGGGCTGGGCGCGATCACGCCGGACGACCCGGCGGTGTACGACGAGATCGGGCTCTTCCTGACGGCGCACGGGTACCTGCCTCCGGCGGAGTGAGCCGGACCCGCCCCCGGGACCGTGTTCACGCGGCGGTTGAACGCACGAGTCGGTTGAACGCGCGGGACGGGGGCGGGGCGCGCGGCGGGGCCCACTGCCCCGTCCCGCCCGGCCTGTCGACTCCTGGCCCCAACTCACCTGCGCACGCCATGAGTTGGCCGGGCCGGCGAGCTCTGGTCACGATGAGGCATCGACCAGTCCGTTCAGAAAAGGATCTTCCGGTGCCGCACATCGAGATAACCAACGACCTCCCCGGCATCAGCGGGCTCATGGTGCAGCGGCCCGACACGGCCGGGCCGCTCAACGCGGTGGCCAACACGCTGCTGCGCGGCGAGTCCCCGCTGAGCCGGGGCGAGCGGGAGCTGATCGCCGCGTACGTCTCGGAGCTCAACCGCACCCGTTTCTGCGCCGACTCGCACAGCGCGTTCGCCGCGGCGCAGCTGGAGGGCGGGCAGCGGCTGGTGGCGGAGGTGCTCGCCGACCCCGAGTCCGCGCCGATCAGCCCGCTGCTGCGGGCTCTGCTGCGGATCGCGGCGGAGGTCCAGGCGCTGGCGCAGCCGGTGTCCGACGAGGCCGTCGCCGCCGCCCGCAAGGAGGGCGCGGGGGATGCGGAGATCCACGACACCGTACTGATCGCGGCGGCGTTCTGCATGTTCAACCGCTACGTGAACGGCCTGGCCACCGATCTGCCGGCCGATACGTCGCACTACACCGAAGTCGCGGAGCGCATCGTGGCGCGCGGCTACGGATCGGCCCGCTGAGAGGGCATCCCGTTCGAAGGAGGGCGACATGGTGTGGTCCATGGCAGACGTACCCGACCAGAGCGGTAGGACCGCTCTGGTGACGGGGGCTTCCGGCGGCATCGGGCTGGAGACGGCCCGGGTGCTCGCGGCGCGCGGTGCGCGGGTCGTCCTGGCCTGCCGCGACGTCGAGCGGGGGCTGGCCGCCGCGGCACGGATCGGTGGCCGCTCGGAGGTGGTCCGGGTCGATCTCGGCTCGCTGGATTCGGTTCGGGGTGCGGCGCGGGAGGTACGGCGCCGGCTCGACCGGCTGGACCTGCTCGTCAACAACGCCGGTGTGATGTTCCCGGCGTACGAGCACACGCAGGACGGCTTCGAGCCGCACTTCGGTGTCAACCACCTGGGGCACTTCGCCCTGACCGGCCTGCTGCTGGGGCTGATGCGTGACGTGCCCGGCTCGCGCGTGGTGAGCGTCGCCAGTCTCGCCCACCGGGCGGCGGCCCGCGGGGTGGGCGCGGCCGACGTACGCGGGGCGGGCGGGCACCGCTCGGTCGTGGCGTACGGCCGGTCCAAGCTCGCGAATCTGATGTTCGCCCGGGAACTGCAGTGCCGGCTGGTCGACGCCGGAGCCGAGACCGTGTCGGTGGCAGCCCATCCGGGCCTGTCCGCCACGGGCCTGTGGCACAGCGGGGCGCCGGGGTGGCTGCGCCCCGTGAGCGCGGCCGCTTTGCGCTGGCTGGGGCAGTCCGCGGACTCGGCGGCGCTCCCGTCGCTGCGGGCGGCGACCGATCCGCTGGTGTCGGGCGGGGCCTACCTCGGTCCGGGCGGCCCGGCCGAATGCCATGGCGGTGCCGGGCCCGCGCGTTCGAGCCGGGCTTCCCGCGACGTGATCGCGCAGATCCGGCTGTGGGAGATGTCGGAGGAGCTGACCGGGGTGCGCTACGCGCGTGAGGCCGGGCGCGGGGCGGATGCGCGGCCGGTCGTGGAGGTGGCACGGTGAGCGGGTCGGCAGGCGGGACGAGCATCGCGGCCGGGGTCGGCGAGGGGATCGCCGATGACGGCGGCAACTTCGGCAAGGTCGCGGCGTGGGCGTGGTTCTGGCGCAGTTTCGACATGTCGCTGCCGGATGTCAGTGGTGCGGCGTGGCAGTCGGACCCGGCGGCGCCCGCACCGGCGGAGCCCGCACCGGCGGAGCCCGCACCGGTCGTTCCTGAACTTCCTTTTCCGGTCGGGTTGTTGGCGCGTTCTTTGCAGTGATGCGGGGGGCGTCGCGGCCGACCTGGCTGGGTCGGGGCGAGGAGTGCCGCAAAGCGGCTCAACGTCGCTTCGGACCGCCTGGGGCCGTGCCCGCGGTTCTAGCCTTTCGCACCGATAGCACGCCTCGGCGAAAGGCCCTCCCATGACTCAGGTCGCCCACAAACCCGCTCCGGCGCCACGTGCGGCCCGTGCGGACGTTCCCGCACTTTCACGGACGCCCTCCTTCTTCTTCAACGGTTTCGCCCCGCGCCGCCGGGCGCTGGTGCTGCTCGTCGGCGCGCTGTTCGGTTTCGCGCTCACCGTCGTGTGGTCGGCCCAGTTCGTCGACAAGACGATCGGCGACAACGTCGCCGACACGCTGCTCGGCCACGCGGCGAAGGGGACCGCGATCACCGGAACCCTTGCCGGCGTGGCCTTCGCGCTCGCCACCGGAATCGCGGGCACTTTCACCGCCTGCAACATCGCCGTGTTCAGCGCGCTCGCACCGCTGGCCGGTACGTCGGCCACGCGGCGCGGCCGGATGGCCGCCGCGCTGCGTCCGCTGGGCTTCCTCGCGGCCGGGGCCCTGGCCGTCTCGGCCCTCTACGGTGTGGTCGTCGCCCTGGTGGGCACCAGCATGCCCCAGTTCCAGACGAGCTCGAGCGGCGCGGGCTTCTCTCCCCGGCTGGTGCAGGCGATGGTGGTCTACGGGCTGATCGGCCTGGTCATGACGTACCTGGGGCTCGCGGCGGCCGGTGTGGTGCGTGATCCGCTCGCCCGGCTGACCGCGCGCTTCCCGAACGCGCCGATGGTGGTCATGGGCGCGCTGATCGGCGGGTTCCTGATCGGCCGGCCGTTCGCCCTGTTCCGCCAGCTGTTCCAGGACGCGGCCCGGAGCCACAACGTGTTCTACGGGGCTGCGGTGTTCAGCCTGCAGACCCTCGGCAACATCCTCATCGTGGGTCTGCTGTTCCTGCTGGTCACCGGAATCCTCGGCGACCGGCTGCACCGCTGGCTCGTCGCGAAGCCCAGCCGGGCCTCCGCGGTGATGGCCGCGGCGTTCGTCGCCGCGGGCGTGTTCATGATCCTGTACTGGGACGTCCGGATGCTCGCCCGCAGGGACCTGATCTGGTACCCGCTGGCACCGTGGGCGGCCTGAGCGGCCTTACCACGGGGTGAACGGCCCGGGAGGGCGTGGGCACGTCCCTCCCGGGCCGTTCGCGTGCGGACCGGGGGCGGACCGGCGGCGGACCGGGGGCGGTTCAGGCGTGATCTGCCACGGCGCCGATGAGCTCGACGGTCAGGTCGGCCACGTCGGGGACGTCGAGCGCCGGGGCGAGGTGGGCGAGGGCGGTGGCGAAGCGCCCGCCGTTCTCGCGGGTCATCGCCATCGAGCCTTCCCACAGCGCGCTGCGGATGTGCCGGGCGCTCAGCACTCCCTGCGCGGAGGAGGCGGAGACACCCAGGATCTCGGCGACGCGCCGTTCGAGCGGGGTCGGGGTCCATGTGCCGTGGCGCAGGTCGAGGAGGAGGTTGCCGGCCTGGCGGCGGGCTTCGTCTGCGGCCGGCTTCTCCAGGAGCAGGGCGGCGGTGGCAGTCATGTCGTTTCCTTGGTTCGCGGGGATGTGAGTGCGGTGTTCAGAGGCGGGCGGCGGCGCGCAGGGCGTCGACTCGGTCGGTGCGCTCCCAGGTGAAGTCGGGGAGCTCGCGGCCGAAGTGGCCGTAGGCGGCGGTCTGGGCGTAGATCGGGCGCAGCAGGTCGAGGTC
>NZ_JBHJTK010000068.1:0-27499 GCF_042267665.1 Streptomyces sp. NPDC056224
CCACCAGGCGGCCGGACCCTTCGCCGTCGTCTCACGCCAGCTGCTGCCGTACCAGGTCGATCACCCGGGGGGCGTGCTGGTTGAGGTAGAAGTGGCCGCCGGTGAACCAGTGGAAGGACGTCGGGCCGTCGGTGTGGCCCGACCACCCCTGGGCCTCCTCGGGGGTCACCTCGGGGTCGCTCTCCCCGTTGAGCACCACGACCGGGCAGGCCAGGGCCGGGCCCGGCCGGTAGCGGTAGGTCTCCGCGGCCTTGTAGTCGCCGCGGATCGCCGGGAGCACCGCCCGCAGCAGCTCGTCGTCGGCCAGGACCGCCGGGTCCGTTCCGCTCATCCGCTTGATGGTGGCCAGCAGCCGCTCGTCGGGGGCCAGGTGGATGCGCTCGTCCTCGCGGTGGTGCGAGGGGGCGCGGCGCCCCGAGGCGAACAGGGCCACCGGCCGGACGCCGGCCGCCTCCAGCCGCAGCGCGACCTCGAAGCCCAGCGTCGCGCCCAGGCTGTGCCCGAACAGCGCGACCGGCCGGTCGCACCACGGCAGCAACTGCGCGAACACCTGGTCCGCGAGCTGCCGTACGTCGTCCACGCAGCGTTCGTGGCGGCGGTCCTGGCGCCCCGGGTACTGCACGGCCACCACGTCGGCCCGCGGGGACAGGGCCCGGGACACGGGGAAGTAGTAACTGGCCGAACCGCCCGCGTGCGGGAAGCAGAACAGCCGTACGGGAGCTTCCCCGGCCGGGTGGAAGCGCCGCAGCCAGGCGCTGGGCGCGGCCGGGGTCGCGGTCGCGGGCGTCGCGGTCATCTGGGCTCCTTGTGGATGCCCCCACCTTTGGGTGGGGAGGAAACGAAGCCCCTGGGGAGCAGGGCAGGGAAGGCGAATCGCCGCCGGGCCATTCGTCGTTCGCCAGCAACTACCCGCAGGAGCCCCGCAATCTGACGTGATAAGACCTGATGATGTGTGAGCTGTGACCACTCACGTGAAGCGGGCGTTCAAGTACCGCTTCCGTCCGACGGATGCGCAGGCAGCGGAGCTGTCTCGCAGTATCCGCGTTTCAAGTCGCGGAAGAAGTCCCGCAAGAGCGCGGAGTACACCACCAGCGCGTTCCGGTACCGGGACGGTGAGCTCACCCTGGCGAAGATGCCCGAACCGCTGGACATCGTGTGGTCCCGGCCACTCCCGGAGGGTGTGTCGCCTTCGACGGTGATCGTGTCGCAGGACAGTGCGGGACGCTGGTTCGTGTCGATGCTGTGCGAGGACCCCACCATCAAGCCGCTGCCCGCCACAGATGCGGCGGTCGGTATCGACGTGGGCCTCAGCCATCTGCTGACCCTG
This sequence comes from Streptomyces sp. NPDC056224, assembly GCF_042267665.1. Taxonomy (NCBI): domain Bacteria; kingdom Bacillati; phylum Actinomycetota; class Actinomycetes; order Kitasatosporales; family Streptomycetaceae; genus Streptomyces; species Streptomyces sp. NPDC056224. Next base: position 1,328 of record NZ_JBHJTK010000068.1, read on the forward strand.
TCGACGGGGGAGAAGATCGCCAATCCCCGGCACGAGCGCCGTGACCGTGCCCGGCTCGCCCTGGCCCTGCGCCGTCTGGCGAAGAAGGCCAAGGGCGACGGTACCAACCGGGCCAAGGCCCGGCGCAGGGTGGCCAGGATCCATGCCCGGATCGGCGATCGCCGCCGGGATCACCTGCACAAACTCTCGACTCGTCTCGTGCGTGAAAACCAAACGCTCGTGATCGAGGACCTGACCGTGCGCAGCATGGTCAAGAACCGGAGTCTGGCCCGCGCCATGAGCGACGCGGGATGGTCGGAGTTCCGGAGCATGCTGGAGTACAAGGCTGCCTGGTACGGGCGGGAAGTGATCGCGGTCGACCGCTTCTTCCCCTCCTCCAAACTGTGTTCCCACTGCGGCACCCTCCAGGAGAAGATGCCGCTGAACGTTCGGACATGGACGTGCGGGAGCTGCGGGACGACCCAGGACCGGGACGTGGACGCGGCGAGCAACCTTCTGGCCGCCGCACTGGCGGTGACAGTCTGTGGAGCTGGTGTAAGACCTCAACGGAGAACTCCGGGCGGGCAGTCGGCGATGAAGCAGAAAGCCTCACGGCGCGAGCCGTGGGATTCTCCCTCCTTCAGGAGGGGGAGAAGTCAACCTCGGTGGGTGTCCTTTCGGTGGGGACCGGGCCCGCTCACGGGGCGGTCCAGGTGCCCGGCGGGCGCCAGCCGCGCGCGGGGCCCCAGGCGGCCGCCCGGGGCCGGGCCGCGGCGGCCTCCTCCCCGGCCCCGCCCCGCCGCCGGGCGGCGGAGAGCAGGACGAGGAGGACGGCGGCGAGTTCCGTACGGTCCGGGGCGCCGCGCACGATCGTCAGGTGTGGTTCGGCCCGCTCGCTCATCGGGCGTGCTCCTCGTCCATGGGGGGGCGGTCAGGGTGTCGGTCGGGGCATGGGTCAGGGCATGGGTCAGGGCGTGCGTCAGGGCGTGGGTCAAGGGGTCGGTCAGAACGGCGGGTTGCCGTGCTTGCGCTCGGGCAGCGGCACGTGCTTGGCCCGCAGCGCGTCCAGCGCGTCCACCAGCACCCGCCGGGTCGTGGCCGGGTCGATGACGTCGTCGACCAGGCCCCGCTCAGCGGCGTAGTAGGGGTGCATGAGTTCCTGGCGGTACTGCTTGACGCGCTGCGCGCGCGCCGCCTCCGGGTCGTCCGCGGCGGCGATCTCCCGGCGGAAGACGACATTGGCGGCGCCCTCCGCGCCCATCACCGCGATCTCGTTGGTGGGCCAGGCGAACGACAGGTCCGCGCCGATCGAGCGGGAGTCCATGACGATGTACGCGCCGCCGTACGCCTTGCGCAGGATCACCTGCACCCGGGGCACCGTGGCCGCGCAGTACGCGTACAGCAGCTTCGCGCCGTGCCGGATGACTCCGCTGTGCTCCTGGTCGCTGCCCGGCAGGAAGCCCGGCACGTCCACCAGGGTCACCAGCGGAACGCTGAAGGCGTCGCAGGTCTGCACGAACCGGGCCGCCTTCTCCGCGGCGTGGATGTCCAGCACCCCGGCGAGCGAGGCGGGCTGGTTGGCGACGATGCCCACCACGTGCCCGTCCAGCCGGGCCAGACCGCAGATGATGTTGGTCGCCCAGTTGGCGTGGACCTCGAACAGGTCGCCGTCGTCGACGATCTCCTCGATCACGGCGCGCATGTCGTAGGAGCGGTTCGGGTCGGCCGGCACCAGGTCCGAGAGCGCCTCGCACAGGCGGTCGGCCGGGTCCGTGGCGGGCACGAAGGGGGGCATCTCACGGTTGTTGGACGGCAGCAGCGACAGCAGGTGCCGTACCTCTTCGAGGCACTCCTCCTCCGTGTCGTACAGGAACGCGCTCGCGCCCGAGACCGAGGAGTGGACCTGCGCGCCGCCGAGGTCGTTGTGGCTGATCTTCTCCCCGGTCACCGCCTGCACCACGTCCGGGCCGGTGATGTACATCTGCGCGATGTCGCGCACCATGAACACGTAGTCCGTCAGGGCGGGGGAGTACGTCGCGCCGCCGGCGCACGGCCCGAGCATCACGCTGATCTGCGGGATCACCCCCGAGGCGGCCACGTTGCGGCGGAAGATGCCCCCGTACCCGGCGAGCGCGGTGACGCCCTCCTGGATCCGGGCCCCCGCGCCGTCGCTGAGCGACACCAGCGGGGCGCCCGCCGCGACCGCGAGGTCCATCACCTTGTGGATCTTCTGCGCGTGCGCCTCGCCGAGCGAGCCCCCGAAGATCCGGAAGTCGTGCGCGTACACGAACACCCGCCGGCCGTCGACCTTGCCCCAGCCGGTCACCACGCCGTCGGTGTGCGGCCTGCGGTCCTCCAGGCCGAAACCCGTGGCCCGGTGCCGGCGCAACTGCTCGATCTCGCGGAACGTGCCCGGATCGAACAACAGGTCCAGCCGCTCGCGCACGGTCAGCTTGCCTCGGGCGTGCTGCGCCGCGGAGGCGCTCACGGACGGCCCCAGCTCGACGGACTCCTTGATCGCTCCTAGTTCGGCCACTCGGACACTGACATCGGCAACTGACATGCTCCACCCGTCTCTTCGGCCATCGGGACCCACCGAAACGGCGGCGACCCCCTGGGCAGTGCGTGCCATTGAAGGCGTCCGGGGCACGCGCGGAGAACACCGACCACCCCCCTGACCACGCGGTGACCCGTCCGCACCCCCGCCCAGCAGGCACGTCGCCACGGGCGGGGCCGGTACGCGGCGTCCGGCGCGGGGGCCCGGCGGACGCCGGGCAGGGTCAACACCTGGGGGGATAGGGGTGTCGCGCCCCTTCGGGGCCGACCTAGCGTGCGAACACCCCGTGGCCGGAACTGACCCGGGGCAATCGATACCGAGCTGGGAGCGTGCAGATGTCCGCGGGCTTCGATCCTGTCGCTGATGACTTGTCCGGCGCGGAGGTCCGCCCGGGGGCCCAACTGGCCGCCCGGCTGACCGGACTTCCCGGGAGCGAGCAGTCCAGGCTGCTCCTCGACCTGGTCTGCGCGCAGGCCGCCGACATCCTCCGCAGGGCCCGTCCCGACACCGAACCGGTGGTCGCGACCGGAACCTCCTTCAAGGAACTGGGCCTGGACTCGATCGCCCTGGTCGACCTGCACGCCCGGATCAACGCCGCGACCGGGCTGGGCCTGCCGGTGACCGCCGCGTTCGACCACCCCAGCCCCGAGCTGCTGGCCGCGTACGTCCGTACGGAACTCCTGGGCGGACCCGCCGAGCCGGTGGCCGCCCACCCCGCCCCGACGGCGGCCGGCCCCGAGGTCTTCGACGGCGAGCCCATCGCCGTCGTCGGTATCGGCGGCCGTTTCCCCGGCGGAGTCCGCTCGGCCGAGGAGCTGTGGGACCTGGTCGCCCGGGGCGGCACCGCCGTCGGCCCCTTCCCCGACAACCGCGGCTGGGACCTCGACGCGCTGTTCGACGACGACCCGGCCACACCCGGCACCTGCTACACCCGCACCGGCGGGTTCCTGCACGACGCCGCCGAGTTCGACGCCGAGTTCTTCGGCATCAGCCCGCGCGAGGCGCTGGCCATGGACCCGCAGCAGCGGCTGCTGCTGGAGACCGCCTGGGAGGCGCTGGAGCGGACCGGCATCGACCCGACCTCGCTGCGCGGCACCCGCACCGGCGTCTTCATCGGCGCCGGCCCCTCCGAGTACGGGCCGCGGGTGCAGGACGCACCCGAGAGCCTGACCGGCTACCTCGTCACCGGCGGCGCGCTCAGCGTCACCTCGGGGCGCGTCGCCTACGCGCTGGGCCTGGAGGGCCCGGCGCTCACCGTCGACACGGCGTGCTCCGGATCGCTGGTCTCGCTGCACCTGGCCGTGCAGTCGCTGCGCCGCGGCGAGTGCTCCATGGCCCTGGCCGGCGGTGTCACCGTACTGAGCACGCCCGGCCTGTTCACCGAGTTCAGCAGGCAGCGCGGGCTCGCCCCCGACGGGCAGATCAAGGCCTTCGCCGCGGGCGCCGACGGAACCTCCTTCGCCGAGGGCGTCGGCCTGCTCGTCGTGGAACGCCTCGACGACGCCCGCCGCAACGGACACCAGGTGCTCGCCGTCATCCGCGGATCGGCCGTCAACCAGGACGGCGCCAGCAACGGCCTCACCGCCCCCAGCGGCACCGCGCAGCAGCGCGTCATCCTGCAGGCCCTCGCCGACGCCGGGCTGTCCGGCGACGAGGTCGACGCGGTCGAGGCGCACGGCACCGGCACCACGCTGGGCGACCCGATCGAGGCCCGCGCGCTGATCGCCACCTACGGCAAGGACCGCGCCGAGGACCGGCCGCTGTGGCTCGGATCGGTGAAGTCCAACCTGGGACACACCCAGGCCGCGGCCGGTGTCGCCGGCCTGATGAAGATGATCATGGCGATGCGGCACGGGGTGCTCCCGCAGACCCTGCACGTCGACGCCCCCAGCGGGAACGTCGACTGGTCGGCGGGGACCGTACGGCTGCTCACCGAGCCCGTGCCCTGGCCGGCGGACGGGGACCGGCCGCGCCGGGCGGGCGTCTCCGGCTTCGGCATCAGCGGCACCAACGCGCACGTCATCGTGGAGGAGCCGCCGCGCGAGCCGGTGGCGGACACCCCCGCGCCCGCCGAGACGGGCACCGGCGCCGCCGCGCCCGCCCTCGTACCGGTCGCCGGCCGCTCCGAGGAGGGCCTGCGCGCGCAAGCCGCGCGGCTCGCGCAGTTCCTGGCCGAACGGCCCGGGCTCACCCCCGGGGACGTCGGGCACGCGCTCGGCACCGGCCGGGCCGCCCTCGAACACCGCGCCACCGTCCTGGCCGCCGACCGGGAGGAACTCCTGGACGGGCTGCGCGCCCTCGCCGACGGTCAGAACACCCCGGGAACCCGGACCGGGGCCGTCCCCGCCGGCCGCCTCGCCTTCCTCTTCACCGGCCAGGGCAGCCAGCGCCTGGCCATGGGGCGACAGCTGTACGACACCCACCCCGTGTTCGCGGACGCCCTCGCCGACGCGATCGGCTGGCTCGACCTCCAGCTCGACACCTCCCTGTGGGACGTCCTCTTCGCCGAGCCCGGCTCCGAGGCCGCCGCCCTCCTCGACGAGACCCGCTACGCGCAGACCGCCCTGTTCGCCGTCGAGACCGCCCTGTTCCGGCTCATCGAGTCCTGGGGCATCCGCCCCGACTTCCTCGCCGGCCACTCGATCGGCGAGATCGCGGCCGCCCACGCCGCGGGCGTCCTCAACCTGGAGGACGCGGCCACCCTCGTCGCCGCCCGCGGCCGCCTGATGCAGGAGCTGCCCCCGGGCGGCGCCATGGTCGCCGTCCAGGCCACCGAGGAGGAGGTCCTCCCCCACCTCGGCGAGCAGGTCGCCGTCGCCGCCGTCAACGGCCCCGACTCCGTGGTCCTCTCGGGCGAGGAGAGCGCCGTACGGGCCCTCGCCGAGCGGTTCGCCGACCAGGGGCGCAAGACCAAGCGGCTCCAGGTCAGCCACGCCTTCCACTCGCCGCTCATGGAACCGATGCTGGCCGATTTCCGGCGCATCGCGGGCATCCTCACCTACGCCGCGCCGCGCATCCCGATCGTGTCCACCGTCACCGGACGCCTCGCCACCTCCGAGGAACTGAGCTCGCCCGACTACTGGACCGGCCACGTCCGCGAGGCCGTCCGCTTCGCCGACGCCGTCGACTGGCTCGCCGGGCAGGGCGGCGTACGCACCTTCCTGGAGCTCGGCCCCGACGGCGTCCTCAGCGCGCTGGGCCAGAACTGCCTGCCCGAGGAGCGCGAGGCCGACACGGTCTTCGCACCCATGCTGCGCGCCGGCAAGGACGAGGTCCGCGAGGCGCTCGGCGCCGCCGCCCTCGCCCACACCCGCGGCGCCCTCCTCGACTGGGCCGCCGTGTACGCGGGACGCGACACCCGCCGCGTCGACCTGCCCACCTACGCCTTCCGCACCCGGCGCTACTGGCTCGCCCCCGAGCGGGCCGGCGGTGACCCCTCGGGGCTGGGCCAGCTCGCCGCCCGGCACCCGCTGCTGGGATCCGTCGTCGACCTCGCGGGCGCCGGGGGCACCGTCCTGACCGGCCGGCTCTCGCTGCGCACCCACCCGTGGACCGCCGACCACACCATCGCAGGGGTCACCCTGCTGCCCGGCACCGCGTTCGTGGAACTCGCCCTGCGGGCCGCCGCGGAGACCGGCTGCGCGCTGGTCGAGGAGCTGACGCTGCAGACCCCGCTGGTCCTGCCCGAGTCGGGCGGAGTGGCGCTGCAGGTGGTCGTCGCCGCCCCCGACGAGGCCGGCCGCCGCGCCGTCGAGTGCTACTCGCGCCCGGACGGCGCCGACAGCGCCGACGAGACCGAGGACGGCTGGGTGCGCCACGCCACCGGCGTCCTGGCGCCCGCCGCCCCGGAAGCGGACCCCGCCGCCCTCTCCGGCACGTGGCCCCCGGCCGGCGCCGTCCCGCTGGACGTCAGCACCCTGTACGGCGACATGGCGGACGAGGGCTACGGCTACGGGCCCGCCTTCCACGGCGTCCGCGCCGCCTGGCTCCTTGACGGCGAGGTCTTCGCCGAGGTCGAGCCCCCGCAGCCGGCCCGCGCGGACGCCGCGGCCTACGGACTGCACCCCGCCCTGCTGGACGCCGCGCTGCACCCCGCCGACCACGCCCTGGCCGCGCGCGGCAGCCGGCCCGAGGGCACCTGGATCCCCTTCTCCTGGAACGGGGTCACGCTGTACTCGTCCGGTGCCTCCGCGGTGCGCGTACGGATCACCGCGCGCGGGAGCGAGGAACTCGCGGTCACCGTCGCCGCCGCCGACGGTACCCCCGTCGCCCGTGTCGACTCACTGCTGCTGCGCGCCGTCACCGGGGCACAGCTCGCCGGTGACCGGCCCGACCCGCTGCTGCGCGTGCAGTGGAACCCGGTCGAACTGCCCGCCGAAACCGCCGGGTTCACCGAATTCGCGGACCTCGCCGACCTGGCGGACGGCCCGGTGCCACCCGTCGTCGTCTACCGCACCCTCCCCACTCCCGACGGCGACCTGCCCGCCGCCGTCCGCACGGTGGCCGCCGACGCGCTCGCCGCCCTGCGGACCTGGCTGGAGAACGACCGCTACGCCGATTCCCGCCTGGTCGTCGTCACCCGCGACGGTGCGGCCGTACCGGGCACCGACGTCGACCTCGCCCAGGCACCCGTCTGGGGCCTCGTACGGTCGGCCGAGGCGGAGAACCCCGGCCGCTTCACCCTCGTCGACACCGACGGGGCCGCACCAGCCCCGCTCGGCCGCGCGCTCGCCGCCGCCGGCACCGAACCCGAACTGGCCCTGCGGGGAACCGCGGCGTACGTGCCGAGGCTGGCCGCAGTACCCGCTCCCGCCGAGGAGCGCCCGGCCCCCTGGGACGACGCCGGCACCGTACTGATCACCGGCGGCACCGGCGGCGTCGGCGCCGAACTCGCCCGCCACCTGGTCCGGCGGCACGGCGTCCGCCACCTCCTGCTCACCAGCAGGCGCGGCCCCAACGCTCCCGGAGCGCGCGAACTCGTCGCCGACCTCGCCGCCCTGGGCGCCGAGGCCACCGTCACCGCAACCGACGTCGCCGACCGGGACGCCCTGGCCGCGCTGCTCGCCGCGGTCCCGGCCGCGCACCCGCTGCGCGCCGTGGTGCACGCGGCCGGCGTCATCGACGACGGCCTGACCGGCTCCCTCACCGCCCAGCGGCTGGACACGGTGATGCGGCCCAAGGTGGACGCGGCCTGGAACCTCCACGAACTGACCGCGGACCTCGGCCTCACCGCCTTCGTCCTCTTCTCGTCCGCGTCGACCGTCCTCGACGGCGCGGGCCAGGGCAACTACGCCGCCGCCAACCTGTTCCTCGACGCGCTGGCCGCCCGCCGCGCGGCGGCCGGCCAGGTCGTGACCTCCCTCGCCTGGGGCCTGTGGGCCGGCGGCGGCGGCATGGGCGCGACCCTCGACGCGGCCGCCCTCACCCGCATCGAGCGCCTCGGCCTCGACTCGCTGTCCTTCGAGGAGAACCTGGCCCAGCTGGACAAGGCCCTGTCCGGCCACGAGCCGGCGGTGGTCCCCGTACGCGTCAACCACCGTGCCGTGCGCGGCCGTTCCGACGGTACGCCCACCCTGCTGCGGGCCCTCGTGCGCAGCGCGGTGCGCCGCCCGGCGGCCGGGGCGTCAACGCCCTCCGCGGCGAACGCCCAGGTACCGCTCGGTGCTCGGCTCACGGAGCTCGGGGCCGCCGACCGCCTCGCCACGGTGCTGCGGCTGGTCCGCACCGAGGCCGCAGCCGTACTCGGCTACCAGAGCGCCGAAGAGGTCACCGCGACCCGGGCGTTCACCGAGACCGGCTTCGACTCGCTGGCCGCCGTGGAACTGCGCAACCGGCTCGGCGCGGCCACCGGCCTGCGGCTGAGCGCCACCCTGACCTTCGACTACCCCACGGCGACCGCCCTGGCCGAGCACCTCGTCACCAAGCTCGTCGGCGCGGCCGCCCCCGCCCCGGCCCCCGCCCCGGCGGCGCCCGGCGCCGCCTCCGCCGCGGACGACGACCCGATCGTGATCGTCGGCATGGCCTGCCGCTACCCGGGCGGGGTGACCTCGCCCGAGGAGCTGTGGCAGCTGGTCGCGGACGGCGCGGACGCCATCGGACCCTTCCCCACCGACCGGGGCTGGGCGGACGACCTCTACGACCCGGAGATCGGCAAGCCCGGCAAGACCTACTCCACCGAGGGCGGATTCCTCTACGACGCGGCCCGGTTCGACCCCGCGTTCTTCGGGATCAGCCCGCGCGAGGCCCAGGCCATGGACCCGCAGCAGCGACTGCTGCTGGAGGTCGCCTGGGAGACCTTCGAACGCGCCGGGATCGACCCCCGGTCCGTCAAGGGCAGCAGCACCGGCGTGTTCGCCGGCGTGATGTACCACGACTGGGGGCTGCGGCTCGGCCCGCTCCCCGAGGACGTGGCCGGCTACCACGGCAACGGCAGCCTGGCGAGCGTGGTCTCCGGGCGCGTCTCCTACGCCCTGGGCCTCGAAGGCCCGGCGATCAGCGTGGACACGGCCTGCTCCTCCTCGCTCGTCGCCCTGCACATGGCCGCGCGTTCGCTGCGCGCCGGGGAGTGCTCGCTGGCCCTCGCCGGCGGTGTCACGATCATGTCCACCCCGGACACCTTCCTCGACATGAGCCGCCAGCGCGGTCTCGCCGCCGACGGCCGCTGCAAGTCCTTCGGCGAGGGCGCGGACGGCACGGGCTGGGGCGAGGGCGCGGGCGTCCTGCTCCTGGAGCGGCTCTCGGACGCGAAGAGGAACGGACACCGCGTGCTGGCCGTCGTCCGCGGCTCGGCACTCAACCAGGACGGCGCGTCCAACGGCCTGACCGCGCCGAACGGGCCCGCGCAGCAGCGGGTGATCCGCCAGGCCCTGGCGGACGCCGGGCTGACGGCGGCCGAGGTCGACGTGGTCGAGGCGCACGGTACGGGCACCCGGCTGGGCGACCCGATCGAGGCGCAGGCCCTGCTGGAGACGTACGGCCAGGAACGCCCCGAGGGGCGGCCGCTGTGGCTCGGTTCCATCAAGTCGAACATGGGACACACGCAGGCCGCGGCCGGTGTCGCCGGCATCATCAAGATGGTCAAGGCGATGGACCACGGCCTGCTGCCGCGGACCCTGTACGCCGACACCGCTTCCGGCCAGGTGGACTGGTCCGCCGGTGAGGTGGAACTGCTCACCGAGGCCCGTGAATGGGTGGCGTCCGGCGGGGTGCGCAGGGCCGGTGTGTCCTCCTTCGGTATCAGCGGCACCAACGCCCACGTGATCATCGAGCAGGCGCCCGAGCAGGAGGCCGACGAGGCGGCCACCACCGCCGCGACCGGACCGGGCACCACGCTCCCCGCCCTTCCCTGGGTCGTCTCCGGCGCCACCCCCGAGGCCCTGCGCGCCCAGGCCGACCGGCTGCGCGAGCGCCTCGCGGAACTCTCCGACGAGGAACTGGCCCCCGCCGCCCGGGTGCTGGCCACCGGACGCGCGGCGCTGGAGCACCGCGCCGTCGCCCTCGGCGCCGACCGCGCCGGACTCTCCCGCTCGCTGGAGCTGCTCACGGGCGCCGCCGTGGCCCAGGACGGCAAGACGGCCTTCCTCTTCACGGGCCAGGGCGCCCAGCGGCTGGGGATGGGCCGGGAGCTGTACGCGTCCTTCCCGGTGTTCGCCGAGGCGTTCGACGGCGTGTGCGCGGAGATCGACCCGCACCTGGGGCGGTCCCTGCGCGAGGTGGTGTGGGGCGAGGACGCGGACGCGCTGAACGCGACCGCCGTCGCCCAGCCCGCCCTGTTCGCCCTCGAAGTCGCCCTGTTCCGGCTCGTGGAAGCCTGGGGCCTCACCCCCGACGTGGTCGCCGGGCACTCGATCGGCGAGCTGGCCGCCGCACACGTCGCGGGGGTGCTGTCGCTGGCCGACGCGGCCCGGCTCGTCGTCGCACGCGGCCGCCTGATGCAGGCCCTGCCCGCCGGGGGCGCGATGCTCGCCGTCCAGGCCACCGAGGCGGAGGTCCTGCCGCTGCTCTCCGACGGGGCGGGCATCGCGGCGGTCAACGGACCGCGGTCCGTGGTGGTCTCGGGAGTCGAGGCCGCGGTGCTGGCCGTGGGCGAGCACTTCGCCGCCGCGGGCCGCAAGACCAGCCGCCTGTCCGTCTCGCACGCCTTCCACTCGGCGCTCATGGAACCCATGCTCGACGAACTGCGCACCGTGGCAGAGCAGCTGACCTTCCACGAGCCGCGCATCCCCGTCGTCTCCACCGTCACCGGCGACACCTCCACGCAGTGGCGGTCACCCGCCTACTGGGCCGACCAGGTCCGCGAGCCCGTCCGCTTCGCCGACGCGGTCCGCCGCGCCGAGGAACTGGGCGCCCGCACCTTCGTCGAGATCGGACCCGACGCGGTCCTCACCGCGCTCGGCGCGGGCTCAGCCACCCGCGAGGACACCGCCTTCATCCCCCTGCTGCGCCGCGACCGCGACGAGGCCCGCGAAGCCCTCACCGGCATCGGCGCGGCCTGGGCGCGCGGCGGCGCCGTCGACTGGACCGCCGTGCTCGGCGACCCGGCCCGCCGCCCCGGCACCCTCGTCGACCTGCCCACCTACGCCTTCCAGCGCAAGCGCTACTGGCTCGACGTACCGGCCAGGACCGGAGACGTCGGCTCGGCCGGCCTCGACGCAGTCGACCACCCCGTCCTCAGCGCGGCCGTCCTGTCGCCCGAGTCCGGTTCCGTCGTCCTGACCGGCCGGCTCTCCGCGGCCGGACAGCCCTGGGTCGCCGACCACGGCGTGCACGGAGCCGTACTGCTCCCCGGCACCGGCTTCGTCGAGCTCGCCGTACGCCTCGGCGACCAGGTCGGCTGCGACCTCCTGGAGGAACTGACCCTGGAGGCACCGCTCGTCCTGCCCGCGACCGGTGGCGCCGCCCTGCGCGTCGCCGCGGGCGCCCCCGACGAGACCGGCCGCCGCCCCCTGCACATCCACTCCCGCCTGGACGGCGCCGCCGAGGGCGCCTGGACCCGCCACGCCACCGGCTTCCTCGCCACCGGCGAACCCCCGCGGGTCGATGCGGACCTCACCCAGTGGCCGCCGCCCGGCGCCACCACCGTGGACGTGACCGGAGCGTACGAAAGCCTGCGCGAGCGCGGATACGGCTACGGGCCCGCCTTCCAGGGCCTGAAGGCGGCCTGGCGGCGCGGCGACGAACTGTTCGCCGAGGTCGCCCTGCCCGACACGGTGCGCGGGGAAGCCGGCGACTACGGCCTGCACCCGGCGCTCCTGGACACCGCCATGCACGTGGACGTCCTCGTCGACCAGGGCGAGGGCGGCACCGAGGCCCTGCTGCCCTTCGCCTGGAGCGGGGTCGCCCTGCACGCCACCGGAGCCGCGGCCCTGCGCGTGTACGTACGCCGCATCCGCGGCGCGGAGGAGTCGGCGATGGTCGTCGCCGACGAGACCGGCCGCCCCGTGATGACCGTGGGCTCGCTGATCTGCCGGCCCGTCTCCGCCGAGCAGCTGGAACCGGTGGACGGCACCCTCTCCGACGCCCTGCAGCACATCGAGTGGACCCCGCTCCCCGAGCCGGCCGAACCCGTCCGCTCCTCCTCCACCGTCGTGCTCGACGAGTACGGGCTGGCCATCCTCGGCGACCCGTCGGCCGTCGTGCTGGCCTGCTGCCCCAGCCCGGTGAGCCGGCCCGTGCTCGAAGCCACCCGCACGGTCACCTCGTACGTGCTCGGCCTGCTGCAGTCCTGGCTGACGGACGAGCGGTTCGAGTACACCACCCTGCTCGTCGTCACCCGCGGCGCGGTCGCCACCACCGGCGACACCGCCCCCGATCTGACCCAGGCCCCCGTGTGGGGCATCGTCCGGGCGGCCCAGGCGGAAAACCCGGGCAGGATCGTCCTGCTCGACACCGACCCGGACGTCGACCCGGCGGAGTTCCCGGGCATCGCGGCCGCGGCCCTGGCCCACGGCGAGCCGGAACTCGCCCTGCGCGACGGCCGGTTCCTCATCCCACGACTGGTACCGACGCCCGTACCCGAGGCGGACGCCCCCTGGAGCGAGGACGGCACCGTCCTCGTCACGGGCGGCACCGGCGGCCTGGGCGCGCGCATCGCCCACCACCTCGTCACCCGGCACGGCGTACGCCACCTGCTGCTCACCAGCCGCCGCGGCCCGGACGCACCCGGCGCCGCCGACCTGCGCGAGCGCCTCATCGCGGCCGGAGCCCTGGACGTCCGGATCGCCGCCTGCGACGCGGCCGACCGCGCCGCACTGGCCGGCACGCTCGCCGACATCCCCCACGAGCACCCGCTCACCGGCGTCGTGCACGCGGCGGGAGTGGTGGACCCCGGCCTGATCGGCACCCTCACCCCGGAACGCCTGGACACCGTCCTGCGCCCCAAGGCGGACGCCGCCTGGCACCTGCACGAACTGACCCGGGACCTCGGGCTGACGGCGTTCGTGCTGTTCTCCTCGGCCGGCGGACTCGTCCTGCCCGCCGGACAGGGCAACTACGCCGCCGCCAACGTCTTCCTGGACGCCCTGGCAGCCCACAGGCGAGCCGCCGGCCTCCCCGCGACCTCCCTCGCCTACGGCCTGTGGGCGGTCAACACCGGCCTCGGCGGCGAACTCACCGACGCCGACATCGAGAAGATGAACCGGCTCGGCCTGCCCGCCCTGCCCGCCGCACACGGCCTCGACCTCTTCGACGAGGCCCTGCGCACCCGCCACGCGCTGCTCGCCCCCCTCGTCGTCGACCCGGCCGCCCTGCACGCCCGGGGCGCCGACGTCCCGCCGCTGCTGCGCGCCGTCGCGGCCGCCGGCCGGCCCGCGGCCCGCCGCAGCGCGGCGAACGCCGCACCCGTCGGCGACACCCTCGCCCGCGGGCTGGCTGCCCTCGGCGGCGCCGAACGCCGCCGGGCCCTCCTCGACCTGGTCGCCACGCAGGTCGCCGCCGTCCTCGGCCACGAGTCCGCGGACACCGTGGGAGCGGACCGCGCCTTCAAGGAACTGGGCTTCGACTCCCTGGCGGCCGTCGAACTGCGCAACGCGCTCAACTCCGCCACGGGCCTCAGGCTTCCCGTCACCCTCGTCTTCGACTACCCGACCACCCGCGCCGTCGCCGAGTACCTCGACACGGAACTCGGCGGCGCGGAACCGGAAGCCGCCCCCGCCCAGACCGCCCCGGTGGGGCTGTCGGACGACGAACCCATCGCGATCGTCGGCATCAGCTGCCGCTTCCCGGGCGGCGTACGCTCCGCCGAGGACCTGTGGGACCTCGTCGCCGAGGGCCGCGACGCCATCGCCGGCTTCCCCGCCGACCGCGGTTGGGACACCGACGGCATCTACGACCCCGAACCCGGCCTGCACGGCAAGACGTACGCCCGGGAAGGCGGATTCCTCTACGACGCCGCCGAGTTCGACCCGGCGTTCTTCGGGATCAGCCCCCGCGAGGCCATCGCCATGGACCCGCAGCAGCGGCTCCTGCTCCAGGCGGCCTGGGAGGCGTTCGAACGCGCGGGCATCGACCCCACGACCATGCGCGGCAGCCAGACCGGCGTCTACGCGGGCGTCATGTACCACGACTACGGCTCGCGCCTCCAGCACATCCCCGACGACGTCGCCGGCTACCTCGGCAACGGCACCGCGGCGTCCATCCTCACCGGCCGCGTCGCCTACACCCTCGGCCTCGAAGGCCCGGCGGTCAGCGTGGACACGGCCTGCTCCTCCTCGCTCGTCGCCCTCCACATGGCCTGCCAGGCACTGCGCCGCGGCGAGGTCGGGATGGCCCTGGCCGGCGGTGTCACGGTGATGTCGACGCCCGAGATCTACGTCGAGTTCGCCCAGCAGCGCGGACTGTCCGCCGACGGCCGGTGCAAGGCCTTCGCGGGCGGCGCGGACGGCACGGGCTGGGCGGAGGGAGTCGGCCTGCTGCTCGTCGAGCGGCTGTCCGACGCCGAGCGCCTGGGCCACGACGTCCTCGCCGTGATCCGCGGCTCGGCGATCAACCAGGACGGCGCCAGTAACGGCCTGACCGCTCCCAACGGCCCCTCGCAGCAGCGGGTCATCCAGCGCGCGCTCGCCACCTGCGGCCTCACCACCGCCGACGTGGACCTCGTCGAGGGCCACGGCACGGGCACCCGGCTGGGCGACCCGATCGAGGCCCAGGCGCTGCTCGCGACGTACGGCCGGGGGCGGCCCGCCGACGACCCGGTGTGGCTGGGATCCATCAAGTCCAACATCGGGCACGCCCAGGCCGCTGCCGGTGTCAGCGGTGTCATCAAGTCCGTCATGGCCCTCCGCAACGGCTTGATGCCCAAGACCCTCCACGTCGACGAGCCCTCGCCCGAGGTCGACTGGGAGGCCGGGAACGTACGGCTGCTCACCGAGGCCAGGCCGTGGCCCCGGCGGGCCGACCGGCCGCGCCGCGCCACCGTCTCCTCCTTCGGGCTGAGCGGCACCAACGCCCACCTGATCGTCGAGGAGGCACCGGAGCCGGCCGTGGCGGCCGCTCCCACGGCCCCCGCGCCGGCCGACGCCCCCGCGGCGTGGCCGCTGCTGCTGTCCGGCTCCGACGAGGACGGCCCGGCCCGACAGGCACACGCCCTGCGCGCCCGGCTGCTCGCCGATCCGGACCTCCACCTCCGCGACGTCGCCTACACCCTGGCCACCGGCCGTGCGGCGCTGGAACACCGCGGAGCGGTCCTGGCCGAGGACACCCAGGGCGCACTGCGCGAGCTCGACGCCTTCCTCGCCGGGGACGGCGTCCGTGGCTCCGCCCGGGCGGCCGGCCGGACGGCGTTCCTGTTCACGGGGCAGGGTGCGCAGCGGTTGGGGATGGGGCGGGAGTTGTATGCCGCTTTCCCGGTGTTCGCGGAGGCTTTCGACGCGGTGTGCGCGGAGATCGACCCGCATCTGGGCCGGTCGTTGTGTGAGGTGGTGTGGGGTGACGACGCGGAGGCGCTGAATGCGACCGCGGTCACCCAGCCGGCGTTGTTCGCGCTTGAGGTGGCGTTGTTCCGGCTGGTCGAGGCGTGGGGCGTCACCCCCGATGTGGTGGCCGGTCACTCGATCGGTGAGCTGGCGGCCGCGCATGTCGCGGGGGTGCTCTCCCTGGCCGACGCGGCCCGGCTGGTCGTGGCCCGTGGCCGTCTGATGCAGGAGCTTCCGGCGGGTGGCGCGATGCTGGCCGTGCAGGCGACGGAGGCGGAGGTGCTGCCGCTGTTGACCGACGGGGTCGGGATCGCGGCGGTCAACGGGCCGCAGTCGGTGGTGGTTTCGGGTGCCGAGGCCGGGGTGCTGGCCGTGGGTGAGCATTTCGCGGCGGTGGGGCGTAAGACGAGTCGTCTGTCGGTGTCGCACGCGTTCCATTCGTCGCTGATGGATCCGATGCTGGAGGAGTTCGGGGCCGTCGCGCGGGAGCTGACGTACGGCGAGCCGCGGATCGCGGCGGTCTCGACGGTGACGGGCGACCGCACCGGCGCCGCCTGGCAGTCGCCCGAGTACTGGGTGGGTCAGGTGCGGGAGGCGGTCCGGTTCGCCGACGCCGTCCGCACGCTGGAACAGCAGGGTGTGACCCGGTTCCTGGAGATCGGACCCGACGGCATCCTGACCGGTCTGGCCGCGCAGAGCGTGGACGATGCGGTGCTCGTCGCGGCCGTGCGCAAGAACCGGCCCGAGCCCGAGACCCTGATCACGGCCCTCGCCCAGCTCCACGTCCACGGCGTCCCCGTCGACTGGGAGGCCTTCTACACCGGCACTGGCACTGGCACCGGCGCCCGCCGCGTCGACCTGCCCACCTACGCCTTCCAGCGCACCCGCTACTGGCTCGACGCCCCCGCCGCCGTCGGTGACGCGGCCGGGCTGGGCCAACTCCCCGCCGGGCACCCCCTGCTCAGCGCCGTCGTCGTCTCGCCCGAGACCGGAGCCCCCGTCCTCACCGGCCGGATCTCCGTGCCCACGCATCCCTGGCTCGCCGACCACGCCGTACACGGCAGCGTCCTGCTGCCGGGCACCGCGTACGTGGAGATGGCGCTCCGCGCCGGACACCAGGCGGGCTGCGCCCAGCTGGAGGAGCTGACCCAGGAGACCCCGCTGCTGCTGCCCGGCAACACCGGAGTCGCCGTGCAGGTCGTCGTGGGCGAGGCCGACGGGTCCGGGCGGCGGGACGTCACCGTGTACTCGCGCGCCGAGGACCTGGCCGCGGACGCGGCCTGGACCCGCAACGCCCGCGGTGTCCTGGCCCCGGAGCCGGCGGTCCCCGCCGCCGACCTGGAGACGTGGCCCCCGGCCGGCGCCGAGCCGGTGGACGTGAGCGGGATGTACGAGGACCTCGCCGGACTCGGATACGGGTACGGCCCGGTCTTCCAGGGCCTCACCACGGCCTGGCGGCGCGGCGACGAGCTCTTCGCCGAGATCGCGCTGCCCGACCACGCCCGCACCGACGCCGCCGCGTTCGCCCTGCACCCCGCCCTGCTCGACGCGGCCCTGCACGCGGAGCGGATCTTCGACGCGGATCACGAGGGTCCGGTCCGGGCCGCCCTGCCGTTCGTCTGGAACGGCGTCACCCTGCACGCCACCGGAGCCGCCGCCCTGCGCGTGCGGCTGACCAAGCCGGGCCCCGACGCCGTCGCCCTGCGGATCACCGCACCGACCGGCGAGCCCGTGGCCACGGTGGAGTCGCTGGTGGTGCGCGAGGTGTCCGCCGAGCAGCTGGCGGGCGACGGCGGCAGCCGCGGCGCGCAGCTGTTCCGTGTCGACTGGCAGGCACACCAGCCGTCCGGCGCCCCGGCGTCGGCCCAGGCCCCGGTGTCCGTGGACGACTGGGTGGTGGTCGGATCCGGTCTGGCCGGTTTCCGGTCGGTGTCCTCGCTCTCCGACCTCATGGCGGAGCAGCGGGTACCGGGCACGGTCGTGCTGACCGCACCGGACGTCTCCGATGTCTTCGGTACGACCGGCGGGGTTCCCGAGCAGGTCCGCACGTCCGTGGGCCGGCTCCTCGACGGGCTCGGGCAGTGGCTGTCCGACGAGCGGTTCACCGACTCCCGTCTGGTGCTCGTCACCCGGAACGCGGTGGTGGCCCGGGACGGCGACGGTGTCGACTGCGTGCAGGCCCCGCTGTGGGGTGTGCTGCGCGCGGCGCAGGCCGAGAACCCGGGCCGCTTCACCGTCGTCGACCTGGACGGCGCGCCGGAATCGGTACGGGCCCTGCCCGCCGCCGTCGCCTCGGCGGAGACCGAGATCGCCGTCCGCCGTGGCGAGGTCCTCGTACCGCGCTACGCCGCCACCTCCGGTGGTGCGGAGCCCCTGGCATGGGACCCGGACGGCACCGTGCTGATCACCGGCGGCACCGGGCTGCTGGGCGCGGTGCTCGCCCGGCACCTCGTCGCCGAGGCCGGCGTCCGCCACCTCGTACTGACCAGCCGCCGGGGTACGGACGCCCCCGGAGCCGCCGAACTCCAGCAGGAGCTCGCCGCGTCCGGCGCCACCGTACGGATCGTCGCGGTCGACGCGGCCGACCGGTACGCCCTCGCGGCCCTGCTGGACGAGATTCCCGCCGAGCACCCGCTCACCGGCGTCGTCCACGCGGCCGGAGTCATGGACAACGCCCTGGTCGGCGCGGTCACCAGGGAGCAGGTGAGCAAGGTGCTGCGGCCCAAGGTGGACGCGGCCTGGCACCTGCACGAGCTGACCAAGGATCTGGGCCTGACCGCCTTCGTGCTCTACTCCTCGGCCGGCGGCCAGATCCTGTCCGCCGGACAGGCCACCTACGCGGCGGCGAACGTCTTCCTCGACGCGCTCGCCGCCGACCGCCGGGCCGCCGGACTCGCCGCCACCTCGCTCGCCTGGGGCCTGTGGGAGGGCACCGTCGGCGAGGGCCCGGAGCTCACCGAGGCCGACCTGCGCCGGATGGGCCGCTCCGGGGTGCTGGAACTGTCCTTCGGCGACGGACTCGCCCTGTTCGACGCCGCGATGGGTCTGGACGAGGCCCTGCTCGCACCGGTCCGGCTCGACCGCGCCGCGCTGCGCGAGCGGGCCGACGAGATCCCGGCCCTGCTGCGGGCCCTGGCCGGGCCCCCCGCCCGCAAGGCGGTCAAGGCCGCCGCGGTGCCGTCCGCGGGCTCCGGGGACACCGGCGGCTCCCTGGTGCGCGGCAAGCTGGCCGGGCTGGAGGGCGGACCGGAGCGGGTCCGCTACGTGGAGGAGCTGGTACGGGGCCACGCGGCCGCCGTACTCGGCCACGGAGACCCCTCGGGTGTCGCGGCCGACCGGGGCTTCACCGAGCTCGGACTGGACTCCCTCGGGGCGATCGAACTGCGCAACCGGCTCCAGAAGGCGACCGGGCTGCGGCTGCCCGCCACGCTGATGTTCGACTACCCCAACTCGGCCGCCCTGGCCGGGTTCCTGCTGGAGGAACTGGAGCCCGAGCCGGCGGCCCCGGCGGCCGCCGAGCCCCTGGACGAGGACGGCATCAGGCGGGCCCTGCTGTCGATCCCGGCGGCGCGCCTGCGCGAATCCGGCCTCCTCGACGCGCTGCTCGGCCTGGCACAGGCGCAGGGCGGTCCGGCCACCGGTCCGAACGCCCCCTCGGCCGACCAGGGCGCGGCCATCGAGGAGATGGACGTGGACGACCTCGTACGAGCCGCCCTGGCCGGCGGCGAACTCAGCTGACCCCGACCTGAATTATGAGGATGACGTGAGCACATCGGTGGAACAGGTCGTAGCAGCGCTGCGCAAGTCACTCACGGACAACGAGCGGCTGCGCGAGGAGAACGCCCGGCTCAGCGCCGCGAGCAACGACCCGATCGCGATCGTGGCCATGGCGTGCCGCTATCCGGGCGGGGCGGGCACGCCGGAGGACCTGTGGCGGCTCGTCGCCGACGGAACGGACGCGGTGTCCGGCTTCCCGGCCGACCGGGGCTGGGATCCGGGCGTCTACGACCCGGAGCCGGGCGTGCCGGGCAAGTCGTACGCCCGCGACGGCGCGTTCCTCTACGACGCGGCCGAGTTCGACCCGGCGTTCTTCGGGATCAGCCCGCGCGAGGCGCTGACCATGGACCCGCAGCAGCGGCTGCTGCTGGAGATCTCCTGGGAGGCCATCGAGCGGGCCGGGGTCGACCCGGGCACGCTGAAGGGCAGCCGGACCGGTGTGTACGCCGGGGTGATGTACCACGACTACGCGGACGGCAGCGCGGGCAGTTTCGTCTCCGGCCGCACCGCGTACACGCTCGGCCTGGAGGGCCCGGCGGTCACGGTGGACACGGCGTGCTCGTCCTCGCTGGTCGCGCTGCACATGGCGGCGCAGGCGCTGAGGTCGGGGGAGTGCTCCCTGGCGCTGGCGGGCGGTGTCACCGTGATGTCCACGCCCGACATGCTCGTGTACTTCAGCGAGCAGCGGGGGCTCGCGCCCGACGGCCGCTGCAAGCCGTTCGCGGCGGCGGCGGACGGCACGGGCTGGGGCGAGGGCGCGGGCGTCCTGCTGCTGGAGCGGCTCTCCGACGCCCGCCGCAACGGGCACCCGGTACTCGCGCTGGTCAGCGGCTCGGCCGTCAACCAGGACGGCGCGTCCAGCGCCATGACCGTGCCCAACGGTCCGGCGCAGCAGCGGGTGATCCGCCAGGCCCTGGCGGACGCCGGGATATCGGCGGCCGAGGTCGACGCCGTCGAGGCGCACGGTACGGGCACCCGGCTGGGCGACCCGATCGAGGCGCAGGCGCTGTTGGCCACGTACGGGCGGGGGCGTCCTTCGGAGCGGCCGCTGTGGCTGGGCTCCGTCAAGTCCAACTTCGGTCACACGCAGGCCGCGGCGGGTGTCGCGGGCATCATCAAGATGGTGATGGCGATGCGGCACGGAGTGCTGCCGCCGACCCTGCACGTGGACGCGCCGTCGGATCAGGTCGACTGGTCGGCGGGGAACGTGGAGCTGCTCACCGAGGCCCGCCAGTGGCAGGCGGAGGGCCGGCCGCGGCGGGCGGGCATCTCCTCGTTCGGACTGAGCGGGACCAACGCGCACGTGATCGTGGAGCAGGCGCCGGCCGGGGAGCCGGCGTCGGGCGAGGTGCCGGCGGGACCGCTGCCGCCGGTGGTGCCGTGGCCGGTGTCGGCGAAGACCGCGCAGGCCCTGGCGGACCAGGCGGCGGGTCTCCTCGCGCGGGTGGGCGACGGCGCGCTCCGGCCGGTGGACGTCGGCCACTCCCTGGCGGCCTCCCGCTCCCTGTTCGAACACCGGGCGGTGGTGGTGGGTGACCGCGAGAGCGGGCTCGCCGCCCTCGCGGCGGGTGAGGAACACCCCGCGGTGGTGACCGGTCAGGCGCAGTCCGGTGGCCGGACGGCGTTCCTGTTCACGGGGCAGGGTGCGCAGCGGTTGGGGATGGGGCGGGAGTTGTATGCCGCTTTCCCGGTGTTCGCGGAGGCTTTCGACGCGGTGTGTGCGGAGGTGGACGGGCATCTGGGCCGGTCGTTGTGTGAGGTGGTGTGGGGTGAGGACGCGGAGGCGTTGAACGCCACGGCCTTGACCCAGCCGGCGTTGTTCGCGCTTGAGGTGGCGTTGTTCCGGCTGGTCGAGGCGTGGGGCGTGAAGCCCGATGTCGTGGCCGGTCACTCGATCGGTGAGCTGGCGGCCGCGCATGTCGCCGGCGTGCTGTCGCTGGCGGACGCGGCCCGGCTGGTCGTGGCGCGTGGGCGTCTGATGCAGGAGCTTCCGGCGGGTGGGGCGATGCTGGCCGTGCAGGCCACCGAGGCGGAGGTGCTGCCGCTGTTGACCGACGGGGTCGGGATCGCGGCGGTCAACGGGCCGCAGTCCGTGGTGGTTTCGGGTGCCGAGGCCGGGGTGCTGGCCGTGGGTGAGCATTTCGCGGCGGTGGGGCGTAAGACGAGTCGTCTGTCGGTGTCGCACGCGTTCCATTCGTCGCTGATGGATCCGATGCTGGAGGAGTTCCGGGCCGTCGCGCGGGAGCTGACGTACGGCGAGCCGCGGATCGCGGCCGTCTCGACGGTGACGGGCGACCGCACCGGCGCCGCCTGGCAGTCGCCCGAGTACTGGGTGGGTCAGGTGCGCGAGGCGGTCCGGTTCGCCGACGCCGTCCGCACGCTGGAACAGCAGGGTGTGACCCGGTTCCTGGAGATCGGACCTGACGGCATCCTCACCGGACTCGCCCAGCAGGTCGCCGAATCCGAGCGGGCGGTCCTCGTACCGGCCCTGCGCCGCAACCGGCCCGAGCCCGAAGCGCTGGTCGCGGCCCTCTCCCGGCTGCACGTGGACGGCGTACGCGTCGACTGGCAGGCGTACTACGCGGGGACCGGCGCCCAGCGCCTCGACCTGCCGACCTACCCCTTCCAGCGCACCCGCTACTGGATCGACGCGGTGCGGGCGGCCGCAGCCCACGCCCACCCGCTGCTCGGCGCGGTGGTGACCCTGGCAGACTCGGGCGGCGCCGTCCTCACCGGACGCCTCGCCGTCGCCGCGCAGCCGTGGCTCGCCGATCACGTGGTGCGGGACACGATCCTCTTCCCCGGCTCGGGATTCGTGGAACTGGCGATCCGCGCGGGCGACCACGCGGGCTGCGACGTCCTCGAAGAGCTCGCCCTGCACGCGCCCCTCGTACTCCCCGAGGACGGTGCCGTCGCCGTACAGGTCGTCGTCGGCGCCGCCGACGGGACCGGGCGGCGCACGGTCGGGGTGTACGCGCGGGACGAGAGCCTCCCCGAATCCGACTGGACCCTGCACGCGGAAGGCGTACTGGCCGAAGGCGCGGACGCGCCCGCCTTCGACCTGGCCGCCGCCTGGCCCCCGCCCGGTGCGGTCCCGCTCCCGCTCGACGGCGCGTACGAGGCCCTGAGCGAGCGCGGTCTCGCCTACGGGCCGGCCTTCCAGGGCCTGACCGCCGCCTGGCGGCTCGACGGAGCCGTCTACGCCGAGGTGACGCTGGGCCAGGACATGGAGGCGGACGCGTACGGGCTGCACCCGGCGCTGCTGGACGCCTCGATGCACGCCGCGCTGGTGGACGGCGCCGATGACGACGGCGGTGCCACGGTCCTGCCGTTCGTCTGGAAGGACGTCCGGCTGTTCGCGGCCGGCACGTCGGCGGCCCGCGTACGGATTTCCCGGCCCACCCCGCAGAGCCTCTCCCTGGAGGTGGCGGACGCGGCCGGCGCCCCGGTCGCGGCGGTCGGTGGTGTCGTCGGCCGGGCCGTGGAGGAGTCCGGGACCGGCGGCCCCGCCGCGGATCCGCTCTACCGCGTCGTATGGCAGCCGGCGGCCGACGCCGCCGCGCCGGGCGAGTGGACGCGGTGGGAGGACGTGCCGGCCGAGGGCCCGGTCGACGCCACGGTCGTCCTGGAGTGCGCGGCGACCGGCGAGGACGTGCCGTCCGCCGTCCACGCCCTGACGGGCCGGGTCCTGGAGGTGCTGCAGACGTGGCTGGCCGACCAGAGGTTCGCCGCGTCGACCCTCGTGGTCGTCACGCGCGGTGCGGTCGCGGTCGGTGACGGCGATCCGGTCGACGTGCGGCAGGCCCCGGTATGGGGCCTGGTGCGGGCGGCGCAGGCGGAGAACCCCGGCCGGTTCGTGCTCCTGGACACGGAGGACGGGGCCGAGGGCGGCTCCGGCCCCGTACGGGCCCAGGGCGAACCGGAGTCGGCCGTACGCGACGGCCGGATCCTGGTTCCCCGGCTGGTCCGGGTCACGGCCGCGACCGGACCCGAGACGGCGTGGGACCCGGACGGGACGGTCCTCGTCACCGGCGGCACCGGCGGCCTGGGCGCCCTGGTGGCCGGGCACCTGGCGGCCGAGCACGGGGTCCGTCATCTGCTGCTGGTCGGCCGGCGGGGTGCGGACGCGCCCGGCGTCACCGAAGTCGTGACCGGTCTCGAGGAGTTGGGGGCGCGCGTCTCGGTCGCCGCGTGCGACGTCTCCGACCGGGACGCCCTCGCGGCGCTCCTGGCCGGGGTGGACCCCGCGCACCCGCTGCGCGGAGTCGTCCACGCGGCGGGCGTACTCGACGACGCGATGATCACCTCGCTCACCGCCGAGCGGGTGACCGGCGTCCTCGCCCCCAAGGCGGATGCCGCCTGGCACCTGCACGAGCTGACCGAAGGCCTCGGCCTCACCGCGTTCGTCCTCTTCTCGTCCATCGCCGGCACCCTCGGCTCGACGGGACAGGGCAACTACGCCGCCGCCAACGCCTTCCTCGACGCCCTGGCCGCCCACCGCCGGGCCGGCGGACTCGCCGCCGTCTCCATGGCCTTCGGGCTGTGGGACACCGCGGGCGGCATGGGCACCCGGCTCGGCGCCGCCGAGCTGGAGCGGATGCGCCGGGCGGGCACCCCCGCCCTCCCCGCCGACCGCGGCCTCGCCCTCTTCGACGCCGCGCTGCGATCGGGTGCCGCCGCCACCGTGCCGGTCCGCCTGGACCTCGGCGTACTGCGCGCACAGGCGGAGGAGACCCCCGCCCTGCTGCACGGCCTCGTACGCACCCCCGGCCGCCGGACGACCCGCACCGGGTCCGGCTCCCCGGCGCTGCGCGGCAGGCTCGCGGGTCTGACCGGAGCCGACCGCGCCGCCGCCGTGCTCGACCTGGTCCGTACGACGGTCGCGACGGTCCTGGGACACGCCTCGGGCGACGCCATCGAACCCGGCCGTGCCTTCGACGAGCTGGGCTTCGACTCGCTGACGGCCGTCGAACTGCGCAACCGGCTCGACTCGGCCACCGGTCTGCGGCTTCCGGCCACGCTGATCTTCGACTACCCGACCGCCGAGGCGGCAGCGGCGTACGTACGAGAACTCCTCGACGGCACCCCGGACGCGGGCTCCGCGCAGGGGGCGGCCGTCGCCGTCCGCGCCACGGACGACGATCCGATCGTGATCGTCGGCATGGCCTGCCGCTACCCGGGCGGGGTGACCACGCCGGACGGCCTGTGGCGGCTGGTCGCCGACGGCGTGGACGCGATCGCCCCCCTGCCCGACGACCGGGGCTGGGATCCGGGCGTCTACGACCCGGAGCCGGGCGTGCCGGGCAAGTCGTACGCCCGCGACGGAGGCTTCCTCTACGACGCGGCCGAGTTCGACCCGGCGTTCTTCGGGATCAGCCCGCGCGAGGCGCTGACCATGGACCCGCAGCAGCGGCTGCTGCTGGAGACCTCCTGGGAGGCCATCGAGCGGGCCGGGGTCGACCCGGGCACTCTGAAGGGCAGCCGGACCGGTGTGTACGCCGGGGTGATGTACCACGACTACGCCGGCGGCACAGCGGGCAGTCTCGTCTCCGGCCGGGTCGCCTACACCCTGGGGCTGGAGGGCCCGGCGGTCACGGTGGACACGGCGTGCTCGTCCTCGCTGGTCGCGCTGCACATGGCGGCGCAGGCGCTGAGGTCGGGGGAGTGCTCCCTGGCGCTGGCGGGCGGTGTCACCGTGATGTCCACGCCCGACATGCTCGTGTACTTCAGCGAACAGCGCGGCCTGTCCGTGGACGGCCGCTGCAAGTCCTTCGGCGCGGGCGCGGACGGTACCGGCTGGGGCGAGGGCGCCGGCATGCTGCTGTTGGAGCGGCTCTCCGACGCGCGGCGCAACGGGCACCCGGTGCTGGCGACGGTGCGGGGTTCGGCGCTGAACCAGGACGGTGCGTCGAACGGTCTGACCGCGCCGAACGGGCCCGCGCAGCAGCGGGTGATCCGCCAGGCCCTGGCGGACGCCGGGCTGTCGGCGGCCGAGGTGGACGCGGTCGAGGCGCACGGTACGGGCACCCGGCTGGGCGACCCGATCGAGGCGCAGGCGCTGCTGGCCACGTACGGACAGGGGCGGCCCGAGGGGCAGCCGCTGTGGCTGGGTTCCATCAAGTCCAACATGGGTCACACGCAGGCCGCGGCGGGCGTGGCGGGCATCATCAAGATGGTGATGGCGATGCGGCACGGAGTGCTGCCGCCGACCCTGCACGCCGAGGAGCGCTCGGACCAGATCGACTGGTCGGCGGGCGAGGTGGAACTGCTCACCGAGGCGCGCGAGTGGGACGCGACGGACCGGCCGCGCCGGGCCGCCGTCTCCTCGTTCGGACTGAGCGGGACCAACGCGCACGTGATCGTGGAGGAGGCACCGCGGGAAGCCGTGACCGAGGCCGCTGTGGGCGAGCCGGGGGCCGGACTGCCCGTCGTGCCGTGGGTGCTGTCGGCGAAGTCCGCGAAGGCGCTGGCCGGCCAGGCCGAGCGGCTGCTCGGGGTGGCGGACGCCCACCGCCCCGAGGACATCGGGCACGCCCTCGCCACCTCGCGCGGTGCCATGGAGCACCGGGCGGTGATCGTGGCCGACGACCGCCCGGGCGCCCTCGCGGCGCTGGCCGCGGGTCAGCAGTCCCCGGGGGTGGTCAGCGGGGCGGTGGCGAAGGGCTCGACGGCGTTCCTGTTCACGGGTCAGGGTGCGCAGCGGTTGGGGATGGGGCGGGAGTTGTATGCCGCTTTCCCGGTGTTCGCGGAGGCTTTCGACGCGGTGTGTGCGGAGATCGACCCGCATCTGGGCCGGTCGTTGTGTGAGGTGGTGTGGGGTGACGACCCGGAGGCGTTGAACGCCACGGCCTTGACCCAGCCGGCGTTGTTCGCGCTTGAGGTGGCGTTGTTCCGGCTGGTCGAGGCGTGGGGCGTGAAGCCCGATGTCGTGGCCGGTCACTCGATCGG
>NZ_JBHJTK010000069.1:0-17856 GCF_042267665.1 Streptomyces sp. NPDC056224
GCACACACCACCCAAGTCCACTCCGGCGAAGAAGCCCTCACCCGCATCACCGGAGCCCAGACACCCTCCGGCATCCCCGTCACCATCACCACGCCGGTCTCCGAGCGGCCCAAGCGCAGCGCCGCCTCCCGCGGCCGGCGCAGTCCCGCTTCGGCGGCAGCCCGGCGCGCGAGCGTGCGTCAGTCCGCCTTCGACGCGGCGGCCTGAGAACCACTTGATCAGGAAGCTGACCCGACTCTGCAGGAGGCACCTCGTGACGCTGGTCCGGATGCAGCCCCGCTCGGCGCACGCCGACCCCGTGCCCCGGACCGTGGACGATGCCATGGAAGAGGCCGGCCCACAGATCTGGGACGACATGACGGTCGAAGTGGCCCTGTGCGTCATGACCAGTGCCCGCGCGGGCCATCTGCTCGTCTGCGACGAGGACGGTCTCTACACCGGACTGGTCACCCGGGCCCAGCTCGCCGCCGTCCGTGACAGCGACGCGTACACGGACCGGGTCCGGCTGCGCGACGTCCTCGGCGACCGCGTGCCGTTCGTCCCGCCCCTGACCACGATGGCCGAGGCCGAACACGCGATGCGCTACCGCCGGCTCGACGCCCTGCCCGTCGTCGACGAGCAAGGCAGCGCTCTCGGCATCCTGGCCCTCGCACGCTGAACCCCTCACCGCGGTCTGTACCGCGGTCCGACCGGGGGAAAGGTGCGCGTCGACAACCGAACAGCGAGGGAGGGCCCGACCGGCACGCGCCGGTCGGGCCCTCCCTCGTCTTTCCGCCCGTGTCGTGGCGGTGAAGACGGCGGAGAACTCGCCCGGGCGGGCCGAGTCCCTCAGGACCTCCGACACCCGCTGCCTCCACACGGCTTCGGCAGCCGGCACGGCTTCGGCAGCCGGCCGACCGGGATGACGGCGCCACCGGTGACCACGGTCGTCCTGGCGCGGCCGTGTAGGTCTAGCTCTCCTCGGGGCACATAAAAATCTCTCTCGGCCAGAGTAGACATTGGGCGGTGGCCTGGTTATGGTTTCTCTCGTAGCCCAGAGAGACAGCAGGGCTTGGCAGAGACGAACTGCCGAGCGGCATTACCCGCAGTTGCAGTTCGCAGGACGGTTCGGTGGTGGAGTTCCGAAGCCAGAGCGGTTGCAGGACGGCGACGGGACTGACGACCGGACCGGGTGGCCCGCAGTGATCAGGGGCCGCCGTGAGCAGTACCGCAGTAACGCAGTGGCGGTACCCGTAAAAATGCAGGTCGCAGTAACCAGCAGTGGAGTCGAAGAGCAGTACCTCGGTGAAGGCGTCGGCTGCGGACGCGCGCACCGGGAGGTTCGGCAGTGGGGTTCCAAGCCAGAGCAGACGCACGATGGGCGACGGGGCTGGCTGCCGGAGAGTGGCGCTGTCGCAGGCCACTGAGCAGTTCGCATCACCAGCAGTACCAGTAGTACGAGCAGTACCAGCAGGATGCAGTTCCCCGTTGGGTAAGTAGTTGATCACCGAGGGAAGAACGGAGGAGCCCCGCGCCATCAGGATCGCCCGGGCGGACATAGTGAGCCCGGGTACCGCAGGACATCGATAGTGAGGTGGTCTCCGGTCAAGCAACCGCGATCCCCGCACCCCCGACAGCATCCAGGTCGGGTCGGCGGAAACAGAAGGCCGGCGCAGTACTAGAGCCGGCAGATGGTGTAGTAGTTCCTTCGGGGCCCTGGTGCCGTACGCACCAGGGCCCCTCCACGCGTTCCATGAGAGAGGTGCAATGACAGCAGACGACTCGTTCGGCCGTCTCGACGACGACGACTACCCCGCCTACACCATGGGCCGGGCCGCGGACATGCTCGGCACCACCCAGGGCTTCCTCCGCGCCATCGGCGAAGCCCGCCTTATCACCCCGCTCCGCTCTGCGGGCGGACACCGCCGGTACTCCCGCTACCAGCTGCGCATCGCCGCCCGCGCCCGGGAACTCGTCGACCAGGGCACCCCCATCGAGGCCGCCTGCCGCATCGTCATCCTCGAAGACCAGCTCGAAGAAGCGCAGCGCATCAACGCCGAATACCGCCGCGCCGCCGAATCCTCCGACCCGTCGGCCTCGGCCTGAGGTGAGCGCGCCCGCCGGTATCGGCGGGCCGGCGCGTCCTGCACGCGACCACGAACCGGCCGATCCGGCCGGGTGGAAGGCCTTCCCCCGACGCATGGGCGACCGCCAGTGCCTGAGGCCGCCAGGTCCCTCACCCAGGTCCCTCACCGACACAGCACAGCCGCGGACGGGCTGCGGAGGCGCGGCCCGTGCCGTGCGGACCCGACGGCGCACAGAGCCGGTGAGGGGGACGCCCGACGGCCCCCTCCCCTCACCCGCCGATCGTCAGGCGCCCCTCGCCGGCCCCCTCGCCGGCCCCGTCACCGCTCCCCCGTCGCGGGCAGCGGCGTCCCGACGGTCGCGAAGATCCGGTCCAGGTGGTGGTGGAGCACCGCGATGGCCGACTCCGGACTCCGCTGGCCCACGAGGATGCTGGTGCCCATGCTCGCCGCCATGGCGAGCAGGCTGATCGCCTCCGTGCGCGCGTCGACGCCGGGATCGGCCAGCCCCGACCCCTGGGCCTGCTCGAGGAGGCCGGTCAGGGCGTTCTCCGCGGCGTCGGGATTGTCGATGAAGGGCTGGGCGGCCAGCGCCTCGTCGGTCACGGACAGGATCGCGTAGGAGCTGTAGAGGAGGTGGAAGGTGCGGCTCTCCTCATCGGTCGGGAGGGAGGCCAGCAACAGCGCCTCGATGGTCGCGCGCGGGCCCGGGTCCGGACCCGCGGCGGCCAGGCGGGCGCCGACGCGTGCGGTGAACCGGTCGGTCAGGTGCTGGAGCCCGTAGAAGAGGAGCTTCTCCTTGGTCTCGAAGTAGTACTGCACGAGCCGCAGTGAGACGCCGGCCTCGGCGGCCACGTCGCGCATGCCGACGGCGTGCAGTCCTCGCCGTCCGGCGACCCGGATGAGCCCCTCGGCGATCTGGGTGCGCCGTTCCTCGTGGTCCACGCGCTTCGGCATGTGCCGGTGTCTCCGCCCGTCGGTGGTGGGTTCGCGATCCGGGTTCCCCGGACCCTCTTCATGGTACCGCCGTATCAACATCATGGTACGGTCGTATCACGAAGAACGGAACTTCCCGGAGGTGCCCCGTGCCCGAGAACACGACCCGTGTGCGCCGCGACGTCGGCCGCTACGTCAACGACGAGCTCCGCGACCGCTACTTCGCCGCCGGCGACGTGCTCTACGCGATGGGGGCGCCCCTCCGCTCCGAGACCGATGTCGAGACCAGCTTCGGCACCACGCACGTCTACCGGTACGGCCCCGAGGACCCCGCAGCCGCATCCCGCACCCCGATCGTCCTGATCCACGGCGCCGGCTACTCCTCCGCCATGTGGTACCCCAACACCCCCGGGCTCAGCCTCGACCGCCCCGTCTACGCCCTCGACACCCCCGGCGACGCAGGCCGCAGCGTCCACCGCGAGCCCATGTGGCAGCCGGAGCGGGCCGCCCAGTGGATGGACGAGGCCCTCGACGCACTCGGCCTCGACCGGGTCCACCTCGTCGGCTCCTCCTACGGCGGCTGGCTGGTGCTCAACCAGGCCCACCGCCGGCCCGGACGGCTCGCCTCCGTCACCGCCCTCGACCCGGGCGGCCTGGAGAAGGTGGGGCTGCGCTTCTTCGCCTGGGTGTTCGTCAGCCTGTTCGCCACCTTCGCGCCCAAGGCCCTGCGTCCGCGCCTCGCCGCCTGGCTGGACCAGCCGGTCATCGCCGTTCCCGAGATGCGCAAGTGGATCCAGCTCGGCGCCCGCGCGTTCCGGATACGCCGCCCCGCGCCGCTGCCGCTCGCCGAGGACGCGCTGCGCTCCATCCGGACCCCGCTCTACGTCATCATGGGCAAGCACAGCCTGCTCGTGCACCCGAAGCGGCAGCTGGAGCGGGTACCGCGGCTCGTGACCGGCGCCCGCGCCGAGATCATCGCCGCGACGGGCCACGGACCGCAGATCGACCACCCCGACGTGGTCAACGCCCGGATGCTGAGCTTCATGGAAGACGTCGATTCCCTCGACCCTGCCGCGGTCGACGCGTAGGACCCGCGGCGGGGAACACCGCTCCCGGCGGGCCGGGGCGGCCTTCGTACGAGCCGGCCGGGACGGCGGCCGGGCCGAACGCACGGGCTGCCACCGCTGCGCCCGGGACCGAACCGGGTGATCCCGAAATGGCGTGAGGGGAAGCTCTTCGCGCAGGGGGACACCATCCCCTACATGCGGGTCCACATCGCCCGCGACCCGGACAGCCGGGAACTGCTCAACGAGGACGAGCAGGAGCCCTACGGGATGAAGACCAGGTCGACGACGGTCGATCAGCCGATCGCCCTGCTGCGCCAGGCCGCCGGCCCTGCCCTCCTCCCGGCGGCCCCGTCACGACGGGGAGTTCACCGGAGGGTGAGCGGGATCTCGGATCGGACGTGAGACAGCTTCTCCGGGTTGCGGACGTAGTAGAGGCCGGTGATGCGGGCGTCCTCGACGCGGACCGCCATGACGCCGTCGAGCTCCCCGTCCAGGTGCACGACCAGCGCCGGGCTGCCGTTGACCACGGTGATGCCGACGGTGATCGGGACCTGGTGCTTGCCGAGACCGCCGACGATGAAGCGGGACACCTTGTCGGCGCCGGTGATCGGCCGCACCGCGGCCTGCTTGATGCCTCCGCCGTCGCTCATCAGGACGACCTCGGGCGCGAGCACGTCGAGCAGGCCCTGCAGGTCCCCGCCGTCGAGGGCCCGCCGGAACGACTCCACGGCCGCCCGTGTCTCGCTCTGGGAGACCACCTCGCGGGGGCGGCGGGCATCGACGTGCCGGCGGGCGCGGTGGGCGATCTGGCGGACGGCCGCGGGGCTCTTGTCGACGGCCGCCGCGATCTCGTCGTAGCCGACGTCGAACACCTCGCGCAGCACGAAGACGGCGCGCTCGGTCGGCGACAGCGTTTCGAGGACGAGCATGACCGCCATGGACACGCTCTCGGCGAGCTCGACGTCCTGGGCCACGTCCGGCGCGGTCAGCAGCGGCTCCGGCAGCCACGGGCCGACGTACGACTCCTTGCGGCGCGACAGCGTGCGCAGCCGGTTGAGCGCCTGCCGGGTCGTGATCCGAACCAGGTAGGCGCGCTGGTCGCGCACCTGCTCCAGGTCGACCTGGACCCACCGCAGCCAGGTCTCCTGCAGGACGTCCTCGGCGTCGGCGGCCGATCCGAGCATCTCGTACGCGACGGTGAAGAGCAGATTGCGGTGGGCGACGAACGTCTCGGTCGCCGGGTCGGTGGCGTGGCCGTTCATGTCCCGGCCCCTCTCCTACGCGGCCGGCACCGGCCGACGGCGGCGGCGGATCGTGCATACACGGTGGGGTCCCCTTTTCGCGTACGGCGGTCGTGGTGGTGGTGCTGTCTGTGGTGATGATGTCCCGGGCTGCCCGCTCCCGTTCAGGAAGCGGCCAACACCCCGCCGCGCTCGGCCTCCAGCCGCCGCCGGCGCGCGGCGCCTCCCGGGATGCGGTGCAGGCTGTAGCCACCGGGCTCGCGGGCCTCGTCCGCCAGGTGCTTGACGACGCCCGTGCACACGGTCTCCTTGACCTTCGCGCCCAGGCGGCCGTCGATGTTGAACCACACCGCGACATCGGACCGGTTGGCGAACTGGAAGATGCCGGCGCCCCGGCCCAGGCTGAGGCACTGGGCGGCGAACGACTGGTTGAGGGTCGCGGGCCGCTCACCCGCGATCCGGCTGAGCACCGTGTCGGCGGCCCGCGCGCCCAGCGGCATCGCGGCCTGGCAGCTCATCCGCAGCGGCAGGTTCGACGGCGCCGCGGAGTCCCCGGCCGCGACGATGCGTACGTCGTCGACACTGGTCAGCGTCTCGTCCGTGAGCAGGCGGCCCAGGGCGTCGGTGCTCAGCGCACTGCGCGCGGCCAGGTCCGGCACGCCGAAGCCGGCGGTCCAGATGGTCACGTGACTCGGGACCTCGCGGCCGTCACCGAGCCGCACGGCGTCGCGGGTCACCGCCGTCACCTCGGTACCGGCGCCTTCGAGCACGGTCACCCCGAGCGCGGCCAGCCGCCCGGCCACCGAGCGCCGGCCGCGCGGGTGCAGGTACGGGCCGAGCACCCCGCCGCACACCAGGGTCACCGCGCGGCCCTGCTCCGCCAGCTCGGCGGCGGTCTCGATGCCGGTCGGACCGGCTCCGACCACCGTCACCGCGGCCGACGCGGGCGCGGCGTCGAGAACCGGACGCAGCCGCTGCGCCTCCTCCAGGCCGGCGATCGGGTAGGCGAACTCGGCCGCCCCGGGCACGCTCGGGTCGGCGCTGCCACTGCCCACCGCGTAGACCAGGTAGTCGTAGCCGACCGTCCCGCCGGTCGCCAGCGCCACACCGCGCCCGGCCGCGTCGATCCGGGTCACGGTGTCGACCACCAGCCGGACGCCGTCGGCCAGGACCTCCCGGTAGTCGACGACCGCGTCGTCGGACCCGGCCACCAGCTGGTGCAGGCGGATGCGGTGGACGAAGTCCGGCCTGGGGTTGATCAGCGTCACGGTCACGTCGTCGCGCCGCGTCAGCCGGTTGGCGGCCATGACGCCCGCGTACCCGCCGCCGATCACGACCACTTCGGTGTGCCCAGTCATGGTGTCTCCTCCGTCTTCAGGGGTTCGACCTCAAGACACCGCGCGGCCGGTCCCTGTGACAGCACGTGACCCGGATCACTCCACGGCGGTCGGTGGCGCCGCCGCCCCCGGCGAGCTCGCGGCCCGCCCCGGATCCGGTCAGGTGAAGTCGAGCGCCCCTGTCCGGGTCCGCTTGAGTTCGAAGAAGTTCGGGTAGCCGGCCAGGAGTCGGACGCCGTCGAAGACGCGCACCGCGTCCTCGCCGCGCGGTATCGAGGTGAGGACCGGGCCGAAGAAGGCGGTCCCGTCGATGTGGATGGTGGGCGTGCCCACCTCCTCGCCGACCGGGTCCATGCCCTCGTGGTGGCTCTTGCGCAGCGCGTCGTCGTACTCGGTGCCGTCCGCCGCGCCGGCCAGGTCCTCGGGGAGGCCCGCTTCGGCCAGGGCCTCCCGGATGACAGCGGCATCGGCGGCCCGGTCCTCGTTGTGGAGGCGGGTGCCGAGTGCCGTGTAGAGGCCGCGCAGGACCTCGTCGCCGTACTGCTGGGCGGCGGCGGTGCAGACGCGTACGGGCCCCCAGCCCGTGGCGAGGAGTCTTCGGTAGCGCTCGGGGAGGTCCTCGCGGCCCTCGTTGAGGACGGACAGGCTCATGACGCGGAAGGTGAGGTCGAGGTCGCGGTGACGCTCGACCTCCAGCATCCAGCGAGAAGTGATCCAGGCGAACGGGCAGATGGGATCGAAGTAGAAATCGACTCTGTTGGTCACCGGCTCAGGCTAGGAGCGGGGCAGCCCCGTCAGTAACGCCATTTCCCCGCGGGAATCCTGGGCCAATCCTGGCCGGTCCCGGGCCGGTTCCGGGTCCTGGCCGGTCCCGGGCCGGTTCCGGGTCCTGGCCGGTCCCGGGCCGGTTCCGGGTCCCGGCCGGTCCCGGCGCCCCTCCCCGCGCCCACCCCTGCCCCGCCGGCTGTCGCGGCTACGGCTGGAGGCGGCTGAAGGCCACCTCGAAGTGTTCGACCGAGACGATCCGCTGGCCCTCGCGCTGGGCCGTCTCCTCGCGGATCCGGGCGGCCCGGTCCTCGCTCGCCCGCATGGTCTGCTCGTCCTCCCACAGGGTCAGCGACTTGGCCTTTCCCGAGGCCCGGTCGACGAGGTAGTACACGCCCCGGAAGCCGGGGACGTCCTGGACCTGCCGGACGATCTCCTCCGTATGCGCGGTCAGGTCTCCCGTCGCGGGAACCGGTGATCCCTGGTAGGTGCTCAGCCTCGCGAACATCGCGCGCAGTCCTTTCCTCGGGCCCCACGACCAGCGTGCTCCGGCAGGTCGCACACCGCATGCCGAGCAGCGTGACAATGGGAGAGGAGTGACGCGTCAGCCCTTGAGGAGAGGCGGGTCGTCGTGGTGGCGTACATAGCTGTGACCGCCCTGAGCCATGTCGGTCTCATCCGCGACCACAACGAGGACAGCCTCGCCGTCGGCCCGTGGACGCTGTGCGGGACCGTGACCCTGAGCCCCCAGACGCTGCTCTTCCCCCTCGGCAGGCCGCTCGTCGTCGCCGTCGCCGACGGGCTCGGGGGGCAGCCGGCCGGCGAGGTCGCCAGCGAGCTGGTCGTCCGCGAGCTCGCCGCGCTCGGTCCCGCGCTCGACAGCGAGGAAGCGATCGGTGACGCTCTGAACCGCTGCAACGACGCGGTGTACTCGGCCACCGACGGCCGTCCGGACCTGACCGCCATGGGGACCACGGTCGCCGGCGCCCTGGTACTGGCGGAGTCGCTGCTGGCGTTCAACGTCGGCGACAGCAAGGTGTTCCACGCGACCGAGGACGGGCTGCACCAGGTCAGCGTGGACGACAGTCCGCCGCCCGCGCCCGGCCACCGCACCACGTCGGCCGTCACGCAGACGCTCGGCGGCAGCCCCGGGCGCAGCCCCATCACCCCCCACGTGGCGGCCTTCCCGCTGTCCACGGGGGATCGCTACCTGGTGTGCAGCGACGGGCTGACCGACCCGCTGCCCGACGACGTGATCGACGACCTGCTGCGCGTGCACGACGACGGCAAGGCCGCCTTCGAGCTGTGGAAGGCGGCCATCGAAGCCGGAGGTCCGGACAACATCACGCTCGCCCTGGTGCGCATCGGCGCGTGAGCGG
The DNA here is from genome assembly GCF_042267665.1 of Streptomyces sp. NPDC056224. Lineage (NCBI taxonomy): Bacteria > Bacillati > Actinomycetota > Actinomycetes > Kitasatosporales > Streptomycetaceae > Streptomyces > Streptomyces sp. NPDC056224. The sequence goes on from NZ_JBHJTK010000069.1 coordinate 8,789, forward strand.
CCGGTGCGCACGACGCAGCCCCGGGTCGCGGACCCGGGGCTGCGTCGTGTCCGGTCCGGCGCTACGCGCCCGGAACGACCTCGATGAGCGCCCCTCGCCGGTCCAGGTCGAGGACGTGCTCCATGTCCCGTTCGAGCACCTCGGGGTCCGGGTGGGCGAGGACCACCCGGCCGTACGAAGTGATCAGGTCGACGGTCTTCTCGACGCGGTCTCCCGGAACCTGCCCACAGGTGTCGAAGAGATAGCTGCTGAGCTCCCCGGTGGCCTCGCGCACCCGGTTCGCCGCGACCACACCCGCCGCCGGCGCGAAGAGGAAGCACTCGACGACGCCCTGCCGAAGCGTCGGCCGCACCGTCGTCCGGCGCAGGAACTCCTCCGGCGCGACGCGCGAGGCCAGCGTCAGGTCGATCAGGGAGTGCGTGGACGATTCCTCGACCAGTCGCGGGCCCAGACCGCCGTGCATCCGAGCGCCGGTCTCGATGAGGATCGGCCCCTCGGCGGTGAGGACGAGCTCACTGTGCGCGGGCCCGTTCTCGATCCCCAGCGCGGCGAGGGCCCGCTCCACGTAGGCCACGATCTCGGGGTGGTCGCCGACCTCCACCGAGGACATCGCCCGGTACGCCGGGTTCCCCTCGACCGTCTCCTTCGTGTAGCGGAACATGTTGACGACGAAGGCCGAGCCGTCGAGGGACACCGAGTCGACGACGAACTCCGGCCCGACGAGCCGCTCCTGGACCAGGACGTCCGTGATGAGCTCACCGGCGAGGTCACGGCGCCCGAACAGCTTCTCGCACGCGGCGCGCACCTCGTCGAGGCCGGCGCAGAAGAACACGCCGTCGGTGGCGAAGGACTTGACCGGTTTCACGACGTACTCGGCCAGTCCGCCGGCGGCACACCACTCGACGATGGACTCCGTGTCGGACGCCATGTGGTGCGGGATGTACGGGACGCCCGCGTCGCGCAGCCGGCCCTGCATCAGGAACTTGTCCCGACGGGCTTCGGAGGAACCGGTGTTGGGGCGCATCCCCCAGTGGGAGGCCAGAAGGTCGTACGCCTCCACGCCCGGCTCCGACCCGCAGATGAGGAACTCGGGCCGGCCGCCGCACAGACTCTCGACGGCGGCGGCCGTCGTCCGGACGTCCGCGAAACGCAGCTCCGCGGCGAAGTCCCCGGCCGGGTACGTCGCGGTGAGGGCGGCCGGGAGGGTCTCCGACGTCAGCACGGCGACGGACTTCAGGCCGTACAGCTCCTGCGCGCGGCGGGCCAGGACCCCTCCGCTGGAGTACGGGTCCACCACCACCAGCGTTCCGGTCGTTGCGGGCTCAGGCATTCTCCAGCACCTTCTCTTCGCTCCCGCTCCCGTTTCCGTTTCCGCTCCGCGGGACGGACTCACCGCTGCGCACCAGGGTCATCGCCAGCGACCCGATGAGGGCGCACGCCGCCGAGACCCACAGGGCCGCCTGCCACTGGCCGCCGTCGAGCAGCTCGCCGTAGACGGCCGCCGCGACGGCTCCGCCCAGGTAGAACGACGACTGGCGCAGGCCGATCGAGAACATCTGCCGCGCCGGGGCGAAGCCCGACATCGCGACCGTGTCCAGGAGCGGCATCAGGCAGTAGTTGAACAGCAGGCGCAGCAGGTACAGCCCGACGAAGACGATCAGCGGGACGGTCAGGGACTGCAGCAGCAGGCCGAGGACGGCCAGGATCCCGAAGAACGCGGCCGTCGGGCGCAGCGAGAAGCGCTTGACCAGGACGGGCGCGAAGATGGCGCCGAAGATGCTGACGATCTTGTCGGTGCCCAGGATGAGCGAGATGTCGCTCACCGGGATGTCGTAGACCTGGGAGAACAGGACGTTGGCGAACCGGAAGAACAGCGCGATCGAGGCACCCAGGAAACCGGCCGCCACGAACAGGGTCACGAAGTTGCGCTTCTCCCCCGGCATCCGTACCTCCTCGTGCGAGACCGCCGTGGCGGTCTGCTGCACCGACCGCGCCGACGGGAAGCGCAGCACGAGCATCAGGCAGGCCGCCAGGAAGGACAGCAGGAGGAAGAAGCGGTACTTCTCCAGATCGCTGGTGTGGAGCCAGCCGCTGACCGCGGACACCAGGGCGGAGCCGATGACGCCGGCCCCCAGGTAGCTGATGAAGAACGCGCTGAACAGGCGGGTACGGGCGGCCTCCGGGACCTGCTTGCCCGCGATCGCGTTGCCCACGGAGAGCAGGCCGAGCATGCCGGCGAGGATCAGGCTGAGGACGACGGAGGCCGAGGCGACCGAGGCCACGAACGGCAGACCGGCGAAGGGCACCGTGTACAGCACCGACGCCCCGATGAGCAGGGCCCGCTGCGACACGTACCGGCCCAGGAAGAGGAGCGGGACGACCGCCACCGCCATGGCTCCGGTGGCGATGGCGTAGATGACGCCCGCGTCGCCCTCGTTGATGCCGCGCTCGGCGAGGTAGAAGTTGAACACCACGTCGAAGATGGTGTTGGCGAGCCCCATGAAGAACGAGGCGGCGAGATAGAAGTAGACGGGCCGTGGCACCGACGAGAATTTACTGCGCAAAGCGGACACGTCCATCGGTGGTTGCAAGTGGTGTTCCGGAGAGCCGCGCGATCAGCCGGGCCACATGGCCCCACTCCCCGTAGCCGTCGTTCGTGGCGAGGTGCCCGCCGCCGGGGACGACCTCGACGGTGCTTCCCCACGTTCCGGCGAGCGCCCGGCCCCGTTCCAGCGGGAGGTACGGATCGTCGTCGGAGAGCACGAGGTGCGTCTTCAGCGGCAGCGGGACCGCGGGCAGCGGCGCCTGGCCCTTGATGGCCGGCAGCGTGTCGGCGGCCTCGACGTCGGCCGGAGCGACCATGAGGGCGCCGACGACGCGGCTGTCCCACCTCGTGGCGGCCCATTGGGCGACGGTCACCGAGCCGCAGCTGTGCCCGATGAGGAAGACCTCCCCGTCGATGCCGCGCACGGTCTCGTCGAGCCTGTCGACCCAGCGGTCGCGCTCGACGCTCTCCCAGTCGTCCTGGACCACGCGGGAGAAGCCCTCGTACGTGTTCTCCAGGTGCGTCTGCCAGTGGTCCGGGCCGGACCCGGTGTACCCCGGTACGGTCAGAAAATGCATGGTGTTACCTTTCGAGCCCGAGGTCACGCAGGGGGACGGTGAGGCCGAAATGCCGGCCGAGCACTTCCTGGAGCTGCGCTTCGTCATCGACGGGGGACGTGGAGCTGGTTCCGTCGTGCACGATCGTCACGTGCCCGTCCCGGACGCTCAGCCTGCCGGTGGGGGTGGGGATGCTCGCCACCTTGTGCTTGTTCAACAGGCTGTTGGGTGACGCCGTCGTGTAGAAGTGCGCCATCTCCAGATCGGCCGCCTCGACCGGAGCGTCGACGAAGCGGTAGATGTCCTGCCATTCGGCGGAGCCGACGGCGTGCTCCTGGATCGACACCGTCCAGACCGGGGCGCCCGCACCGCGGTCGAGGGCGACCTTGGTGGAGAGGGCGGGGTGCGTCAGCCGCTCCCCGTCCGCCAGCCGGACCGGTCCTCTGGGACCGCGGGCCCCGTATCCGATGTCGAAGAGCCAGCGCTCGCCGTCGAGCGTCACGACGAAGACCTGATGGGTCGCCGGGCCCCTGGGGCTGACGCTGGCGCCCAGCCGGACCTCGTAGTCGAATCCGCCCTCCTCGAACAGCGACTGCATCATCCGCCCCGTCTCGAAGCAGATGCCGCCCCGGCGACGGTCCACGATCACCTCGCGGAGGGCCTCCTCGGTGAGGCCCCGCTCCGCGTTGGTGTGCATGCTGAAGTTCTCGAAGGGGACGTTGTACAGGTGCGCCTCGTGCAGCTGGCGAAGGCACGCGATGGTCGGTTCCAACGGCACGTGGAATCCGATCCGGCCGGCGTAGCCGGCGATGAGCTCGTTCACGGGGGTCTTTCTGGTGGGGGTGGTGGTCGCCGGCATCAGACGTTCAGCACGAGCCGGGTGCTCATCGACTTGCTCACGCACGGGATCATGTAGCTGGACGCGGCCTTCTCCTGCTCGGTGAGCACTTCGTCCCGGTGGTCGATCCGCCCCGTACGGACCTCCACCTCGCACGTCCCGCAGATGCCCTGCCGGCACGAGGAGGGGACGGTCACGCCGTTGCGGTTCAGCGCGTCGAGCAACGGCTGGTGCTGGGCGGCCTCGAAGGTGATGCCGGTCTTGACGCACTCCACTTCGACGGACGGGGGCGTGTCGTCGGCGGACCGCGTCGCCGAGCCGTCGGTGACCAGGTACCGGGCCCCCGGAGCCCGGTCGACGGCGGCACGCACCGCCGCGACCATCGCGTCCGGGCCGCACAGGCCGATGGTGCTGCCGACCGGTATGCCGGCGACGACGTCGGACCAGTCGGGGCGGCCCTGCGTGCCGGTGTCGACGGTGACGACGCTGCCGCCCTGTTCCCCCGCCAGCTCCTCGATGCGCCCGAGGAACGGGAACTCCTCCTGGCCGCGGTCGACGTAGACGAGCCGCCAGCCGCGCAGCCGCCCGCCGGCCAGGACGGCGAGGATCGGGTTGATCCCCACACCGCCGGCCACGAAATGGGTGAAGGCCGTGGAGCTCTCCGCGGTGAAGTGCCCGCCCGGAGCGGTGACCCTGACGGGTGCTCCGACGTGCAGCCGCGGCGAGAGGAGATCGCGCTGGTCGCCGCGGTGGCGATTGCGCACCGCCAGCTCGTACCCCTCCTCGTCGGCGGCCACGACCGTGAAGGTCTTGAAGCGCGGCCCCACCCGCAGGGTGACGTGCTGGCCGGGCACGGCGGCCGGCAGGCTCGGGCGGCCGGCCGGATGGGTCAGCCAGTACTGGGTGACCGTCGGCGTCAGGGCGCGGGCGGCCTGGACGATCGCCGCCTTCACGCGATCAGCCCCGATTCCTGGAAGGCCTCGAGGGTGGCGCCGTGCTCCAGGGCCCCGGCCTCGACGAAGTACTGCAGGGTGGGCGCGGCGCCGCGGCGCACGTCGTCCACGACCTTCTCGCGCGAGTAGACGTCGCTCATGATCTGTTCCACTTCTTGGCTTCCCAGGCCGGCGGCCCCCAGGCCCAGAGCCGTGCTCGTGTAGTCCGGCTCCAGGAAGGCGAATATCAGCTGCGGTATGTACGGGCCCGCCAGCTCCCGTTCCTTCCTCGTCATCGCCGGCCACAGGAACCGGAGCAGCGTCGAGAAGTAGGAGTGGTGCTTGGCCTCGTCGACCGCGTGGTCGGCCACCATGTCGCGGACGCCCTCGGGGAGCCGCTTGTCCTGGGGCAGTTCGTCGAGGATCGAGGAGATGAGCGTCTCGCTGACGATGGCGAAGAGCATCTCGTCCAGGCCGCGGATCTCGCTCGGCAGCTCTTCGTGGATCCTCGCCAGCTCGGCGGTGAACGTCGGCGTGTCCGGGAGGGCGGGAGCGATCCGGGTGCGGTCGCGGACCCCGCGCAGGATCTCGTACGTGAACTGCGCGTGCCAGGCCTCGTCCGTCACGATCTTGAAGGCGTCCAGGCGCATGGGCTCGGGCAGGTCCAGCCCGGACATGCCGCGGCTGATGTGACCGGTGACGGGGATGACCGCGCTCTGCTCGAGGTCGATCGTGAACTTGAGGTACTCGTAGAGGCGGTGGACCAGCACGGTCTCACGGACGTGCGGCTCGGCCTGCGCGAGGAGCGGGTGCGACAGGGCGGGCACGAGTTCGGGGCTGAAGAACAGTTCACCATCGGTGTCCAGCACCCGCATCGGGTTGTTCCGGACGGTGGCGATCCGTTCCCAGGTACGGAAGCGGCTGCGGTAGTCGGCTTCTGCAGAAGCCTGGTCGAGGCGATTCTGGTGCCGGCGGGCGAGAACGGTTCTATTCGCCGTACTCGCAAATTGCAGTGCCATGCTTTAAACCTTCATGTGACTGCTCAGGCCTCGTGCGACCTGTGTGTGGTGGTGTCGTTTTCGGTGCCACGAGGATGTCCATTCAGCCAAGTAGCCGTCAAGCGGCAGAAGTTTGCCGCTGTACGGAGTTGTCCGGTTCGTCGGCATTGAAAATCGGCGAAACGGAACAAATGAAAGGCGACCGGCAAATGTTTGCCGGTCGCCGGTGAAGAGGGAGCGCCAGCGGCAAAGTTTTGCCGGTCGCGGTCCGCGCGAACGTTGTAATGTGGCGGCTATTGCAGCGGACTTCGGTCCTGCTGAACGGGAATGACGGCATGTGAGGGCATGACGGGCTTCTGCGGCAGCAGCATGACGCAGCGCAGTCCGTGCTGGTAGGCGGGGAGGAGTACCTGAGAGGTGACGGTGATCTGCTCGGGCGAGACGTGCGGAAGGTCCAGCCGGTAGCGGTGCCCCTGCCGGAAGGCGATGACCTTCGGCCCCCGCGACCAGAGCCGACGGCACTCGGGATCCCGCAGGACGTGCCGCAGGAGCTTGTCGAGCGCCGCCTTGTGGGAGCTCGTGGCCAGGGCGAACCGCAGCATGGCCAGATAGACCTCCGCGTGCTGGCGCCAGTCCAGCATCTGTTCGCGGGCCGCGTGGTCGGCCAGTGCCCAGCGCATGAGGTTGGCACCCGGTTCGAGCACCCAGGGGAACCAGTCGGCCATGAGGGTGTTGTAACCCAGGATGTTCCAGCAGCCGTCGGTGAGATAGGCGGGGAACTGCGTCTGCGCCGTGACCAGCTGCAGGAGCGCGAGCTGTTCCTCGGCCTCGCCCTCCTCGTCCGCGAGGGCGACGCCGGCACCGTCGAGTGCGCGGCTGTACAGGACCATGCGCTCGTCAGGCCCCAGAACCAGCACCTCGGAAAGCCGGGCGAGTATGTCACTGGAAAGCGAGACGGAATCCCCGGATTCCAGGCTCCGGTACCAGCGCTCGCTCACGCCCATGAGCTCGGCGACTTCCTTCTGCGGAATTGCCTTGTCCCGTCGCAGCTTGACGCCCGCGTCGACTCGCCAGACACGCAGGAGCTGTGACAGTTCCATGGCCCGAGGGGCTGGATCGGGCGCGAAAGCGGAATCATGAACGCCAGATGTCTCCATCGTAAAACTCCCCCTGCGATGGCACGTAATCGACGCTTGACCTCATGCCGAAGTGTAGCGTTCTTTCGTGACTGTCCGTCGCCTCCTCCTCACCAATACGGGGGTAAGTGACGAGCGTCTCAGGGTCTTGTGCAAACGCCTGGGAGACGGCTTCCATGCATCCAACTGTCGTGCAATCCCCGACAGTTGAGAGCCATAAAAACAGGAAAGCGGAACCCTATGCACCAGCCGCCCACACCCACCGGCCGGCCCGTCGAAGTGACCCGGACAACACGACGCCGGGTCGTTGTCACCGGTTTGGGCGCGATCACCCCCCTCGGTGTCGGTGTCCCGGCCCTGTGGCAGGGACTCCTCGAAGGACGAAGCGGAGTGCGGCTGCTGGAGGGTGAGGAGTTCCTGGGCCAGCCCGTGCGCATCGCCGGGACCGTGCCGGCGGATCCCGGCGAGCTGCTGCCCAAGGCCCAGGCGCGACGGATGAACCGCGCGGCCCAGTTCGCGGTGATCGCCGCTCGCGAGGCGTGGCGGGACGCGGGCCTGGACGCCTCCGGAACGGTCGGGAGCGGCATCGACCCGAGCCGGGCCGGAGTGTGCGTCGGCACCATCATCGGCGGCGCCCCCGTCCTGGTCGACGGGGACCGCCGGCTGCGCGACAAGGGCCCGCGCGGCGTCTCGCCGCTCACCGCCCCGATGACCGTTCCCTCACAGGCGTCCGCCCAGATATCCATCGACCTGCACATCACCGGCGAGGCACGGACCGTCGTGAGCGCCTGCGCCTCCGGCACCGAAGCCATCGGACAGGCCATCGACCGGATCCGCCTCGGGCACGTCGACATCGTCCTGGCTGGGGGAACGGAAGCCGCCATCACCCCGTCCGTGATGGCGGCGTTCTCCGCCATGCGGGCCCTGTCCACGCGCAACGACGAGCCCGAACGGGCCTCCCGTCCCTTCGCCAAGGACCGGGACGGCTTCGTGCACGGCGAGGGCGCCGGGATGCTCGTCCTGGAGGCCGAGGAGCACGCCGTGGCACGTGGCGCACGCATCTACGGCGAAGCGGCCGGCTGGGGCCTGTCGGCCGACGCCCACCACATCGTCGCGCCCGACCCCTCGGGCGACGGCATCGTGCTCGCGCTGCGCCGCGCGCTCGCCGACGCCGGTTCCGTCCCGGCCGACGTGGTCCACGTCAACGCGCACGCCACCGCCACCGTGGAAGGGGACCTCGCCGAGGCCACGGCGCTGCGCCGCCTCCTCGACGAGCGCGGCGCCGGGGCGCCGGGCGTCCCGGTGACCGCCGTGAAGGGCAACCTGGGCCATCTGCAGGGCGCCACGGGGGCGGTGGAGGCCCTGGTGGCCGTCCTCACGCTCCACCACGGCCTCGTTCCTCCTACGATCGGCTGTGACGATCTCGACGACGCCTGCGAACTGGATGTGGTCACGCACGTGCCGCGTCCCCTGCCGGCCGGGGGCGATGTCGTCCTGAGCAACTCCTTCGGCTTCGGCGGTCACAACGCGGTCCTCGCCCTGCGCCGGAACCGCACGGACCGCACGGAAGAAGGCAGGGCCGCATGACCGACACCACTCCCCAGGACCTGGTCCGCGAGTTCCACAGGGCCTTCGGCCTCGGCGTCGGGCCGGGCCCGGCCAGCGTCGCACCGGAACTGGCCCGGCACCGCCAGGTCCTGCTGGAGGAGGAAGTGGCCGAGCTCGCCGAGGCGACGGAGTCCGGGCGCCTGGCGGACATCGCGCACGAGCTGGCCGACGTGGTCTACATCGCGTACGGGACCGCCGCCGTGCACGGCATCGACCTCGACGCGGTACTGGCCGAGATCCACCGCGCCAACATGTCCAAGCTCGGTCCGGACGGGCGGCCTTCGTACCGGGAGGACGGCAAGGTGCTCAAGGGTGCTTCGTACCGCCCGCCGAACGTGGCCGAGGTCCTGCGCGAGCAGTCCTGAGGCACTTGCGCGGCCCGGCGGCCGTCCCGTGATCCGGAGAACGGCGGCCGGGCCCCCCCCGGGCGGGGGGGCAGCCCCCCCATAATTGT
>NZ_JBHJTK010000069.1:17866-27472 GCF_042267665.1 Streptomyces sp. NPDC056224
GGCCCGCCCGGGGAGGACGGGCCTGCCGCCGTTTCTGGTGGCGACGGGGCGCCGGGGCGATCGGTCACGCCAGGATCTTGGCCTTGGCGCGGTCGTATTCCTCCTGCGTGATGTCGCCCTTGCTCTTGAGCGCGGCGAGTTTGCTCAGCTCTTCCGCCGAACCACCGCCGGATCCCGCCGCCTCCTGGACGTAGCTGCGGAAGGCCTGCTCGCTCTCCCTGTACTGCTTCACGTCACGCTCGCCCATGCCGGAGCCGCGTGCGATGAGGTAGACGAACACGCCGAGGAACGGCAGCAGGATCACGAAGACGAGCCATCCCGCCTTGCCCCAGCCACCGAGGCTGTGGTCACGGAAGATGTCCGTGATGATCTTGAAGAGGAGGAAGAACCACAGGATCCACAGGAAGAGCCACAGCATCGTCCAGAAGATGTTGAGAAGCGGATAGTCGTCCATGCTCGCTCCGATCATGGCTGCGGGTACTTCATTGATACAGCCGGTCCCCACTGTCCGCATTTCGGGGCGCATTTCCTATCTTTTGCTACCGGCTGCGGGGCCGGGCAACCATGGACACCATGCTGCTTGACCTGCTCGTCATCGGCCTCGTCATCACCCTCTATCCGCTGCCCGTCATGGCCTTCGTGCTGGTGCTGTCGGCACCGGGGGGCGTGTGGAAGGGGCTCGCCTTCATCCTCGCCTGGCTCGCCTGCCTCGTCGCCGTGATCGCCCTCGTCCTCCTCCTGACCGGCGGCGAGCCGCCCGCGCCCAGGTCACCGCCCTCCACCGCCGCACTGGCGGCGAAACTGGCCATCGGCATCGGGCTGGTCGTCTACAGCGAGCACAGACGTCGCCGCCGGCGCCGCGGGGGACCGGACTCGGCAGCGGACTCGGCACCGGACGCCGCACCCGGCTCCGCACCGGCCTCCGGATCCGACTCCTCCACGACCTCGCTCACGTCCCGGATGGACCAGGCCACCGCATGGTCGGCGGCCGTGCTCGCCGTACTCCTGCAGCCCTGGGGCATGGTCGGTGCGGCAGCCGCCACCGTGGTGGAGGCGGACCTCAGCCACAGCGAGTCGTTCCTGTCCCTGCTGGCCTTCTGCCTCCTCGCCACGTCCAGCCTCCTGGCCATGGAGCTGTACATGGTGTTCGCGCCCGAGAAGGCCGCGCGGGCGCTGACCGGCCTGCGCACGTGGCTGTCGGACCACAAGGAGCCCGCCATCGTGGTCACTTGCCTCGCCCTCGGACTGTGGCTGGCGGGCAGGAGTCTGTACGAGCTCACGAGCTGAGGCCCGGACGCGGGGCCGCTCCGGTCGCGCGATGCGCTCCGTCCCCTTCTCCTGAAGCCATGGACCGCAACGCATCCGGGCGACGGGGCCCCGCCGCCGCAGCGGCCCGGCGGCGCCGTCGCGTGATGGCAGGTCACCTGATCCGCTCGCTGGGCTCGGCCGGCCTGCTCACGGCGCTGTACTACCTGACCCCGCTGGACGGCGGCCTGGACCTCTCCGTCGCCATCACGCTCTCGCTCGGCCTGGCACTCTTCGGCGGGCTCGTCGCCTGGCAGATCATCAGCATCAGCCGTTCGGAGTACCCGCGGCTGCGCGCCATCGAAGCGCTCTCCACCGCCGTGCCGCTGTTCCTGCTGCTCTTCTCCGCGGCGTACTACGTGCTCGAAGAGCAGTCGCCGCACTCCTTCTCGGAGCCCCTGAACCGGACGGACGCGCTGTACTTCACGGTCACCGTGTTCGCGACCGTCGGCTTCGGGGACATCACGGCCACCACTCAGGCCTCCCGCCTCGTGGTCACCGGTCAGATGGTCCTCGACCTGATCCTGGTGGGAGTGATCGCCAAGGTCCTCTTCAGCGCCGTCAGGATCGGCATCCGGCGGCGGGCCACGGCGCTCCCGCCCCCCGGCGACGAAGGGGACCCGCCCGGATGGACCTCCGAGGGGGGAGGGAAGTGACCCGTGACGGAGCGGCGACCGCGATCCGGCCGCTGTGGACGGACCTTCCCCGGGCCATGGCGCGCCTGGACGTGGCGGACGTGCTCTGGACGCCGGTCATCGCCGTGGCCCCCGCCGCCGCGGCCCATCCCCCTGCCGGCCACGCGGCCCCGGCGGGTCGGTGCGCACGTCACGTCGGCGCGGAGCCTCGTACGGACCGTCCGGTGCGCCCTGGGCGCCGTGGTGCTGTTCAAGGGCGCCGCCCACGCACTCCGCCTCGGCAGCATGCGCGGCGGCCCCGTGTTCCCCGCGCACTTCCTCGGAGCCGCGGTGGGCGTCCTGCTCTCGCCGCTGCCGGGCCTCGGGGTGGTGCCCGCCATGGCGGTGGGCACGGCGGCGACCGCGGCCGGCACGCCGCGGCTGCCGGTCAACAGCGCGGTGCCGGTAAGCAGCGCGGTGCCGGTGATCCTGCGGCCGTGTCAGCGGTCAGGCCATGTCAGCGGCACCGCAGGCCGGTGGCGGCGTTCGTCGTGGCCTGGTCCAGCTTGTCGATCTGCGGCTGCAGCTGGGTGCGCGCGTCCTTGCCGGTCGTGTCCCCCGGCAGGTCCTCGTACGCCTTCTTGAGGTCTTCGGCGGCGTCCTGGACCGCGGCCCGCTCCGCCTCCTTCAGCTGCTTGGCGTTCTCCTTGACGTTGGACCAGTCCTCTTGGACGGCGTCGTAGGCGTCCTTGATCTGGTCCTTGGTCGCGGTGGCGGGGTTCAGGGCCTTCAGCTTGGCGTTGTCGGCCTTGAGCGAGGTCAGGTCGGTGCAGAGGTCGGCCGCTGCCTTGGTGGCCTCTTCGGCGGGCGAAGTGTCGTCGGAGCACGCGGCGAGGCCGAACACCGCGCTGACGCAGAGCACACCGATCACCGGGAAACGCTTCATGGGAGACCTTCCTCGACAAGACGGAGCGGGCGTAGGGGATGATTCGCCACGAATAGCACAATATGCACAGAGTGCTACGTTCCGCATCCTTGCGCTCACGCTCGGCCGACCGCGGACGCTCGTCCCCGGCCACGCCCTCCCGGCCCTGGGTGGACGGGGTGGGGGACCGATGCGTGATGATGTGGCGTGCCCGAGTGGGCAGTTGACCAGAAGAGCCGGTTGGGGGCCCCGCTTGTGAATGATGCGGTCGAGTTGGCGGACATGATCGCGCAGCTGCGCCAGGAGCTGAGCCGGGCGATGTCGGACGGCGACGCATCCGACCTGCGGTTCAAGGCGGAGCGGGTGGAGCTGGAGCTGACCGTCGGGGTGGAGCGGACCAACGAGCCTGGGGTGAAGGTCAGGTTCTGGGTGTTCGACGCCGGTGCCACGGCCAAGCGGTCCAGCACCGTCACGCAGAAGCTGACGCTGACGTTGCAGCCGGTACGGGCCGACGCGCCGGACCAGATGGCGCTGATCTCAGGGGACGAGCTGCTGGGTGAGGACTGACGGTGAGCGCTGACGGCTCGGAGGGGAACGGCGGACTGGATCCGCACCGCATCGCCGAGGTCATCGTCACCACCACCGACGGCGGCGGGCGACGCGGCTCGGGCTACCGGGTCGGCGACACGGCGGTACTGACCGCCCACCACGTGGTGGCCGGGGCCGCCGGCGTCCAGGTGCGCTTCGACGCCGGGCGGCCGGGGCAGTGGGCCGCGGAGGCGACGGTGGCCTGGTCGGACGCCGGTACCGATGTGGCCGTACTGGCCTTCGCTCCCCGGCCGGGCGACTCGCCCGTCCCGCCCGCCCGGTTCGGGCGCGTCGGCGACGACCGGCACGCCGTCATCGGTGTGCACGCCGCGGGATTCCCGCTGTGGAAGCGACGACGCACCCCCGACGGGCGGCAGTTCCGGGAACTGCACCAGGCGGACGGGACGGTGGCGGCGCTGTCCAACCTGCGGACCGGCACCCTGGAGATCACCGTCCCGGTGGCCGCCGCCGACCCCGACCCCAAGGTCTCGCCGTGGTCGGGGATGTCGGGCGCCGCCGTATGGGCCGGGCCCCGCATCGTCGGGGTCGTCGCCGAACACCACCGCTGGGAAGGGATGGGCCGGCTGGCTGCGGCCCGCATCGACCACACCCTGCACCGGGTCGGCGAGCCGCGCGGGGCCGAGCTGGCCGGGCTGCTGGCGATAGCTGACCCGCAGGCCCTGCCGGACGTGGTTCCCGGCCCGGGGGCCGCTGGTCCCCGCCCCCGCCCGGCGGGTTCGAGGGTCATCGGACTGCCGGTCACCCACGGGCTGGAGCTGTTCAAGGACCGGACCGAGGCCCGCGAGACGATCGGCCGGCTCCTCTCGGATCCCGCCGTGCGCATGGTGACCGTCACCGGCCGCCGGGGCATGGGCAAGAGCGCCGTCGCGGCCAAGGTCATGGAGCTGCTGGAGCGGGGCGAGTGGCCGGGCCACTCCCGGGCGCCCGCCCCGTCGGGGCTGGTGAACCTCAGCACCCGTACGTCGGGCATCTCCCTGGAGCGCCTCTACTTCGACTGCGCCCGCGCGCTCGGCCCCGAGGACGAGGCACGGCTGCTGGACGTCTGGGCCACGGCCCGCCCCGTACAGGACAAGATCGGCGAGCTGTTCGCCGCGATGGGGGACCGGCTCGTCGTCATCCTGATGGACAACCTGGAGGACCGGCTCCAGGACGACGGCACGCTCGCCGGGGCCGACGAGCAACTCGCCGTCTTCTTCGACTGCCTCTTCCGGGCGAGATCCACGCCCCGGCTGCTGGTCACCTCCCAGATCCCGCTGCGGCTGGCCCCCGAGCTGCGCCGCTTCGCCGCGGAGGTCGAACTGTCCGACGGCCTGCCGCCCGGTGAATCCGTCGCGCTGCTGCGCGAGCTCGACCAGGACGGAAGCCTCGGTGTGGCGCAGCTGTCCGACGAGCAGCTGCTGCGGGCCGCGGTCCACGTCCACGGGGTACCGCGCGCGCTGGAGCTGCTGGTGGGCGCCATGGCCGACGACACGCTGGCGCTGCCGACCCTGCAGGAGGTCCTGGAGGACTTCACCCTGCGGGGCGACGTGGTCGCGGGCCTCGCCCAGGACCGGTACCGACGGCTCGGCCCGGAAGGCCGCGACGTGCTGAACGTCCTCGCGGTGCTGCGCACGCCCGTACCGCGCGAGGCGGTCGAGTGGATCGTGGGCGGTCTCGGCACCGGCCTCGGTACGGGCCCCGGTCCCGGCCCCGCCGTCGCACCCGTCCTGTCCGACCTGCTGCGGATGCGCATGCTGTCGGTGGACCGGGCCACCCGTACCCTCGCGCTGCACCCGATGGACGCCGACCTCGCGTACGGCGCCATGCCGCGGGAAGGCGCCCTGGGACGGCGGTCCCTGGAGCGGCGGGCCGCCGACTGGTACGCGAGCATCGCCCCGCCCCGCCGGGACTGGCTCGGCCTGGACGACGTACAGCCGTACCGGCGCGAGTTCGACCACCGGGTGCGCGCCGGCGACATGGACGACGCCGCGCTGGTCCTCGGCGCGATCAGCCCGTGGATGGTCCGGCACGGTTCGGTGCTCGCGGCCATCTCGATGCACCTGACACTGGAGGGACAGTTGACCGACGACCGGGCACGTCTTGCCCATCTCATCAGCTTCGGGCACGCCCGGTTGAGCGGAGGCCCGCTGGCACAGGCGGCCGAACTGTTCACCGAGGCAGCCGCCCTGGCCGAGCGACTCGACGACCGCCGGGCACTGCAGAACGCCCTGTTCGGCCTGGGCGACGCCCACCGTCAGCTGGGCCGCCTCGACGCCGCCATGGGCCCGCTGGCCCGGGCCGGCGACCTGGCCCACGAGAACGGCGACTCCGAGGCCGAGGTGCACGCCCTGCTGGGCCTCAGCCTCGCCCACAGCACCCTGGGCGACGGCGAGGCGGCCCTGGCCGGCGCCGACCGGCTGGGCCGGCTCGCCCGTGCGTCGGGGGACCCGCTGACCGAGGCCCGTTCGTGGAACGCCCGCTTCACCGCCCTGCTGACCCTGGGCCGCTGGGAGGAGACCATCGCGGCGGGCGACAGGGCCGTCGCCGCCTACCGGGACGCGGGCGTCCAGGAAGCGACGGACTACGCGCTGAACGCCAAGGGCGTGGCGCTCCTCGCGCTGGGGCGGGTCGACGAGGCCCTGGAGGCGCTGGCGGCGGCGCTCGGTGCGGCGTCGGCGATGGAGAACCCGCGCACCGAGGGCGTCTGCCTCTACAACACGGCGTGGGCCCACTGGACCGGCGGCCGGTACGGACGGGCGGCCGAGGCGGCCGAGCGCGCGGCCGCCTCGCTGCAGCTCGCCGGGGCGGCGGAGGCCGCGGCGGCGGGAGCGCTCGCCGAGGCGGCCCGGGCCCGGGCGGTGCCCGGCCCGCGGGAGGCCGCCGACGCGCTGGTCCGGGCCGCCGACGGCACCGGGCGCAACGTCGAGATGGTCCGCCCGGCCTGGCTCACCGAGGAGGCGGAGCGGCTGCGCGCCGGATCCTGACACCCGGCGCCCCGGACCGCGGTCACTCGGCGTCGTAGTAGCCGAAGGGCCGAAGAGCCGAAGACGTCGACACCGGGGTCGGCGCGAGGTCGCAGCCGAGGTCGACGCCGAGGTCGCAGCCGTCTCGGCCCCGGCCCCGGCTCCGGCCCTCCAGCGGCCCGTACCCGGGGCTGCCGGGGGCGCGGGTGCCGACCGGACGGTGCGGCTACGGCCGGTGGGAGGTGGGCACCCCGGCCCTCAGAGCCGTCACGCCGCGGGTGCACGCGGCCGCCTGCCCGCTTAGGGGCGGGTCAGGGGCCGTCCTCCTTCGGGTTGGTGACGGTCACACCGGCCTTGACGCACGGGGAGACGCCCGCGCGGGCCGGTCCCCCGCGACCACCTCCGCCGGGCGGGCCGCCTCAGCGTTCCAGCTGGTCGGCGAGGCGCCCCAGGGCCTTCGCGGCCAGCGGCGCCATCAGAGGGCGCAGCGCCCGGTCGACCGGCTCGATGCCGGGCAGGCGCAGGCCGCCGAAGAAGGCGAACCGGGTGCCGTCCCCCTCCGGCACCGCAGCCATGCCGCCGACCACGAACCGGCTCTGCATGAGGCACCAGCCCGGCCGCAGCACGATGTCGAAACGCGCCCGCATGCCGAGCGGGCTGCGGGCCCGGGCTTCGAGGCGTTCGCCGGCGGCCGAGGTCACCGTGAAGGAGCGGATGTCGGTGACCAGGCGGGGCAGTTGACCCTCCAGGTCGCGAGCGAGGTCCCAGACCCGGTCGAAGGGCGCGTCGAGGAGGTCTTCGGCGAAGGCCGCGCCCGGAGTGGTGCGGGCGATGACCCGCAGCCTGCGGACGGCGTCGAGTTCGGCGACCGGCCAGGAGTCGTTCAACGTCCCCACGCCTTCCGGAAGTTGCGGCGGGCCCGGAAGAGCCGGGTCCGCACGGTGGGTTCGGGCACCCCGAGCAGTGCGCTGACCGCGTGCTCGTCCAGCCCTTCGAGGTCGCGCAGGACCAGCACGGCGCGGTGTGCCGGGGAGAGCCGTTCCAGCACGTCGCGCACGTCGGCCGCGAGCTGCGGGTCGCCCCGCGCCGGAACCTCGTCCAGCGGGTCGGCCACGGTCCGCGCGCCGGCCCGGGCGAGGCGCACCGCCTCCCGTACGGCGATCACGCGCGCCCAGCCGAACAGCGCGGCCGGCTCCCGCAGCCGCCCGATGTTCCGGAAGATCGCGATCAGCGCCTCCTGCGTGGCGTCCGGCCCGTCCTGCAGCGCGATCGGCCCGCACAGCCGCCCGACGTACGGGGTCAGCAGGTCGAGCAGCTCTTGGACGGCCATCCGGTCGCCGCGCTGGGCGGACCGGACGAGCGCCGTCAGCTCCTCCCCGGCCGCCGTCACCGTGGGCCGGTCCGGCTCGCCCGGCCGGTCGGGGGCGCCTGGCAGGTCGGGGGCGCCTGGTCGCACTGCCTCGGGATTCTCAAGACTTCCTCCTTGACCGCTCCTTGCGGAGGAAGAGGCGGCGCACCCCCCGGACATTCCGTATGACCTGCGTCACAAGAGAGTGGGAGCCGGACGCGCGGGACGGCTCGCACCCGTCGGACCCTCCCGTCCGGGGGATGCCGCCCGTACGCCAAATGTGCCGCAGGCGGGACAGAACTCCTGGGGCGCTCCCTGAAGGAAATCTCCTCTGTTCGAAGTAGACACGGCCTGTCATCGGGGCTAGCGTCTCTTGCGTGACCTCTGAGAAGTCCCCGCTCGCCGACAGCCTCGACGACGAGGACTACCCCGCCTACACGATGGGCCGGGCCGCGGAGATGCTCGGCGCCACCCCCGCCTTCCTCCGCGCCATCGGCGAGGCCCGCCTCATCACCCCGCTCCGCTCGGCCGGCGGACACCGACGCTACTCGCGTTACCAGTTGCGCATCGCCGCCCGCGCCCGGGAGCTCGTCGACGCCGGTACGCCCGTCGAGGCGGCCTGCCGGATCGTCGCGCTGGAAGACCAGCTCGACGAAGCCCTCCGACTGAACGAGCAGATGCGCCGGGGGCAGGAAAAATCCTGACGCCACCGGCATCGTTTATATGACTTCCGTGCACGGATATCTGTAACCCCCAGCGCAGAATTACGAGTACGCGCAGGGAGGTTTAAAACCGCGCCGACCCCGAATGGCGGAATTTTCCACGCCCTGACCTTCGCCCTGTGCTACGGTGATGTCAGTTGCAGTTGTGGTTCCCAAAAACTTACAAGTGCTCTCCCGGTATTTTTCCGGTGAGCACTTTTTTATTTGCCGGTTGAGTTTCCGGTCGGGGCAATCATCGCGGCGACTCCGGAGATCGCACAGTGCGATTCCGGGCACTGCCCCAAAGGAGATTCAATATGGCATCTGGCACCGTGAAGTGGTTCAACGCGGAAAAGGGCTTCGGCTTCATCGAGCAGGAGGGTGGCGGCGCTGACGTGTTCGCCCACTACTCGAACATCGCCTCCTCTGGCTTCCGTGAGCTTCAGGAAGGCCAGAAGGTTACCTTCGACGTCACGCAGGGCCAGAAGGGCCCGCAGGCCGAGAACATCGTTCCCGCCTAATCGCTGACGTACACGAGCTGGGGCCCGCACCATGGGGTGCGGGCCCCAGCTCGTTGCATTTCCCCCGCGCACGCCCCGTCGGCTCCGACGGCCCCGCGTGAGCGGCGGGTGACGGCGCCCCGCGCCGGCCCGCCTCACAGTCCGGCCGGACGGACGCGGTTCCACCGACGCGCCGCCCCGCCTCCCGCCCCGTCTGCCGTCCGCCGTTCACCCGGCTTTCCGACGCCCGGCGCGGCTCTCTCCCCAGCAGGCCTGCCCGTTCTCCCCGGCACGGCTCTGTATCGTCTTTTCTTCGGCACGGTCTCGCGAATCCCCCTACCGGGAATTCCTCGATACGCGCCGCATCGAGGAAGGTTCTGCATGAACCGCACCACTCGCACGAACGAACGTTATTCCCGCACCCGTACGGGCGGCGGCTCGGGCCAGGGCGGCGGCAGCCGTTCCGGCTCCCCCACCCGCTCCGGTGGCTCCCCCGCCCGTTCGGGCTACGGCGGCGGCCGCCGCCCCGCCGCCCAGCGGGAATTCGCCCTCCCGGTGACCGTTACCCCCGGGCTGCCCGCCGTCGATGCCTTCGCGGATCTCGACATGCCTGCGGAACTGCTGGCCGCGCTCGGCTCCGAGGGCGTGAGCGTGCCCTTCCC
>NZ_JBHJTK010000070.1:0-23810 GCF_042267665.1 Streptomyces sp. NPDC056224
GTGTGCGGCTGGGGGACCCCCGCCTCGTGCCGGGGTCGGGCCCGCACCCCGAGGGGTGCGGGCCCTTCCGCGTCACGAGGCGGGTGTCCCCGAGCCTCAGACGGCGAGCAGCTTGCGCACCCGGTCCGCGCCCACCGCCAGCAGCAGCGTGGGCAGCCGCGGCCCGGTCTCCCGGGTCACCAGGAGGCGGTACAGCAGGGCGAAGAACGTCCGCTGCGCGACCTTGAGCTCCGGCGTCGGCTTGGCGTCGGGCTCCAGGCCCGCCATGACCTTCGGCACGCCGTAGACCAGCGTGGTCAGCCCGTCCAGCGACCAGTGAGAGTCGAGCCCCTCCAGCAGCAGACGCAGCGATTCGCGTCCCTCGTCGTCCAGGGAGGACAGCAGCTCCGCGTCGGGCTCCTCGCGCACGAGGGTCCGCTGGTCGGCGGGGACCTGGGTGGTGATCCAGTTCTCCGCGCGGTCCAGGCGCGGCCGTACCTCGTCGAGCGAGGTGAGCGGCTTCTCCGGCTCCAGATCGCTCAGGATGCGCAGGGTCTGCTCGTCGTGCCCGGCGGTGATGTCGACGACGGACGCGAGCGTCCGGTACGGCATCGGCCGCGGGGTGCGCGGCAGCTCGCCGGCCGCGGTGCGCACGGCGCGGGTGTGCGCGGCGGCGTCGGCGGGCAGCACGGAGCCGTCGGCGACCTTGGCCTCCAGCTTGTCCCACTCGTCGTAGAGCCGCTGGATCTCCTGGTCGAAGGCGATCTTGAAGGACTGGTTCGGGCGGCGGCGCGCGTACAGCCAGCGCAGCAGCTGCGGCTCCATGATCTTCAGCGCGTCGGCCGGGGTCGGGACCCCGCCCTTGCTGGAGGACATCTTCGCCATGCCGCTGATGCCGACGAACGCGTACATCGGTCCGATCGGCTGCTCGCCGCCGAAGATGTGCACGATCTGGCCGCCGACCTGGAAGGACGAGCCGGGCGAGGAGTGGTCGACGCCGGAGGGCTCGAAGATCACGCCCTCGAAGGCCCAGCGCATCGGCCAGTCGACCTTCCAGACGAGCTTGCCGCGGTTGAACTCGCTGAGCTTGACCGTCTCGGTGAACTCGTCCTCGGTGCAGACGTAGGTCATCTCGGTCGTCTCGTCGTCGTACGAGGTGACCTTGGTGAAGTCCTTGCCGCACTCGCCGCAGTACGGCTTGTACGGGAAGTACCCGCCCTCGCCGGTGCTGCCGTCGTCCTCGGCGGCCGCGCCCGAGCCCTCGGCGGCCTCCAGCTCGGCCTCGTCGACCTGCTTCTGCTGGGGCTTCTTGCCGCCCGGCTTCTGCTTGGTGCGGTACTGGTCGAGGACCGCGTCGATGTCGCCGCGGTGCTTCATCGCGAACAGCACCTGCTCGCGGTAGGCGCCGGAGGTGTACTGCTCGGTCTGGCTGATCGGGTCGTACTCGACGCCCATCTCGGCCAGCGCCTCGACGAAGACGGCCTTGAAGTGCTCGGCCCAGTTCGGGTACGCCGACCCGGCCGGGGCGGGCACGGAGGTCAACGGGCGCCCGATGTGCTGGGCCCACGACTCGTCGATGCCCGGGACGCCCGCCGGCACCTTGCGGTACCGGTCGTAGTCGTCCCACGAGATGACGTGGCGGACCTCGATGCCCCGGCGGCGGATCTCGTCCGCGACCAGGTGCGGGGTCATGACCTCGCGGAGGTTGCCCAGGTGGATCGGGCCGGAGGGGGAGAGTCCGGACGCGACGACGACAGGTTTGCCGGGTGCTCGGCGCTCCGCCTCGGCGATGACCTCGTCCGCGAAACGGGAGACCCAGTCGGTCTCGGTGCTGCTCTGAGCCACGACACGTCCTTCTATCTCGAATGCTGGCTTCAGCCATTCTCCCAGACGGAACGGGCCACTCAGAGGTTGCTTCCGCCGCGGGATTCTCCCGAGAAACGAAGGGGCCCCGCGTGGGATACTCGGCACTTGTCGGAACAACCAAGTGCACCCACCGGCACAACCTCACAGGAACGGCAGCTCATGGCCTCGGTCCCTTCCCTCGCTTCTTCCGTCAATCAGCGCGTCGCCGACGCCCTGGCCTCGGCCCTGCCCGAGGCCGGTGGCGCCGACCCGCTGCTGCGACGAAGCGACCGGGCCGACTTCCAGGCCAACGGCATCCTGGCGCTCGCGAAGAAGGCCAAGGCCAACCCCCGCGAGCTGGCGACGACCGTGGTCGAAGGCATCCCGACCGGTGACCTGATCCAGGAGATCGAGGTCTCGGGCCCGGGCTTCCTCAACATCACCATCACCGACAGGGCGATCATCGAGACCCTCGCGGCGCGCGCCGGCGACGACCGCCTCGGCGTCCCGCTCGCGCAGAACCCCGGCACCACGGTGATCGACTACGCCCAGCCGAACGTCGCCAAGGAGATGCACGTCGGCCACCTGCGTTCCGCCGTGATCGGCGCCGCGATGGTCGAGATCCTGGAGTTCACGGGCGAGAAGGTGGTCCGGCGCCACCACATCGGCGACTGGGGCACCCAGTTCGGCATGCTCATCCAGTACCTGCTGGAGCACCCGCACGAGCTGGACCACAAGTCGGACGAGGTCTCCGGTGAGGAGGCCATGTCCAACCTGAACCGCTTGTACAAGGCCTCGCGCGCGCTCTTCGACTCCGACGAGGAGTTCAAGACGCGGGCCAGGGCCCGGGTGGTGGACCTCCAGGCCGGCGAGCCCGAGACGCTGGCGCTGTGGCAGCGGTTCGTGGACGAGTCGAAGATCTACTTCTACTCCGTCTTCAACAAGCTGGACATGGACATCCAGGACCCCGACGTGGTCGGCGAGTCGGGCTACAACGACATGCTCGTCGAGACGTGCAAGCTGCTGGAGGAGTCGGGCGTCGCCGTCCGCTCCAACGGCGCGCTGTGCGTGTTCTTCGACGACGTCAAGGGCCCGGACGGCAACCCGACCCCGCTGATCGTGCAGAAGTCGGACGGCGGCTTCGGCTACGCCGCCACCGACCTCTCCGCGATCCGCGACCGGGTCGGCGGGCTGAACGCGACCACCCTGATCTACGTGGTCGACGCGCGGCAGTCCCTGCACTTCAAGATGGTCTTCGAGACCGCGCGCCGGGCGGGCTGGCTGAACGACGACGTCAAGGCCGTCCAGCTGGCCTTCGGCACGGTCCTCGGCAAGGACGGCAAGCCGTTCAAGACCCGTGAGGGCGAGACGGTGCGGCTGGTGGACCTGCTGGACGAGGCCGTCGAGCGGGCCACGGCCGTCGTGCGCGAGAAGGCCGAGAAGGTGGGCCTGACCGAGGCGGAGATCGTGGAGAACGGCCAGTACGTCGGCATCGGCGCGGTGAAGTACGCCGACCTGTCGACCTCGGCCGCCCGGGACTACAAGTTCGACCTGGACCAGATGGTCTCGCTGAACGGCGACACCTCGGTGTACCTCCAGTACGCCTACGCCCGGATCAAGTCCATCCTGCGCAGGGCGGGCGACCGGGGGCCGGTCGCGCACCCGGAGCTGGAGCTGGCGCCGGCCGAGCGCGCGCTGGGCCTGCACCTGGACCACTTCGGCGAGCTCATCGCCGAGGCGGCCGCGGAGTACGCCCCGCACAAGGTGGCCGCGTACCTCTACCAGCTGTCCTCGCTGTTCACGACCTTCTACGACCAGTGCCCGGTCGTGAAGCCGGAGCCGGAGCTGGTCGTGGGCGAGAACCGGCTGTTCCTGTGCGACCTGACGGCCCGCACGCTCGCCAAGGGCATGGCCCTCCTCGGGATCCGGACGCCCGAGAAGCTCTGACGTCCGCGCATGCCCGTGCGCAGGCCCATGCGCATGCGTGCATCGGCCGTGTGAGGGGGCCTACGGGGAATGTTCTCCCCGTGGGCCCCCTCTCTTCCCACATGAAGACCACGACACGACTGCGCACGGGCCGGGCGGTGGCCTCGCTCCTCACCGTCGACGCGCTGCTCCACCTGTACTGGGCCACCGGCGCGACCTGGCCCGCCGCCGGCCCCCGGGCCCTGTCCCTCGCCGTCCTCGGCATCGAGACGTCCTTCGCCCCGTCCGCCGTACTCCCGCTGGCCGCCCTCCTCCTGACGGGCGCCACCGCCACCCTGGCCCGCGCCCACGGTCGCGGCGGCCGCCCGGCCCGCCTCGTCACCGCCGCCGTGGCCGCCGGTCTGACCGTACGCGGCCTCGCGGGCCTGGGCTGGGCCGCCGGACTCCTCGACAGCCCGCCGGACAGCCCCTTCCACGTCCTCAACCTCGCGCTCTACACGCCCGCTTGCCTGGGCTTCGGCTGGGCGGCCGCCCGGCTCGCTCTCACAGCCCCCGCTCACCCCGCTCACCCCGTTCACCCTGTTCACCCGAACGGCCCGATTCGGTCCGAACAGCCCGGGTAGGGGACGGCCCGTCCTTCCCCCCTCCGACGGGAGAGCCCCGTGCCCGACAAGAACGGCCCCTACAAGCCCGGCACCCCGTGCTGGATCGACCTGATGGTCCCCGACCAGCAGGCGGCCCTCGACTTCTACTGCGGCCTCTTCGGCTGGCAGGGCGAGATCGGGCCGCCCGAGCAGGGCGGGTACTCCGTCTGCACCCTCAAGGGCAAGCCGGTCGCCGGGATCATGAAGGCGATGAACCCGGACGGCAGCGTCCCCGACCCGATGCCGCCGACCGTGTGGACGACGTACCTGTCCACCGACGGACTCGATTCCACCCTGGAGGCCCTGAGCGGCGCGGGCGGCCAGGTCATGACGGGCCCGATGGACGTCATGGACCTCGGGCGGATGGCCGTGGCCGCCGACCCGACCGGTGCCGTCTTCGGCCTGTGGGAGGCGGGGACCTTCGACGGCGCGGGCATCGTCAACGAGCACGGCGCGCTGGTCTGGAACGAGCTCAGCACCGGCGACACCGACGCCGCCGCCGCGTTCTACGCGTCCGTCCTGCCCATCACCACGGCACCTTCCGTCATGGAAGGCGGCCCGAAGTACACGGAGTTCAAGGTCGGCGGCCGCTCGGTGGCCGGGATGATGGACCTGGGCAACCTGCCGCCCGGCACGCCCCCGAACTGGCTGCCGTACTTCCACGCCGACGACGTGGACGGCATCCAGGCCGCGACCGCCGAGGCGGGCGGCAAGGTCGTCGCACCCGCCTTCGACATGCCGGTGGGCCGCCTGGCCGTCCTCGCCGACCCGCAGGGCGCGCCGTTCGCGGTGATCACGGTGCGCGAACCGGAGCAGCCCGCCTGACCCCCTCACCCGGCGTCGGCCACCGCGGCTTCCCGCGGTGGCCGATTCCCGGTGCACGGCTCAACGGTTGAGGGGGTAGGAGTGCCGCCCCGTCGCCTCGTCGATCTCGCCGTGGGCCTTCTGCAGCATCTGCGACGCGAGATCCATGAGCGCGCGAGCGCCCGCGATCTCTTCCCCGACCCTCAGCTGCTCCGGGTCGGACGGGTGGCGCAAGGCATAGCCCCGCGCCCTGATCTCGGAGCCGTCCCCGAGCCTGACCAGGGCCGCCGCACTGGTGCGATGGCCCTCCTCGGTGAATTCGAGCTCGACATGCCACCCGACCAGCGTGGACATGGTGCATCACCTCCAGCGGGTCACCCTTCCCTCCAGGGTGCGCCCACGGGGGATACCGCGCGAGCGGGGACCGCGCGGGCGGGAACCCGGC
This sequence comes from Streptomyces sp. NPDC056224, assembly GCF_042267665.1. Classification (NCBI taxonomy): domain Bacteria; kingdom Bacillati; phylum Actinomycetota; class Actinomycetes; order Kitasatosporales; family Streptomycetaceae; genus Streptomyces; species Streptomyces sp. NPDC056224. Next base: position 5,644 of record NZ_JBHJTK010000070.1, read on the forward strand.
GGCCCGCTCACGGCGCCTGGAGCAGACGGACGTCAGCGGGTCTCGCGCAGCCAGCCCGCGACCTCGGTCGCCCAGTACGTGAGGATCGTGTCGGCACCGGCCCGCTTGATGCCCAGCAGGGTCTCCAGGATCGCCCGGTCCCGCTCGATCCAGCCCTTCTCCGCCGCCGCCTCGATCATCGCGAACTCGCCGCTGATCTGGTAGGCGGCCACCGGGACGTCCACCGCCTGCGCCACCCGGTACAGGATGTCGAGGTAGGGACCGGCCGGCTTGACCATCACCATGTCGGCGCCCTCCTCAAGGTCCAGCGCCAGCTCGCGCATGGACTCCCGCGCGTTCGCCGAGTCCTGCTGGTACGTCTTGCGGTCGCCCTGGAGGGAGGAGGCCACAGCCTCCCGGAAGGGACCGTAGAAGGCGGACGAGTACTTCGCCGTGTACGCCAGGATCGAGACGTCCTCGTGCCCGGTCTCGTCCAGCGCGTCGCGGATGACGCCGACCTGCCCGTCCATCATCCCGCTCGGGCCCACCACGTGGACGCCCGCGTCGGCCTGGACCTGCGCCATCTCGGCGTACCGCTCCAGCGTCGCGTCGTTGTCGACCCGGCCGTCCGCGTCCAGGACCCCGCAGTGCCCGTGGTCCGTGTACTCGTCCAGGCACAGGTCCGACATGATCACCAGGTCGTCGCCGACCTCGGCCTTCACATCACGGATCGCGACCTGCAGGATCCCGTCCGGCTCGGTCCCCGCCGTGCCCAGCGCGTCCTTGTTCTCGTCCGCCGGAACCCCGAACAGCATGATCCCCGCGACCCCGGCCTCGACCGCCTCCACGGCGGCCTTGCGCAGCGTGTCCCGCGTGTGCTGCACGACGCCCGGCATCGCCGAGATCGCCAGGGGCTCGCTGATGCCCTCCCGCACGAACGCCGGAAGGATCAGGTCCGAGGGGTGCAGCCGGTTCTCCGCGACCATCCGCCGCATCGCCGGGGTGGTGCGCAGCCGCCGGGGCCGCGAGCCGGGGAAGGATCCGTACGTGCTCATTCGTCAGTCGCCTCTTCGAGCATCGAGAACAGTCAGAGCAAGCGTAGGGCCCGACCGCACCGCGTCGGGCCCGCGCCCCACCCCCCGACCGCCGGCGCGCCCGGCGCCACCCGCCCGGCCCGGTGTCCGCCCCGGTGTCCGGCTCCCGCTCCGGAGGGGCACCGCCCTCACTTCACTGCCCCACCGCTAGGTGGTACGGCGCCTGCGCGCCCCCGGCCGCCGCTCGCTCGGCCGGAACACCGTCTCGCCGGCCTCCTTGGCCGCCTCGCGGCGCGCCGCACCGTACTCGGCCAGCGCCTCCGCCAGCTTCGACACCGACGGCTCCGGCGACAGCACGTCCACGCGCAGCCCGTGCTCCTCCGCGGTCTTGGCCGTCGCCGGCCCGATGCACGCGATGACGGTCACGTTGTGCGGCTTCCCGGCGATGCCGACGAGGTTCCGCACGGTGCTCGACGACGTGAACAGCACGGCGTCGAAGCCGCCGCCCTTGATCGCCTCACGCGTGTCCGCCGGCGGCGGCGACGCGCGCACCGTCCGGTAGGCGGTGACGTCGTCGACCTCCCACCCGAGCTCGATCAGCCCGGCGACCAGCGTCTCGGTCGCGATGTCGGCGCGCGGCAGGAAGACGCGGTCGATCGGGTCGAAGACCGGGTCGTACGGGGGCCAGTCCTCCAGCAGACCGGCGGCGGACTGCTCCCCGCTCGGCACCAGGTCCGGCTTCACGCCGAACTCCACGAGCGCGGCCGCCGTCTGCTCGCCCACCGCGGCGACCTTGATCCCGGCGAACGCGCGCGCGTCGAGCCCGTACTCCTCGAACTTCTCCCGGACGGCCTTGACCGCGTTGACGCTGGTGAAGGCGATCCACTCGTACCGGCCCGTCACCAGGCCCTTCACGGCCCGCTCCATCTGCTGCGGGGTCCGCGGCGGTTCCACGGCGATGGTCGGCACCTCGTGGGGCACCGCGCCGTACGAGCGCAACTGGTCGGAGAGCGAGGCGGCCTGCTCCTTCGTGCGCGGCACGAGAACCCGCCAGCCGAACAGCGGCTTCGACTCGAACCAGGCCAGCTCCTCACGCCGCGCGGCGGCGCTGTGCTCACCGACCACGGCTATGACCGGCCGGGCGCCCTCGGGCGACGGGAGCACCTTGCCCTGCTTGAACACCTGGGCGATGGTGCCCAGCGTCGCGTTCCAGGTCCGCTGCCGCGTGGTCGTGCCGGCGACGGTCACGGTCAGCGGGGTGTCGGGCTTGCGCCCGGCGCCCACCAGCTCGGTGGCGGCGGCCGAGACCGTCTCCAGCGTCGCGGAGACGACCAGGATGCCGTCGCTCGCCCCCACCTCGCTCCAGCAGCGCGTGGACGCGGTCCTCGCGTCCACGAACCGCACGCCGTTGTCGTCGCCCCGCTTGTCCCGGAGCGGCACACCCGCGTACGCGGGCACGCCCACGGCCGTGGGGATGCCCGGGACCACCTCGAAGGGGATCCCCTCGGTGGCGCAGACGAGCATCTCCTCGGCCGTGTTCCCGTCGAGGCCGGGGTCACCGGTGACGGCACGCACGACCCGCCTGCCGGACCGTGCGGCCTCCATGACAAGATTGGCGGCATCTCGGATCACCGGGACCCCGGCGGCTGCTGACACTTCGTCAGCGACCGTCAGCTGCGGCGTGTCGACTCCCGCGCGCGCATGCGTCCGTACGACGTCGAGCACCTCGGGCTCGGCGATCAGTACGTCCGCGGCAGCGAGCGCCTCCACGGCGCGCAGCGTCAGCAGACCCGGGTCGCCAGGGCCGGCACCGAGGAAGGTGACGTGTCCGTGGGCGGCGACGACCGGAAAAGCGGAGGTGGTCGGACTTGAGGGGTTCAAAGCGATCGCTCCCCCATCAGACCGGCCGCGCCCTTGGCCAGCATCTCGTCCGCGAGTTCGCGGCCGAGCGCCATGGCCTCGTCGTACGACTGGGGCACGGGACCGGTGGTGGACAGCTGCACCAGCGTCGAGCCGTCGAGGGTTCCGACGACGCCGCGCAGGCGCATTTCATTGACAATCTGCCCGTCGGCCAAAAGGTCGGCGAACGCGCCCACGGGTGCGCTGCAGCCGGCCTCCAGGGCGGCGAGCAGGGAACGCTCCGCGGTCACGGCGGCCCGGGTGAACGGGTCGTCGAGCTCGCCGAGCGCGGCGATGAGGCCGGCGTCGGAGGCCCGGCACTCCACGGCCAGGGCTCCCTGGCCGGGGGCCGGCAGGACGCTGTCGACCGACAGCAGGTCGGTCGCCTCGTCACCGCGCCCGATCCGGTTGAGTCCGGCGGCCGCGAGGACGACGGCGTCGAGCTCGCCGTCCCGTACGAAACCGATCCGGGTGTCGACGTTGCCGCGGATCGGCACCGTCTCGATGCGCTTGCCGAGCGACAGCGCCAGGTGGTTGAGCTGGGCCGTGCGCCGCGGCGAACCGGTACCGATCCGGGCCCCGTCGGGCAGCTCCTCGAAGGTCAGGCCGTCGCGGGCGACGAGCGCGTCCCGCACGTCCTCGCGCCGCGGCATCGCCGCGATCACGAGGTCGTCGGGCTGCGTGGTCGGCAGGTCCTTCAGCGAGTGCACGGCGAAGTCGACCTCGCCGCGCAGCAGCGCGTCACGCAGGGCGGTGACGAACACGCCCGTCCCGCCGATCTGCGCGAGGTGCTCGCGCGACACGTCGCCGTAGGTCGTGATCTCCACGAGCTCGACGGGACGGCCGGTGACCGCCCGTACCGCCTCGGCGACATGGCCTGACTGGGACATGGCCAGCTTGCTGCGCCGCGTGCCGAGCCGCAGGGGCTGGTCGAGACGTGGGTTCATGATGCCCGTCCTGAGTCGTCGTTCTTGTCTGCCGCGTCGGCCCGGCTGACGGAGGCCACCGTCAGCGGGTCGAGATCGAAGAGTTCACGCAGCGCCTCCGCGTACCCGGCGCCGCCGGGCTCGCTCGCGAGCTGCTTGACGCGCACGGTCGGCGCGTGCAGGAGTTTGTCGACGACGCGGCGCACGGTCTGGGTGACCTCGGCCCGCTGCCGCTCGTCGAGATCGGGTACCCGCCCGTCGAGGCGCGCCACTTCCATGGCCACGACCTCGGCCGCCATGGCCCGCAGGGCGACGACGGTGGGCGTGATGTGCGCGGCCCGCTGGGCGGCGCCGAAGGCCGCCACCTCGCCGGCGACTATCGCGCGCACTGCGTCGACGTCGGCCGCCATCGGGGCGTCCGCGGACGCCTCCGCGAGCGACTCGATGTCCACGAGCCGCACGCCCGGGATCCGGTGCACGGCGGCGTCGATGTCCCGGGGCATGGCCAGGTCCAGCAGCGCGAGGCGCGCGGTCGCGCCGCCGGTGTGGGTACGGGTGCCGCGCCGGGGCTGCCGCTGGGCCGCGGCCTCGCCCTGGTCGGCCCAGGTCCCGTGCAGTTCCAGCGAGTTGGCGTCGACCCCGGTCAGCGCGGACCGCCCGTCGGGCCCCACGGGGCACCCGTCGGTCTCCGCGCCGGCCGCGATGGTCCGCGCTGCCCCGGCATCGGCCAGCCGGCCTCCGTCCCGGGCAGCGGCCACGAGCCTGGCCACGACCTCCGGGTCCACCCCCGCGGCGAGGCCGTCGGCCCCGCCCGGCGCCACCCGGGGAGCCGGGGAGGACGGGGGCGTGAGGTCGGGGGCAGCGTCCCAGGACACGGCGGCGAGCACGTCGTCGGCGGTCAGCACCAGCCCGGTGGCACCGGTGCAGGAGACGACCACATCGACTCGTGTCAGCTCGTCCGGCACCGAACCCATCGGCAGGGCCGAGGCCGCCACCCCGGTGCCCGAGGCAACCAGAATCTCGGCCAGCCGCTCCGCCCGCTCGGCGGTCCGGTTCGCGACCACGATCTCGGCGACGCCGACCCGCGCCAGCGTGGCCGCGGCCAGGGAGGACATCGACCCGGCGCCGATCACCAGCGCCCGCTTGCCGGCCGCCCATTCCGCCACGGGCGCGTGCACGGCGAGCTGCTCCAGCCCGAAGGTCACCAGCGACTGGCCCGCGCGGTCGATCCCCGTCTCGGAGTGCGCCCGCTTGCCGACCCGCAGCGCCTGCTGGAACAGGTCGTTGATCAGCCGCCCGGCCGTGTGCGTCTCCTGCCCCAGCGCCAGCGCGTCCTTGATCTGGCCGAGGATCTGACCCTCGCCCACGACCATCGAGTCCAGCCCGCACGCCACCGAGAACAGGTGGTGCACCGCACGGTCCTCGTAGTGCACGTACAGGTAAGGGGTGAGCTCCTCCAGCGCGACTCCGCTGTGCTGTGCGAGCAGCGTGGAGAGCTCCGCCACACCGGCGTGGAACTTGTCCACGTCCGCGTACAGCTCGATCCGGTTGCACGTGGCGAGCACCGCCGCCTCCGCCGCCGGCTCGGCGGCGAGGGTGTCGTGCAGCAGCTTCAGCTTCGCGTCAGCGGACAGCGAGGCGCGCTCCAGCACGCTCACGGGCGCGCTGCGGTGGCTCAGCCCTACGACCAGCACACTCATGCCGGCATCACCGCCGGCACGTCACCCTCGGGGTTGGTGCCCTTGCGCGCCTCGGCGGCGGCCCGGCCGGCCGGCGGCACGACGGCCGCGGCGGGGGCGGCGCCGCCCACGGTGGAACCGCCTTCGGCAGCGGCGGCCGCGGCTTCTTCGCCGGCCTTGCGCTGCTCGTGGAACGCCAGGATCTGCAGTTCGATCGACAGGTCGACCTTGCGCACGTCCACGCCCTCGGGCACGGAGAGCACGGTCGGGGCGAAGTTCAGGATGGAGGTGACACCGGCCGCGATCAGCCGCTCGCTCACCTGCTGCGCGGCGCCGGCCGGCGTCGCGATGACGCCGATCGAGACGCCGTTCTCCTCGATGATCTTTTCCAGCTCGTCGGTGTGCTGCACGGGGATCCCGGCCACCGGCTTTCCGGCCATCGCCGGGTCGGCGTCGATCAGCGCGGCCACGCGGAAGCCGCGCGACGCGAAACCGCCGTAGTTGGCCAGGGCGGCGCCGAGATTACCGATGCCGACGATGACGACCGGCCAGTCCTGGGTCAGGCCGAGCTCACGGGAGATCTGGTAGACGAGGTATTCGACGTCGTACCCGACGCCGCGCGTTCCGTAGGAACCGAGGTACGAGAAGTCCTTGCGCAGCTTCGCGGAGTTGACTCCGGCGGCGGCCGCGAGCTCCTCGGAGGACACCGTGGGGACCGATCGCTCGGAGAGCGCGGTGAGTGCGCGCAGGTACAGCGGAAGCCGGGCGACAGTGGCCTCGGGAATACCTCGGCTGCGGGTCGCCGGTCGGTGAGTTCGGCCAGTTGCCACGATGCTCCTGCGGGATGAGCGGGGCTGCAGGCGGTCACTTGTCCCAAGACCGCCCCGTCGACAGCAGGCTATGCCTTTGTGAACGCGTGCACAAAGATTGTGTCCGCTTTGTCCGAGCAAAGTGACCGGGGTCACGCAACTTCGACGCCCGGAGCGGGAACCGGCGCCACGCCGAACCCGTTCAAATCCCGAAGGGGGCAAAACCGTACACACTCCTCACAGATACGCCCCCGAGACCCCATAAATCGCCCATGATGGTAACCGGGAAGCGGTTCAGCCCCCCAACGCCCGCCGCAACCGGTCGGGGTTCACCCGCCAGAAGGTGTGCTGCTCGCCGTCCACCAGCACCACCGGAATCTGTTCCCAGTACAGCCGGTAGAGCTCCTCGTCCTGCGAGATGTCCTTCTTCTCCCACTGTGCGCCGGTCTCCGCGCAGACCTTCTCGATCACCTCCTGTGCGTCGTCACACAGATGGCACCCCGGCTTGCCGACGAGCGTCACCATCCGCTCCCCGGGACGCTTCTTTTCCTTGCGGCGCAACAAAGGGCTCATGCCCTCCATTCTCGCGCGCCCCTGCGTAACAGGAACGCCCCGAAGAGTTCACGCCTCCGCACCGCATCGGTTCGGGAACTCCCGAACACAGTGGCTATGCTCGCGTCATGGCCGCTCTGGGATGGCTCACCCCCCGTAGGCGCTCCGCCACCGCGCGGAGCGTGCTGGCAGGCGAGGCCTCGGCCGAAGCCGCCCGCAAGACAGCGCTGGCCGATGCCCCGCATCCGACCGGAACCGCCGAAGCGGAACCGGAAGGGGTACGGGACGAGGCGGCGGAAGAGGCAGCGGAAGCGCAAGAGGCGCCGCCCGAGCCGGAGTTCCCCGTCGCCGGCGACGACCTCGCCGCCGCCTTCTTCGACCTCGACAACACCGTCATGCAGGGCGCCGCGATCTTCCACTTCGGCCGCGGCCTCTACAAGCGCGAGTTCTTCCGCCGCCGCGAGCTCGCCCGCTTCGCCTGGCAGCAGGCCTGGTTCCGGCTGGCCGGGGTCGAAGACCCCGAGCACATGCAGGACGCCCGCGACAGCGCCCTGTCCATCGTCAAGGGCCACAAGGTCTGCGAACTGATGGCCATCGGCGAGGAGATCTACGACGAGTACATGGCCGAACGGATCTGGCCGGGCACCCGCGCCCTGGCCCAGGCCCACCTCGACGCCGGCCAGAAGGTGTGGCTCGTCACCGCCGCCCCCGTCGAGACCGCCACGATCATCGCCCGCAGGCTCGGCCTGACCGGGGCGCTGGGCACCGTCGCCGAATCCGTGGACGGCATCTACACCGGCCGCCTCGTCGGCGAACCCCTGCACGGCCCGGCCAAGGCCGAGGCCGTCCGCGCCCTGGCCGCCGCCGAGGGCCTGGAACTCGCCCGCTGTGCCGCCTACAGCGATTCGCACAACGACATCCCGATGCTGTCGCTGGTCGGGCATCCGTACGCGATCAATCCCGATACAAAACTGCGCAAGCATGCCCGGACCAACGACTGGCGGCTGCGCGACTATCGGACCGGCCGCAAGGCCGTGAAGGTCGGCGTCCCGGCCGCCGCCGGAGTCGGCGCGATCGCCGGCGGCGCGGCCGCCGCCATCGCCCTGCACCGCCGCCGCAAGTAGCCGCGCCGGGCCCTCCACCGGCGCCGCACAGGGCCCCACCGGCCCCGCGCCCGGCCCGCCCCGCCACCGCCCGCCTCCCGCCCGCCCGCCGCACGGCCGGGCCCCGGGGTAACCGCACGCCTCTGCCCGCGCCCGCGGCGCCGCGCTCCGGCCTGCCCGACCCGGTCGCGCTCCCCAACGGAAGCGTCCATTCCGTGTATCCAAGCGATCAAGAATCGATCACCAACTGCGACTGAATATGCCCTCGACGCGCAACAGAAGTGTCGGAACCGGTGATTTGAGCAACTGGGTGTAGCGCTGCCTGTACGAAGCGTTATTCTCCTCAAACGCATGCCACCGCCCATCTGTCGCCACGACGGGTGAACGGTCCCGCACTGCACGTGATGGAAGCTCTGCCTCTGGGAGTCCCGTGTACCCACCTGTCGGGGTTGACGCCTCGGGCCTGGCTACGCTGCGCGCAACGGTCCTCGACCACCTGCGTGGCTTCGTCCCCACCGCGTACGCCGTCCCCGCCTTCGCCGCTGCGGTCCCTGCCGGCCTCGGCCCGGCCGGTCCTTGCTACGCCCTGACCGACGGCGGAGCGACGGTGGGCAGACGAGGCCGCGCGGCCGGGGGCTCTGCCGGCGGCGCCGGCACGGGCACCCAGGCCACCACCCACCGCCGCCCCACCGCGGACAGCGACCAGGCCCGCATGATGGATCTGGTCGAACGCGCCCAGGCCGGCGAGGCCGAGGCCTTCGGCCGCCTCTACGACCAGTACAGCGACACGGTCTACCGCTACATCTACTACCGCGTCGGCGGCAAGGCGACGGCGGAGGACCTCACCAGCGAGACCTTTCTGCGCGCACTGCGGCGCATCTCGACCTTCACCTGGCAGGGCCGCGACTTCGGCGCCTGGCTCGTGACGATCGCCCGCAACCTGGTGGCGGACCACTTCAAATCCAGCCGCTTCCGGCTGGAGGTCACCACCGGCGAGATGCTCGACGCCAACGAGGTCGAGCGCAGCCCCGAGGACTCCGTCCTGGAGTCCCTCTCCAACGCGGCCCTGCTGGAAGCCGTGAAGAAACTCAATCCGCAGCAGCAGGAGTGCGTGACCCTGCGCTTCCTGCAGGGCCTCTCGGTCGCCGAGACGGCCCGGGTGATGGGAAAGAACGAGGGCGCCATCAAGACGCTCCAGTACAGGGCGGTCCGCACGCTGGCCCGCCTCCTCCCCGATGACGCCCGCTGACCCCGTTCAGACAACACGACTCACATACACCCGGTGACCCCTCGATGACGCTGTGGTCCGATCATCCTTCGTCCGTAACCCAAGTGCCGCGACGCTCGTTGTGCGGAATGCAGGCTCCCTGTGGACACGCCCTGCCCGAAGCCGCTCACTCGAAAGGGTGGACGTGCTCAAGGAAGGCAACCTTCCGGACACCTTGGGGAGTCGATCGTCATGACGAGAGGAGGTGCCGCCAGTGATCGCGAACGTGACTCCGCACCGGCGGGCGAACGCCTTCGCCCAGGCCCTGGAGGATCGGACCCCGTCCGACCCTTCGGAACCGGACCCGGCGGCCGAGCAGTCCGAGGCACCTGCCGAACCTGCCGACCACAACCGGTTGTTGGCCCTGGCGAGCGTGCTCGGCGAACGAATGCCGCGCCCGATGCTGGATCCAGAGGTCAAAGTGGTGCAGCGAGCCCAGCTCGTTGCCGCCATGGAGGCCATGGTGCTGGAGGAGAGGGCCGGGGGCGGTGCCGCCGCGGACCCTCAAGTGCCCGAACAGCGGACCGGCCGCGGCGCCCACCGGGCGACCTCGCTCCGGAACTTGCGGCCCCGCTCCCGCTGGTCCAAGGGCATCGCAGCGGGCGGCCTCACCGTCGGTGTGGCCGCGGGGGCCTTCAGCGGAGTGGCCGCTGCCAGTTCCGACGCCCTGCCCGGTGACCACCTCTACCCGGTGAAGCGCGGGGTGGAGGACCTGAAGCTCGGGCTGACCGACGACGATTCGGACCGGGGCGAGCTCTATCTCGACCAGGCCTCGAACCGCCTGTCGGAAGCCCGCAGGCTGATGGAGCGCGGGCGGGGCGGCAACGTGCTGGACCACGAGGTCCTGGGCGAGATCCGCCGAGCACTGGCGGGAATGAAGCACGACGCGGAGGAGGGCCACCGGCTCCTCCAGGCCGCGTACGAACGGGACGGCGAGATCGGCCCGATCCAGACGCTGTCCTCGTTCTCCCGCTCCCACCGCGACGCGTGGGGCAAGCTCCGGGAGAAGCTGCCCGCGCAGCTCACGGACGTGGGCGGTGAGGTGGAGTCGGTCTTCCAGGCCATAGACGAAGACGTGGCGCCGCTCCAGGGTCTGCTCCCCAAGACACCGGAGCAGACCCGGGGCACCGGCGCACCCGGCGCCTCGGCCAAGCCGGGCACCCCCAGCGGCAAACAGCAGTCCACGCCCGCGTCCGGCGCCCCGTCGGGCAGCCCCGCGCCGTCGCCCTCGGGCAGCAGCCGGCCCCCGTCCACGGGCGGTCTCCTGGGCGGTACGGGCGAGCTGCTGAACCCGCCCCAGGGTCAGTCGGCCCAGCCCTCCTCGGGCACTCCGGAGCTCCCGCAGCCGGACATCACCCTCCCGCCCCTGCTCCCGGGTCTCCTCCCGGGCCTGGGCCTCAACGCGGAGGACGCCGGGTAACAAGGCCGATGGGGCCGGGGTACCGCAAGAGCGGTACCCCGGCCCCATCGCGCCGTCTTCAGAAGAAGACGGACCGTCTCTGCACCAGCAGCTTGTACAGCGTGTGCTGGATCTGCTCCCGCACCTCGTCCGTCAGGTTGAACATCAGCATCGGGTCCTCCGCAGCCTCCGCCGCGTAGCCCTCGGTGGCGATCGGCTCACCGAACTGGATCGTCCACTTCGTCGGCAGCGGCACCGCGCCCAGCGGCCCCAGCCACGGGAACGTCGGCGTGATCGGGAAGTACGGGATCCCCAGCAGCCGCGCGAGCGTCTTCGCGTTGCCGACCATCGGGTAGATCTCCTCCGCCCCCACGATCGAGCACGGCACGATCGGCGTCCCCGCCCGCAGGGCCGTGGACACGAACCCGCCCCGCCCGAACCGCTGCAGCTTGTACCGGTCCCCGAACGGCTTCCCTATCCCCTTGAAGCCCTCCGGCATCACACCGACCAGCTCCCCGGCCTCCAGCAGCCGTTGCGCGTCCTCCGCGCACGCCAGGGTGTGACCGGCCTTGCGGGCCAGCTCGTTCACCACCGGCAGCATGAACACCAGATCCGCCGCCAGCAGCCGCAGGTGCCGCTGCGCCGGGTGGTGGTCGTGCACGGCGACCTGGAGCATCAGCCCGTCCAGCGGCAGCGTCCCCGAGTGGTTCGCCACGATCAGCGCACCGCCCTCCGCCGGGATGTTCTCGATGCCCTTGACCTCGACCCGGAAGTACTTGTCGTACAACGGCCGCATCAGGGACATCAGGACCTGGTCCGTCAGCTCCTTGTCGTAGCCGAACTCGTCGACCTCGTACTCCCCGGTGACCCGCCGCCGCAGGAACGCCAGCCCGCCGGCGATCCGCCGGTCCCAGCCGCCCGGGGACCCCGCCCCGGCCGGCTCCGCAGCGGCCGGCGGGGCCACCGGCTCCGGAGCGGGCACCGCCCGCACCCTGCGCGGCGCCCGCCGCCGCGACCGGTCCTCGTCGAACGGAATGACCTTGGCATCCGCCACTATCGCTTCGCTCCTTCAGCCGCGTCGACGTACGTCTCCAAGCCGTCTGCCTTCAGCATGGCAGCCACCCGGTCCACGGCCCGCCCCACCCGCTCCGGCGGCAGCAGCCCGCTCCCGCGGCTGCGCGCGAAGTCCGCGAACGTCTCGGCGGTCGTGTACATGGGCTCGAAACCGAGCACTTCCCGCATCTGCGACGTCTCCACGACGCGGCCGTGCGTGAGGAGCCTTATCTGCTCCGGCGAGAAGTCCGTGACACCGACCGTCCGCAGCGCCGACCCCACCCACGTCACGGCGGGCAGCAAGAGCGGCAGCGTGGGCCGCCCCAGCCGCCGCGAGCACTGCGACAGCAGCAGTACGCCGTCACCCGCGATGTTGAAGGTCCCGCTGTTCAGCGTCCCCCGCCGCGGCTCCCGCGCCGCCAGCCCCAGCACGTCGAGCACGTCGTCCTCGTGGACGAACTGCAGCCGCGGGTCGTAGCCCAGCACGGTCGGCATCACGGGGATCGAGAAGTACTCGGCGAGCGCCGAGTCCGCGAAGGGTCCCAGGATGTTCGCGAACCGCAGCACGCACACCGCGACGTCCGGCCGCCTGCGCGCGAAGCCCCGTACGTACCCCTCGACCTCGGCGGCGTCCTTGGCGAAGCCGCCCGCCGGCAGCGACTTGGGCTGCGTGGTCTCGGTGAAGACGGCCGGATCCCGCGAGGTGCCCCCGTACACGCTGGTACTGGACTTCACCACGAGCCGTCGCACCGTCGGTGACTTCTGGCAGGCCCCGAGGAGCTGCATCGTCCCGATGACGTTCGTTTCCTTGACGGTGCTGTGCGCACCGCCGGTTCTTCCCCCGGTGACCGCCAGGTGGACCACCGTGTCCACGGCGTGCTCGGCCAGCACGCGGGCGATCGCCGACTGTCTGATGTCCGTACGGACGAACTCCGCCGATCCGAGCCGGTGCGGCGGTGTCACCGCGTCGACCGCGATCACCCGCTCGACCTCCGGGTCACGCTGGATGCGGCGCACGAAGCGGCCCCCCAGCTGCCGGGCAGCCCCGGTGACCAGTACGACCTTCCCCACGAGCTCAGCGCCTCCCTAGATGGAGCAACCGTCTCCGGCTGCACCGCAGCCCCCCCACCAGGATGGTGGAGGGGCTGCGGAGAACACGTACAGCTGCCGTTTACTTCTTGTTACGACGCTGGACGCGGGTGCGCTTGAGCAGCTTGCGGTGCTTCTTCTTAGCCATCCGCTTGCGCCGCTTCTTGATAACAGAGCCCACGACTACCCTCGCTCACTTCTCTTCATTCGGTGCGGGGCGTCGGGGCCCACACGACCTACGTCGGCCTAGCCTACCGTCCCGAGCTCTGAGCTTGTAATCCGAGGGCGCGCCGCGGTCAGTCTCAGGCCGACTCCACCCCCACATAGGACTCTCGGAGGTACTCGTGAACCGCATTTTCGGGGACCCGGAAGGACCGGCCCACCCGGATTGCGGGCAGATGCCCGTTGTGCACCAGCCGGTACACGGTCATCTTCGACACTCGCATCACCGAGGCGACCTCCGCCACGGTCAGGAACTGAACCTCACTGAGAGGCCTCTCGCCAGCAGCCATGACACACCTTGACCTTCCGCGCATGACGGGCACCGGCTTCCCCTCCGGTTACTCCTCGTCGTCGCACGCTCACTCCCCAGAGTAGGGGCGCGTGATACGAGTGGGGAAGAGGAGCTACGGCCACTCCTTTCACCCCGACAGACGCGCCCGATTGAGTACATAGCGAGCAAGCGGTCGGTAGTGGTCCGCACGCACCGCGTCATCAAGCGGAACGGCCACCGCCACCCGCCCCTCGGCCTCGCCGACGAACAGCGCGGGATCGTCCGTATCCGCCAGCCCGATCGCCTCCACACCCAGCTGACCTGCGCCGCAGACCCATCCGTGGTCCCCCACCACCAGCTCCGGCAACGGCCCGCCGGCCTCCGCGAGGGCACCCAGAGCGATCCGAACCGGCAGGGGTGAATGGGAGTGTGCGCCGGTCACACTCCCCGCCGGCCGCACGCCGGGTTCCCGCACCAGTGCGACCCCCCGTACGTAATCGATGGCGTACGTGCGTACGCCGAACCGGGTCGCCATGTCGACACTCACCCCCTGCGCCGGGGTGAGGACGACACATCCCGCCGCCGACATCGCCTCGGCCAACCCGGCGTAGAAACCCAGGAGCCGATGGGGGTGACCCGTCCCGAACAACACCGGGGACCGCGCCCCGGCCGCCATGCGCAGCCGCCCGGCGAAGGCCTCCAGCGCCGCCAGCGTCAGCTCCGGATCGATCACGTCCGGCCCGCTGACGTGCGCGGGGTCCGCCGAGACCCCGCACTTGTCCGCCATCAGCCCCAGCAGGTCACGCTCGCCCCAGCCCCGCTCCGGATCCAGCCCGAGCAGCACCCGCGGATCGCGCGCCGCGAACAGCCGGTAGCTGCGCAGGCTCTCCTCCCGGGAGGTGGCGATCGGCCCGGCCAACCGGGCGGCCAGCAGATGCGCACGCAGCGCGGCGGTGCTCAACACCCTCCGATGCTGCCTCAACGAAACTGGTGGATCATCAGTTCCGGTGAACAGCCCCACGGTCGGCGTAACGACCCGTCGTCAGGTCAGCATGCCGCGCAGCGGGAACACCGCCCGCCGGGTCGCCAGCACGGCTTGATCCGTGCGGTCCGCCGGGTCGTACCCCGCGTCCCAGTCCCGCCACGACACCGTCCGCCCGTCCGTCATCCGGCCCGGCGCCAGCGCCCGCGTCCGCGCGTACACCTCGTCCCGCCACGAGGCCGGCACGGCCGCCTCCGGATCCACGGGCCGGTGCGCGGCGATCCCCACCAGGTGCGTCCACGAGCGCGGCACGACGTCCACCACCGCGTACCCGCCGCCGCCCAGCGCCAGCCACCGCCCGTCCGCATACTCGTGCGCGAGCCGGTGACAGGCCTCCTGCACGGCCCGCTGGGCGTCCAGGGACACCGCCAGATGCGCCAGCGGGTCCTCGAAGTGCGTGTCCGCCCCGTGCTGGGTCACCAGCACCTGCGGCCGGAAGTCCGCCAGCAGCTCCGGCACGACCCCGTGGAAGGCCCGCAGCCACCCCTCGTCCCCGGTCCCCGCGGGCAGCGCGACGTTCACCGCCGACCCCTCGGCCGCCGGCCCTCCCGTCTCCTGCGGCCAGCCGGTCTGCGGGAACAGCGTCCGCGGATGCTCGTGCACGGAGACGGTCAGCACCCGAGGGTCGTCCCAGAACGCCGCCTGTACGCCGTCCCCGTGATGGACGTCCACATCCACGTACGCGACCCGCTCCGCCCCCAGCTCCAGCAGCCGCGCGACGGCCAGGGCGGCGTCGTTGTACACGCAGAAGCCGGCCGCGCCGCCCGGCATGGCGTGGTGCAGCCCGCCGGCGAAGTTCACGGCGTGCTCGGCCTCACCGCGCCAGACCGCCTCCGCCCCCGCCACCGACTGCCCTGCGATCAGCGCCGAAGCCTCGTGCATGCCGTGGAAGGCGGGATCGTCCACGGTTCCCAGCCCGTACGAGCCGTCGGCGACCCCGGGGTCCGCGGACACCTCGCGCACCGCGGCGACGTAGTCCTCCCGGTGGACCAGCTTCAGCGTCGAGTCCCCGGCCGCGCGGGCCGCCCGTACCTCCATGACCCGGTCCAGCCCGAAGGCGCGTACCAGGCCCATGGTCAGCGCCAGACGCACCGGATCCATCGGATGGCTGGGCCCGAAGTCATACTTCGTTACCGCCTCGTCCCACATCAACAACCCGCGGCCGCTCATGCCCGACACCGTAGCGGGCCGCCCGCGGTCCGAACGAGCCGGCGTGGAACAGAGTGATCATGACGAGAACCATCGGCACGAGCATCGCGCCCCGGTAGCTCCAGGCGTCCCCGATCCCGCCGACGAGCGGCGACCCGATCAGGAACCCGACGTAGTTGAAGATGTTCAGCCGGGCGACGGCGGTGTCCGACGCCCCCGGGAAGAGCCTCCCCGCGGCGGCGAAGGTCTGCGGCACGATCACGCACAGCCCGATCCCCAGCAGCGTGAAGCCGAGCATCCCCGCCCACGCGCCCGGAGCGGCCGCCACGACCGCGAAACCGGAGGCCGCGACCACCGTCCCGCCCCGTACGACGGCCGCGGCCCCGAAGCGCCGCACGCCCAGGTCCCCGACGGCCCGCCCGAGGAGGGTGGTCACCATGTAGACGTTGTACGGGACGGTCGCCAACTGCTCGGAGCTCCCCAGCACGTCCTGCAGGTACTTCGCACTCCAGTTCGCCACCGTCGAGTCGCCGATGTACGCGCACGCCATCACCAGGCAGAGCGGCAACAGCAGCTTGCCACCGCCCGTGCCCAGCCCCTTCTCCTGGCCCGCGCCGGAAGGGGTGACGACGTAGTCGCGGCTCGCCCACAGCACGAGCGGCAGCAACAGGGCCACGACGGGCAGATAGGAGAGGAACAGGTCCAGATGCCAGTGCGCCCCGGCCCACGCGGCCGAGGCCCCCAGGATCCCGCCGAGGCTGTACGCGGCGTGGAAACCCAGCATGATGCTGCGCCGGTACGCCCGCTGCAGGCTGACCCCGATCATGTTCATCGAGGCGTCCAGCGCACCGACCGAAAGCCCGAACGCCCCCAGGGCCAGGGCCACGTGCCACATCCGGCTGCCGGCCCCGACCCCCAGCAGGGACAGCAGCACCAGAGGCTGCGCCCACCTGAGCACCGCGCTGGGCGCCACCCGCTTCACGAGGTGCTCGGTGGCGACGCTCGCCGCGCCGGCGAGGACCGGCACGGCGGCGAGGAAGGCGGGCAGCAGCCCGTCGGATATCCCGTACCGGTCCTGGATGGCCGGAATCCGCGTCACGAGCAGGGCGAAGGCGACACCCTGCGCGAAGAAGCTGAACCCCAGAGCACCCCGCCCGCGCCGCAGCCGCAGCCGCAGCCGCACATCATCCGTCATGGCGGGTCAGCGTAGGCCCCGGGGCTACCGGGGGGTAGAGCGATCACACGGGCAGTTGCAGAAGTCCCGGCAGCTGCTTCATGTCCCCGAAGTACGCGGTGGCCCCGCCGAGCTGCTCGGCGGGCACCATCGAGGTGAACGCGAACACGTCCATGCCCGCGGCGAGCGCGGCCCGCACGCCGAGCGGGCTGTCCTCGACGACGACGCACCGCGCGGGTTCCACCCCCATCGACCGAGCCGCGTGCAGGAACAGATCGGGCGAGGGCTTCCCCTGGCCGACATCCTGGGAGCTGAAGATCCACTCCTCCTCGAACCACCCGTCGAGCCCGGCCGCGCGATGTCCGACCCGGATCCGCTCGTGGCTCCCGGAGGAGGCCAGGCAGTACCCGATCCCGTTCGCGGTGAGTGCCCCGAGCACCTCCTCCACGCCCGGGACGGGCTTCAGCTCCCGCTCGAACGCGGCGAAGGTGCGCGCGTACAGCTCCTCGTCGAAGTCGTCCGGCAGCCTCTCCCCGGTCCGCTCCAGGACGAGGTCGTGCACCCGGTGCACGGCCGCCCCCATGTAGTCGCGGAGCGACTCCTCGTAGGAGGTCGGGTGCCCCAGCTCGCTCAGGTACCCGGCGAGGATGCTGTTGGCGAGCGGCTCGCTGTCCACCAGCACGCCGTCGTTGTCGAAGATGACGAGGTCATAGCCCATGCCCCAACCCTACGAGCCGTCAGGCCAGATCCATCTGGACCCCATGCCGGGCATCCGCAGGACACGCAAAGATCCTCAGCTCACCCGACCGGCCGACGTCGACGCCCGTCACGTCGCCGCTGGACACCGTGAACAGCAGCTCCGCCCGGGCATCGCAGGTGCCACAGCGGATCTCACGGGGATCGGTGATCGACCACCGGGGGTGCCCGCCGATCTTCCACACGTCGTAGCGGCTGACGGGCCGGTCCACGTCGTCGGCCACCGACTCGATCGACACGGTGCACCGATGCGGCACGAGTCCCTCTTCGTGACGCCCGTGACCGCTTCGATCCCCGGGTCCGACATCCGGCGCCACGACCTCTGCGGCCAGCCTCCAGCGCACTTCCACCGTCGGAGCCCCTTCGGCCTGGTTCTGCTGGGCCTCCCAGTGCTCGTTGGGGCACCAGAGAATCTGCAGCAGGTCCATGCCGCCCGGCCACCATTCACCGGGCACGTCGCGCCGGTAGACCTGGACGACGGGCACCATGGCGACGGCCGGCTCCCCGGAGGGCTCCTGCTCGTCCGGGACCGAACACGTGGGCCACGCTTCACCGGCCGGCCACAGCAGCGGTCCGCCTATGGAGGTGTCCCGGTGTCCGGGATGACCGCGCTCGGGCAGGAGAAGAACCGCGTCTCGTTCATTCGGCATGTCCAGACCCTAAACGCGGGTCCTGAACGCAGAAAAGCCCCGCACCGGACCCCGGAGGGTCTGGTGCGGGGCTTCCGCAATGATTGTTCGGCGGCGTCCTACTCTCCCACAGGG
>NZ_JBHJTK010000071.1:0-23614 GCF_042267665.1 Streptomyces sp. NPDC056224
CCGTCGAAGCCCTTCTTCGAGGAGTCGTAGCCGATCTCGAGGATCTTGTCGCGGACGAGCTGCGCGATCGGCGCGTACGCCTTCGTCGTCACCTCACCCGCGATGTGCACGAGACCCGTGGTGATGAGGGTCTCCACGGCAACACGCGATGTCGGGTCCTCGGTGAGGAGCGCGTCGAGGATCGTGTCGCTGATCTGGTCAGCGATCTTGTCGGGGTGGCCCTCGGTCACGGACTCGGACGTGAACAGACGGACGGTCATTTCTTCTCCTCGGACCTGTTCTGCATGACCTCCACCAGACTTGGCTGAGTGTCGGCTGATCCCTGGGGATCCGGATACTTTCGGAACTCCGGTGGACGGTTCCGGGCGGCGCGGACGATGCTTACGGTGTCCTTCTGAACCGGCACGGACGGTCTCAGGTCGGGCGCTTGACGTAGTGCGTGACGGCGCGGGAACCCTTCACGGAGAGCAGCGTGTACAAGCCGTTCAGGTCCTGGATCCGCGAGGAGTCCAGAGCCAGCAGGGCCAGATGGCAGCCGAGGCCCCTGAGCCCTGCCAGGGCTGTGACGACCAGGGCCAGGCCGATGCCCAGACCCCGGGAGGCCGGCGACACACCGACGTCGACGATCCGTCCCTGGCCGTCTCCGGCATACGCCAGGACGTGGCCCACGGGCCGGCCGGCGATCTCGATGAGCAGGGCGATGCCGACGCCCTCCTCCGTCGCGACACCGAACTGGTCCAGCCGGGCGCGGAAGGTCTCGTAGTCGAGCGTCCGGGTCCCCTTGGCCCGTGTCTGGACGTGCAGTTGGTACACGGCGCGCACGTCCTGCGGCGTGGTGCCGATCGGCCGTACGCGAGCCCCCTCGGGCAGGACGGCCGCGACCGGCGGGGAGGTCAGGTCTATCTCCGCCTGCGTGAAGCTCGCCTGCCGGCGGAACCCCGACTCCTCCAGGACGCGCGGAACCACCGGATCCCCCGTCAGCACACCGCCGATGGTGATCTCGGATTCCGAGCCGTGCTCCCGGTCCAGCTCCTCCGTGCGCCGCAGCAGGCGCCCCAGCAGTTCGCGCGCGGCGGTGTCGCCGTCGTCACCGGGCAGCACGGTCAGCGCGCCGTCCAGGGACGTGCCGCCGCGTACGGTCAGCGCGGCCCACGCCATGACGTCGCCCTGCGGGCGCAGCAGGCACCAGCTGTTGTGGAGCGGGTCGTAGCCCGGGTGGCCGGTCTCCAGGAGGATGTCCTCCCGGGTGTACGAGGCGATGCCGGTGATGCTCTCCTCGTAGGACCGCACGAAGTCGACGAGGCTGTCCAGCGGGACCTCTGACGCGCTCTTCACGGCGAGGCTTTCGGGCAGAGTCATGGGAATCGGACCCCCTTCCTGAGGCCGGCCGCCGAAAGGAGGACACCCCAGCGGTATTCCACGGGAAACACTGCGTGTCACTCCTTTTCATCGGACCCGCGTTCGGATAGTTCCGGATGCTACTGGCCCTCCGGTGCAGCGGCGTTCTCCGAGAATGCTCTCCGGAACGGCGCGAACGGGCCCCGGACCACGAATTTTCGCGAATGAACGTTCTGTTTTCCGGAGTCGGTCCGCCTGCCGGAAACCGGGCGAAAGAGAGCACACCGCGAGATGCGGATTCCGGCCGCCCGGGGTGACCCTCCAGGGGAGCCCGAACGTCATGGCCATCGTCCGGAGGGGTGTGCGATGCAGAGCGACGTCATCGATGCACAGCAGTTCAGCACCACGGCGGACGGGCTGGACGAGGTTGTTCCGCCGCTGGCCGGCGCGCTGCTGGACCGGCGCAGCGAATTGATGTCCGTCCTCACCCGGGTCGCCACCCGGCAGGCCGCGGAGGACGAATTCTTCCGGTCGCTGCGTGCGCTTTCGGGCGCCCCCTGGGAAATACTGCGCAATTCCCCGGGACGGCTCCGACGGCTCGCGACGTTCCTTCCGTCGAACAACCTGCTGTACTCCTACGTCCTCTTCGGGGTCATTCCCTCCCTGTACACCGATGAGATTCGGATCCGGCCCTCGGCGCGGGTGGCCCGGTCGGCGATGGCCGTCCACGAGATCCTCGGGCCGGCGGTGCGCGCGCACGGCGGCCTCGTGGAGATGGCGCCGGTGTCCCAGCGGGCCTTCCTCGCCGACTGCGCCTCCTCGGACGCCGTGGTGTTCACCGGGCAGCCGGAGAACGCCGCCGACGTCGCGGCGCGGCTGCCGGACGACGCACTGCTGCTGGCCTTCGGGTCGGGGCCCAATCCCGTCGTGGTCGGCCCGGAAGCCGATCTGGACGAGGCCTGCCGCAGCGTGCTGGCGGCCCGCCTCTACAACTCGGGCCAGGACTGCCTGTGCACCGACATCGTCTTCGTCCACCGTTCGGTGGCCGGTGAGGTCGTGACCCGCCTGGCCGACTCGCTCGCGGACGTGCGCATCGGCGACCGCCGCGCCGCTTCCACGAGGGTGGCTCCCCTGGTCTATCCCGACGCGGTGGACGGCGCGGCGGCGTTCCTCGCCGTCCACCGGCAGTCCGTCGTACGGGGCGGCGGCGTGGACACGCTGCGCGGCGCGGTCGAGCCGTCGCTGCTGCACATGCCGTGGCAAGGGGCCCTGCACCCGCCGGAGTTCTTCTCCCCCGTCGTCCTGACCATGGAGTACGAGCACGCGGGGCAGATCCGGCAGTGGCTCCACTCCCCCGAGGAGACGGCGCGCGGCATGTACGTCTCGGTGTTCGGCGAGCCGGCGCTGACGCAGACCCGCATCTCGACGAGCGTGGTGTGCCAGGAGCGCATCACCTTCGACGTGGAAGACGGCAACCGTCCGTTCGGCGGCTACGGTCCGCGGGCCAGCGGCGTCCGCCGGATGGGGAAGGCCGCCGGCCGCCCGTTGCTGCTGTCGGCCGAAGCCGGACGCAGAGCCCGCCCTTGACCTGCGTACTGAGTCCGCCCGTCGTCCGCGGACGCGAGCAGGGCGATCCCGCCCGGCCCGCCGTGGGAGCGCGCCGCCTCCTCGCGGACCCGTACGCCGCCGACGCGGTGTGCGCGGCGTTGTCGGAGCTGTCGCAGGTGTGCGATCCGTCCGTGCCGGGCGCCGGGCGGGGCGTTCCCGTGGTCCTCGCGGCCACCGACTACGGCGTGTACGCCGCCGATCAGTTCGTCGCGCGCCACGACGACCGCGGCAGGCGGCTGCGCCCCAGCGATTCCGTGGCGCTCGAACCCTCCGGACTGCTCCAGCACTTCAGCGCCGCCACGGGCTGGCAGGGCCCCGGCTACGTCCTCGGCGCGGAGCACTCGGACGGGCAGGCCGCCGTGGACCTGGCCCGGGCGATGGCCGGCTCCGGCCGGGCTCCGGCCGTCTACGTCTGCGAGGTGCTGCGCCGCGCGGACACCGGGGCGTTCTGGGCGGTGGCCGCTCGGGTCTGCCGGAACGGCCCGCCGCCACCCGCGCCCCCGTCACCTCCGGTGCCGCCGGGTGTCGACGCGGTGCTCCGGGAGCGCAGCGCGGTCGCCCGCGCGTACCTGCGCCAGATCGCCCGGACCGGCTGATCCGTACCGACCCTCCGAGGAGCACTGTGACCACCGACCACTCCCCCTGGCACGTCGTCGCCCGAGCCCTCGCGGACGCGGGATGCGATGCCGTCTTCGGACTTCCCTCGGACGAGCCCGGCCTGATGGACGCGGCCGGTTCGTACGCGGACCTGCGGGTCGTCGCCGTACGCGACCAGCGGGTCGCGGCCTGCGCGGCGATCGGGCACGCGGCGGTCTCCGGGCGGCCCGCTGTGCTGGCCGTCAACTCGGGTCCCAGCTTCGCCAACGCCCTCACCGGAATGCTGGAGGCCTCCTCGCTGGGCGCGCCGGTGCTGGTCGTCACCACCAGGGTGCCGGTGGCCGGGATAGGGCGCGGCGGCTTCCAGTACACGGACCAGGCGGCCATGGCGGGCCCGCTGGTCAAGTGGAGCTTCCTGGTGGAGCGGGAGGGGCAACTGCTGTGGGCGCTGCGGCGGGCGGTGCACCTGGCCGTCAACGGCAGTCCGGGCATCGTGCTCGTGGAGATAGCCGACGAGGTGCTGCGCCTGCCGTCGGTGGCGCCGCAGCCGCGTCGGCGCGCGGCCGTGCAGCGCATCCTGGCGGGCGCCGACCCGCAGGAGGTGCGGCGCGCGGCCGGGCTCCTGACCGCGGCCAGGCTGCCGGTCGTGGTGGCGGGCGGCGGGTGCAGGCCCTCGGGCGCCGGCCCGGCCGTGCGGCGGCTCGCGGAGCTGCTGGGCTCGCCCGTTTTCACGACGGCGGCCGGGCGCGGGACCGTGGACGAGGAACATCCGCTGGCCTGCGGACTGGTGGGGCTGTACACCACTCCCCCGGCCGACGGGCTGCTCGCCGACGCCGACGTGGTCGTCGCGGTCGGCTCGCGGCTGGAGGAGACGGCGCGGATGGGCTGGGACTCCCTCGGCGAGGCGGTGCTCGTCCACATCGACATCGATCCGGCCGTCTTCCTCACCGCCCTGGAACCCGAGGTCGCCCTGCTCGGTGACGCCCGCGTCGTCGTGGAGCAGCTGGCGGCCGTACTGGAGGAGCGGCCGGTGGCCGCCACGGAGCGCGGCCGGGCGCGCCTGGCCCGGGTGCGCGCGGTGCGTGAGGACATGCACGCCCGGTACTGCGCTGCGGCGGACGGGGCCGGGGACGCGCTGAGCGTGTCGGCGGCGCTGCGCGCCGTGCAGGACGTCTTCTCCCGGGACGCGACGCTGGTGCAGGAGAACGGCCTGCACGACATGTGGGGTTATCACTTTCCCGTGGTGTCCGTCAGCGGCGCGGCCCATGTCATCACGCCCGGCGAGCAGACGATGGTGGGCTTCGGGCTGCCCGCGGCCGTGGGCGCGGCGCTGGCCGCACCGGACCGGAACACCGTCCTCGTGTGCGGGGACGGTGCGCTGGAGATGAGTCTGGCCGCGCTGCCGACGGCCGTCGAACAGGGCCTGGGGATCACCGTGCTCGTGCTGGACAACGGCGGCTACGGCTGGCCGCGCTTCGTGCGCGCCGGGGAGGGCGCGCCCGACGGCCTGACCCGGTTCACGGCCCCCGGTCACGTACAGGCGGCGGTGGCGGCGGCCGGTGGTCTGACCGCGCGGTGCACCACGGCGGCGGAGCTCGTCCCGGCACTGGCGCGGGCCAGGGCCGCCAACCGGGAGGGTCGCACGGCCGTGATCACCGTGCCGGTCCGTGACACGGACGTCCCGGTGGGCGTGCGGGGCCTGTTCGGCGACGGGGCCGAAGCGAAGGAAGCGGCGTGAGCGGGGCCGCGGGGGGCGCTCTGCCGCCGCTGACCGTGGACGGTGAGCCCGTCGCACCCCGGTATCTGGCCCGCCTGGTCTCCCGTACGGCCGCGGCCCTGGCGGCGGCCGGGGCCGGGCCGGGCCGGGGGGCCGCGCTGGCCTGCGACCATCCGCTGACGGCGGCGGCCTCGGCGGTGGCCGCCGAGCTCGTGGGGGCGCCCCTGCTGCTTGATGGCGCCGCGCCGGTGCGCCGGATCGCGCCCGCCGCCGTGATCACCTGCGGGGCGGGCGGGGAGCCGGTGGTGGGTCCGGCGGGCCCCGGGCCCGCGGTGGCCCTGCCGGAGGAGACCGCCGCGGTGTTCTGGACCTCGGGCAGTTCCGGGGATCCGAAGGCGGTGGCCGTCCCCCGCTCCGCCCTCCTCCATCAGGGCGCCGCGACGGGGCGGCGGATGGGGGTCACGCCGCGCGACGGGCTGGTGCTGCCGCTGCCGTTGCGTCATGCCTACGGGTTCAGCGTGCTCCAGGTCTGGCGTGCCACCGGGGCCCACCTGTTCGCCGAGAGCGGCTTCCACCTGCGGCGGGTCCTGTCGCTGCTCGACGGGGCGGCGGCCACCTCCCTGGACGGTGTCCCCTCGATGTACCGGATGCTGGCCGCCGAGGCCGTCAAGGACCGGGACGTGGCACGGCTGCTGGGCTCCCTGCGGATCCGCGGGTGCGGCGGGGACGTGCTGACCGAGGCGCTGTACGACGAGTTCCTGCGCGTCACGGGGGGCGCGCTGCACGACGGGTACGGGCTGAGCGAGGCGGGGCCGAATGTCGCCCTCAACGCTCCGGGCGACGTGCGCCGGGGGGCGGCCGGGCGGCTTCTCGACGGTGTGCGGGCCCGGATCGCCGGCCCTGCCGGAGAGATACAGGTCAGCAGTCCGAGCCTGATGCTCGGATATCTCGGCGCGGAGTCCGGCGAGCTCTCCCGGGAGGCCTTCACCGATGACGGCTGGCTCCGCACCGGTGACACCGGGCGCCTGACGGACGGCGGGTGGCTGACCGTCAGCGGGAGGATCAAGGAGGTGCTGGTCGTCCACGGCGAGACGGTCGCGCCCACCGTGGTGGAGGACGCGGTGCGCACGGCGGCCGGTGTGCGGGACGCCGCGGTGGTCGGGGTCCGCGGTGGGGACCGCGGCGATGTGGTGTGGGTGTTCGTCGAGAGTGCGGACGGGGACCGCAGCGGGGTGGCGGGACGGGTCGTCGAGGTCTGCCGGCGCGCTCTGCCCCCGCAGATCAGGCCGCGTACGGTACGCGTCCTCACCTCGCTGCCGCGCACGGGGAGCGGCAAGCACGACCGGGTGCGGCTGCGGGCCTGGGCGGCGGGGGAGGCGGCGGCATGACGGCCCTGGCGCTGGCCGGGACGGGTCTGGTGACGGCGCTGGGCTGCGGGCCCGGGGCGTTCTGGGACGGGCTGCGGCGCGGAGCGCGGGCGTTCGGCCCGCTGACGGCCTTCGAGGGCGACTTCCGCAGCAGGACCGTGGCGGCGGTGCGGCCCGTCGACTGCCCGGCCGCTCCCGGGCTCCGCAAGGAACGCCTCGCGCTGAGCGCGGCCCGGCAGGCGCTGCGCGCGGCGGGTCTGCGACGGCTGCCGCAGGGGGCCCTGGTGGTGATCGTGTCCCAGGCCCTGGAGCTGTCCGCGGACCCGTCCTCACCACAGGCGCCGGGGCGCGGCCGGGACGTCACGGGTCCCGACCCGGACCCGCTCCTCGCGGCGTGCGGGAGTGCGCCGGGCGAGGCGGCGGTGGTCCATCTGTCGCACGCGTGCGCGTCCGCCGCCTTCGGCGCCGTGTTCGCCCGCGAGTGGCTGCTGTCCGGTCTGGGGACGACGGCGCTGGTGGTGGGCGCGAGCGCGCTCAATCCGTACGAGTACGCCAGCATGGACGTGGTGAGGACGCTGAGTCCGGCGGGCGCGCGGCCGTTCGACACCGGGCGGGACGGCCTGACCGTGGGGGAGGGGGGCGGGGCGTTCGTCCTGGAGACGCGGGCGGCCGCCCTCGACCGGGGCCACCGGCCCCAGGCCCTGCTGAGCGGCGCCGCCTGCCTGGTCGGCTCCACCCACGCGGTGGCTTCGGAGCCCGGGGTGATCCGGGACTGCATGCTGGCGGCGCTGGAGGACGCGGGTGTGCGGCGCATCGACTACGTCCACGCCCATGCGACGGGAACGCTCCAGGGGGACGCTGCGGAGGTGGCCGCCGTCGGCGAGGTGTCCCGGGCCCTGGGCTGGGGCGCGGTCCCGGTGAGCTCCCACAAGGGGGCCGTGGGTCATCTGCTGCACGCGTCCGCGTTTCCCGGGGTGGTCGCCGCCTCGGCCTTCCTCCGGGAGGCCTGGGTGCCGGGGACGCCGGGTCTGCGCAGCCCACTGGAGGTCCCGGACGGAATCGTGCCCGTCACCGACGCCGTCTGCGCGCCGCGGGCGGAGCACGCGCTCGTCAACAGCTTCGGGTTCAGCGGCAACAACGCCGCGCTCGTGGTGTCCGCCGTCGGCCGCTGAGTCGCGCGCTCAGCGCAGGGTCGCGGCGAGGGCGCTCATCCGGTCGGCCGCCAGGGCGTCGAGTGCGTGGACCCGGCCGGCGCGTCGCGCGCACAGCAGCAGGGCCTCGGCGGACCAGGAGCGGCCGAGCAGGAAGACAGCGCGGGCCAGGTCCACGAGGGCGTCGGAGGAGGCGCGTGTCAGGTCGGCGCACTCGGCGGCCAGCGCCGCCGTGCGCGGACCGCGCTCCCGCAGCAGGGTGTCGCCGGCGAGGATGCGGGCGAGGAGCAGGCGGTCCCCGGCGACCTGGCGCTGCAGCGGACCGGCGACGCGCAGCCGGAGCAGGCGGGCGCGGCCGGGATGCTGCTGAAGTTCCTCCAGTACGCCGGGCAGGGCCAGCAGGCCGGCGAGGCCCGCCTCGGCCCGGCCAGGCCGGGTCATGCGCTGTACGGAGCACTCCAGCAGCCGGTGCAGCTCGTCGGCCCAGTCGGCGTCGGGCGGCCCGGTGTCCCACACCAGGACGGGCGCTCCGGCCATGCCCCGGCGCAGCTCGTCCGTGGGAACGGTGCCCCTGTTGTCGGTGAAGCCGCTGCTCGCACGGGTGTTGCGGTCGGCGGCCCGGGCGGTGTGCGGGCCGACCTCGTGCACGAGGAGGGTGTGGGGGTAGCCGGTGTGGGGGATGCGGTAGAACTCCGAGTGCCGCATGCCCCGCAGATCCGGGGAGACGGGCACGGCGTGGCCGCGGGCCAGCTCCCGGTGGACCAGGTCGAGTGCCTGTTCCTCGTGGTGCGGGGAGGTTTCCCAGCGGGCGCTGAGACCTCGCTGGAAACGCGGGTGGTGGTAGTCGGCGTCGAGGCCGCCGTAGACGGTGAGCAGTTCGCCGGTCGCGGTGCGCTCGATGACGAAGTCCACGGGCTGGGCCAGGGCGCGGGCGGTCTCGCGCAGCCCGGTGGCGTACAGCGCGTCGCGCAGGCAGTGGACCCAGCAGGAGATCCGGGTCTGCGCGAGGGATTCGATCGCGTCGGGTCCGGCGCCCAGGTAGGGGAATCCCGTGGTCATCGCGCGGCGGGGCCCTTCGGTTTGGCGTTCCTCGTCTTCGGCCTCGGCCTCGGCCTGTCGGTGCCGGGACGCCCGGGTCGGCGTCCCGGGCGTCCCTCGCGAACCTGCGGCCGTTCAGAAGCCCTTCGTCATGATGTGGGACTCGATCTCGGCGGCGACGCCGGCGTAGAGCTCCTCGTGGGAGACCTTGACGGCTTCGAGCCACTCCTCGAACTCGACGGCGTCATCGGTGGACGGGGCGGCGGCGCCGGTCTCGGCGACGATGCGTGCGTGCAGGCCCCGGCTGAGGGCGGACCCGGTCGGTACCCCTTCTATTCGGACGGCGTCTTCGAGGACCTTCGACACCGTTTCCGGTTCGAAGTTGACGGCGCTGGACCAGCCGCCGTCGAGCTTGAACCAGACGGAGCTGACGATCACGCCGTCCCGGTGCTCGCCCTCGACCACCTCGTCGCCGAGCTGCCATCCCTCGGCCCGGTGGTCGACGGCGGCGTCGGGCAGCAGGAGCTGGACGACCGGGCTGTCCAGGGAGGGGCCGGTGCGGACGTTCGCGTCGCGCCAGACCGGGCCGAGCCGGCTCGGGAGCTCGTGGTAGGCGTTCTCGGACGCGGATGCTGCGGACATGGTGCTGCTCCTTGTTCCTTCTGTGGTGGGGGTCAGGCCGCGGCGCCCAGGAGGGCGGGCCGCTGGGCCACGCGCACCCGGCCCATCCACATGAGCTGGGAGACCATCTGCACGAGGCGTTCCCCGTCGGGTGTGGACGCCGGCTCGCCGGCCGGCAGGGGCGCCGGCGCCGCGGAGACGGCCACCCCGACGGGGGTGGGCCAGGCGCGCACCGCGTGGCCGATGGTGCGCAGCGTGGCCAGGGTGGAGACGGCGCCCTGTGCTCCGGCGCCGACGGCCACACAGCCGATGGCACGCCCTTCGAGGTAGGGGGTCGGCCCGTCCAGGTCGTTGATGTAGTCGACGGCGTTCTTCAGCAGGCCGGAGACGGTGCCGTGGTAGGTCGGGGAGACCAGGACGACGCCGTCGGCCCGGCGCAGTTCGTCCAGGAAGTCCTGAACGTCGGGCCAGGCAGCGCCCAGCCCGGGGCGGTAGGCGGGGAAGTCGATGTCCGCGCCGCAGAAGACGCGGGTGGTCGCCCCCTGTTCGGCGCAGCGCTGCGCGCACCAGTCGGCCACGCGGTCCGATGTGGACCCCCTGCGCAGGGACCCGCTGATGAGGACGATGTGCGGTGCGTCCACGGTGGGGAACTCCTCCCGTACCCGCTCCTTCAGGTCGACCACGGCCGGCGCGGGGTGCCGTTCGCACCGTCTGGCCAGCGGGCGCCAGCCGAGGATGTCGGCCGTTTCGGTGTCCTTGCGGCCCGCGGCCTTCACCCGGGCGTTGCGCTGCTCTTCCTCGGCCTGGTCGGCCCCCTGGTCCAGGGCGCCCTGGCGCCGGGACTTGAGCACCACGGCGGCCGTCCGCTCCAGGCGCTCGCGCTGGTAGGCGAGGAGGGCGGCGGGCGTGTCCTCGTGCACGGCCAGGGTGTCGGCGAGTACGACGGCGTCCTCCAGAGCCATGTTGGCGCCCTGGCCGAGGGCCGGGACCATCGGGTGGGCCGCGTCGCCGAGCAGGGCAACTCGGCCGTCGACCCAGCGTGGTGCCGGGTCGCGGTCGTGGATGTCGGTCACCACGATGTCGTAGGGATCCGCGTCGCGGATCAGGGCGACGACGGGGGCGTGCCATCCGTCCAGGGCGGCGGCCAGGTCCTCCTGGGCGCGGACCGGGCCCTTCGCGGGCCAGACCCCCGCCGGTGAGGTGATCTTGGCCGTCCAGTACAGGGTGTCCCCGCCGACGGGGGCGATGAAGAGCTGGATGCCGCGCCCGTTGACGACGCAGGAGCGCCGGCCCAGTACGGATCCCTTGGTGCGGCCGCGCACGGAGGTGTAGCCGCGGTACTGCGCGGGCCCGTCCCCGAGCATGCGGCGCCGCACGGCCGAGTGGATCCCGTCCGCGCCCACCAGCGCGCTGCAGCCGAGCACCTTGCCGTCGGACAGCAGGACGCTGACGGCGTCGTCGGCCTGGGTGTAGTCCTCGACGGCGGTGGCGGGCATCACGACGGCGCCCGCGGAGAGCGCCTCGTCGAGCAGTGCCCGCTGCAGGGCGCTG
This sequence comes from Streptomyces sp. NPDC056224, assembly GCF_042267665.1. Lineage (NCBI taxonomy): Bacteria > Bacillati > Actinomycetota > Actinomycetes > Kitasatosporales > Streptomycetaceae > Streptomyces > Streptomyces sp. NPDC056224. Next base: position 10,989 of record NZ_JBHJTK010000071.1, read on the forward strand.
CGGAGCATCGGGATCTGGGGGGCGCCCAGTTCCTCGCCCATCGCGCCGATCGGCTCCTGGGCGAGGACGGTGCCCGAGGCGTCCATCAGGGTCCGGACCTCGTCGGGCCGGGTGACGTGGCCGAGCGACCGGATGCGTGCTCCCAGCTGGGTCCCGAGGGCGTCCACCGCCCGTACCCCGTTGGGATACAGCATCAGGCCGGACCCCTGGGTGCCCACCCGCCCCGACCGTTCGACGACGGTGACGTCGATGCCGCGGCTGCCCAGTGCGACGGCCGTGGCCAGGCCGCCGATGCCACCGCCGGCGATTACGACTGACATCTTCTTGACCATGCTTCAGCTCTCCTGTCTGGTGGGTGCGGGAGCCGCCCGCAGAAGCCGGCCGTCGTACGCCCCGAAGGACCCGGTGGCCGCGTTCCACACGGTGCGGCCCGCGCGCAGGGTCCGTTCGACGCGGCCGGTGAAGGTCCAGCCCTCGTACGCCGACCAGCCGCACTTGCTCTCCACGTCGTGGGCGGAGAGCATCCAGGGCGTGTCGGGCGCGAAGAGGACGAGGTCGGCGTCGGCGCCCGGTTCCAGGCGGCCCTTGCCGGGCAGCCGGAACAGCTCGGCGGGTACGGCTGCCATGTGGTGCGCCAGGCGGGCGATCGCCGTGTCCGGGTCCTCGCCGGGCCGGTGCCGGCGCATGCCGGTCCACACGGCGACGGCGAGTTCCTGGACCCCGGGGAGTCCGGGCGGCGACAGCGCGGGCGTGCTCGTCTTCTCGGCGACGGTGTGCGGGGCGTGGTCGCTGCCCAGTGTGGCGGCCTGGCCCGCCCACAGGGCCCGCCACAGCCTGTCCTGGTCGCCCCGGCCGCGGATGGAGGGGGACAGCCGGGTGCGGGCGCCCAGGCGTCGGGTGTCCTCGTCGGTGAACGACAGGTGGTGGCCGGTGACTTCGAAGGTGACGGGGTGGCCGGCCGCCTGTGCCGCACAGACCAGGTCCGCCTCCTCCGCGCTGGACAGGTGCAGGATGTGAGCCCGGGTCCCGTACCGCCGCACCAGTTCGATGATCTTCGCGACGGCGACGATGCCTCCGGTGCGCGGTCGGCGGGCCTCGTAGTCCAGGTAGCTGCCGGGTTCCCCCCACCACGCGTCGAGCAGCGCGAAGAGTCCCTCGTCCTCGGCGTGCAGGACGAGCTGGACACCGCCCTCCGCGGCGGCGGCGAAGGCCTTCTCCAGCTGCGCGGGGTCGCGCACCACGGTGGGGGCGGTGTGGTGGCCCGCCATGAAGATCTTGGCGCTGGTGGCGACGGCCGGGTCCAGGCGGGCGAGGCGTTCGGGGTGGTCGGGGTCGAGGCCGATGTGGAAGCGGTAGTCCACGAGCGAATGCCCGTCCACGAGGCTCGCCTTGGCCAGCACCGCCTCGGCGTCGAGCGTCGGCGGCCGCGTGTTCGGCATGTCCATCACCGTGGTGACGCCGCCGCGGACGGCAGCGCGGCTGCCGTGTTCCCAGTCCTCCTTGTGGGTCAGGCCGGGAGTGCGGAAGTGCACGTGGGTGTCGATGAGGCCGGGCAGGACGTAGTGGTCGCCCGCGTCGATGCGCTCGGCGCCGGCGGGGGCGGTGTCGGTGTCCGCGACGGCGGTGATCCGGCCGCCCCGGATGAGGAGGTGCCCGGCGCGTACGCCCCGGGGAGTCACCAGGCGGCGGCCGCTGACGACGAGTTCGGGGGCCGCGGGGGCGGCGGGCGTCAGGCGGTCCACGACATCGCCACCAGTTCCCGGCACAGGTCGTTGGTGGGCCCCATCAGCCCCACCGCGCGGGCGTCCGCGAGCAGCCGGTCCGCGGCCGAACCCGCGACGTATCCGGCCGAGCCGAGCATCCGCGCGACGTCGAGGCAGATCTCCTCGGCGGCAGCGGCAGCGTGCAGTTTGCTGTGCAGGGTGGCCAGGCCCGGGTCGGCGGCGGTGCGGGCACCGGCCCGCTCCACCGTCGCGCGTACGCTCTCCAGCCGGGTGGCCAGCGCGACGAGCCGGTGGCGGACGGCTCCCAGCTCCAGCAGCCCGCGCGAGCGGGCGTGGGTCAGGGCGAGGTCGAAAGCGGCCTGGGCGATGCCGGCCGAGACCGCGCCGAGGGTCGCCCCGGTCTCGCGCACGCCCGCGATGACCGAGGCCGCGTTCCCTTCGGGGCCCAGCCGGTCCTCGTCCGGCACGACGCAGCCGTCGAGGGCGACGAGCCCGGTCGCGGATCCGCGCATCCCGGCCAGGTCCAGGCCGAGGTCCGGGACGAGCCCCGGATTGTCCGCACCGACCAGGAAGAAGGTCTGGCCGGCGGCGCCGTACGCGCTCTGCGGACCGGCTTCGGCGCCGGTCCGCACCAGCACCAGGTACAGGTCGGCGACCGCGGCGCCCGTGGTGAACGTCTTCGCGCCGTTGAGCACCCAGTCTCCGCCGGGGCCGCGTACGCCCGTGCTGGCCAGGTTCTGCTTCGCCGCCCCCGCGCCGTTCTCGCTCCATGACGAGGCGGCCAGGAGGCTGCCGTCGGCCAGGCGCGGCAGCACCCTCAGCTTCTGTGCCTCGGTGCCCCATTCCGCGATCCGGGCGCTCACCGCGAAGTGTTGGAACGCGATGATCGCCGCCGACGGATTGACGGCGGCGATCTCGCAGACGACCCGGTTGACCTCGGCTCCGTCCCCGCCCGCGCCTCCATGGGCGCGGGGCACGGCTGTGGCCAGCAACCCGCTGGCGCGCAGCACCGAGAGGGCCTCGCGGTCCGGCTCGCCGGCCGCCGCGGCCTTCTCGGCGGACTCGCGCAGCCGCGTGGCCAGCTCGGGTCCGAGCTCTGGTTTCATGCGGCTCCCGACAGCGCCAGGCATTGGGCGACCTCCTCGAATTGCAGATGACTCAGGGGTGCCAGGACGAACGAGCCCTGGAAGGTGACGCGTTTGTCCGCGACGCTCGCCCACAGCAGGGCGCCGTCCCCGCCGCTCCCGCCGGGCGCCGCGGTCACGGCCGCGACGGCGGTGCGGCCGCCGCTGGTGACGATGTCCACCAGGCCGTCCGGAGCGCCCGATTCGCGGGCGATCCGCCAGGGCACGGTGTGCGGGATGCGGACGGCGGTGCCCAGGCACACGGCACCGGTCAGGGCGATCGTCGGGTGCCAGCCGGGCACGGTCACGGCGCGGGCGCAGATGCTCCCGTCCTCGCCCGGGAGGATCGCGGCGATTTTGGGGAAGGCCCCGTCCCGGTGCCAGCCCAGCCGGCCGGCGGCGGCGCCGCGGAGCCGCTCCAGGCGGGCCAGCAGGTCGTCCCCGGCGTCGAACAGGGCCGCGGTGTCCGGGATGCCGAGGGTCCGGGCGTCGACGAAGGCATAGGCGTTGGCGCTCGACACCATGGACACCTCGTGGCGCGCTCCGCCGACGTCGAGCGCCGTGCGGGGCCGGCCGGTGGGCAGCAGCCGGCCGAGGGGAACCGGCCGGGGCTGCACGAAGGTGACCGTGAAGCGGACCTCCTCGCGCTCGACCCGGTCGACCTCGCACACCACGCCGTCGCCGTTGTTGAGGACGTTCACGCGGATCCGGACACCCGGCACGAGACGCTCCAGCATCCCGGAGCGGGCCGCGGCGACGACCGCAGACAGGATCGAGTGGCCGCAGGAGCCCCGCAGGTCGAACCGGTCGGGCGCACCCGGCAGGGCCTGCACGAACCGGTAGTCGAGGTCGAACATCGGATGGGCGGACGGCTCCACCAGCGCGATCTTCAGCACGTGCGCGCCGCCCGCGGAGGCGAGGTAGCGCCGGGCCTCGGCGAGGTGGACCATCAGTGCTCCCTCTTCGTGCGGAAGCCGGGCGGCGTCGAGCACGAAGGTGGGGCAGGGGCTGCCCTCGGCGTACGCGAGGTGGCCGATCACGCGGCCACCGCCGTGTGCAGGGCCTTGGCCGGCGCCGCCGGGGTGCGGGCCGGGCGGAACTGTTCGCGCCAGACCTCGTGCACGAGCAGCGACCACAGGGCCAGCGCCGAGGTGTCGCCCGGCCGTTCGGCCTGTTCCTCGAACAGGGCTCGGACGGCGGCGACGTCGAGCCGTCCGTCGGCGGCGAGCCGGGCGGGTGTGAGCAGGTCCCGTGCCTGCGTCCACAGGGGCTGCCCGGGCCGCAGCATCGCGGTGATCGGAAGGGTGAAGGGCTGCTTGGGCCGGTTGAGCACGCTGTCGGGCAGCAGCCCGGCGGCGGCCGCGTACAGGGTCCGTTTGACCTGCCCGCCGTGCAGCCGCAGCCGGTCGGGCAGTGAGCGGCCGAGGGTGACGACGGAGCGCTGGCAGAACGGCAGGCGCACCTCGATCGAGCCGGCCATGCTCAGGTGGTCGACGCGGCGCAGGTGGTAGGCGGGCAGCCGGTGGCCGATCTCGAACCGGGTGATGCGCTCCAGCACCGTGCCGGGGCCGTGCAGCAGGTCGTGCTCCGCCTCGGGCGGCAGAGCCGGGGCCTCGCGCAGCCGGTCGCGGAAGGCGTCGGTGTACAGGCACCGGCGCACGGCGGCCGGGACGGCGGACAGCGCGTCGAGGTAGTCGGGCGCCCAGTCGGCGCCGGCCGCGGCGGCCTCGGCGGCCTGCCGCATCCGTCCGTATCCGCCGAACACCTCGTCGGCGGCGTCCCCGGTCAGCGCCACGGTGAAGCCCGCCGCGCGGACGGCCCGGAACAGGGCGTAGGTGCTGAGGGCGATGGGGTCGGCGTTGGGCTGCCCCAGGTGCCACACCGTCTCCTCCAGCAGCGCCGGGAAGTCGGCCGGGTCGATCTCCACCTGGTGGTACGCGGCCCTCGCGCGCTCGGCCGCCTGGCGGGCGAAATGCCGTTCGTCGAACGGCCAGACGCCCTTGTAGGCGATGTTGAAGGAGTGCACGGGACCGTGCTCGGCGGCCAGGGCGGTCACCAGGCTGGAGTCGAGCCCGCCGGAGGTGATCAGGGCGACGGGCACATCGGCCACCAGCAGCCGGCCGACCTCCTCGCGCAGGGCGCGGCGGACCCGCACGGCGGTGGCGGCCCCGTCACCGGCACCGGGCGGGGGCAGTTCGGCGGCGGGGCGGCGCCTGCTGTGCGGCACCGCGCCCGGCGTGCACACCATCGTCGTCGCCGGTGCCATGACCTCGATGCCCTCGAACATCGTCTGCCCGCCGAACGGCGTGCGCGTGGCGAGGTACGCGTCCAGGGCGGCCTCGCGGATCCGGGGGCCGGGCCCGGCGAAGCCGAGCAGCGCGGGGATCTCGGAGGAGAAGTGCAGTGAGCGGGCCGCCTGGTCCCACCGGTAGTAGAGGGGCTTCATGCCGATCTCGTCGGTGGCCAGCAGCAGTCGGGGCCGCTCACCGCGCAGGTCCACCAGGGCGATGGAGTACATGCCGTCGAGGTGCTCGGTGAAGTCGTCCCCGTACTCCAGGTACAGGGCGGGGATGACGGCGCCGTCACAGCGGTCGTCGAAGGAGTGGCCGAGGCCTTCGAGGCGGTGGCGCAGCGCTCCGTGGTTGTAGATCTCTCCGTTGAAGACGACCTGGATCAGGCCGTCCAGGCCGTAGGGCTGGCGGCCGCCGTCCAGGTCGACCACGGCGAGCCGGTTGCTTCCCAGGCCCCAGGCGGGTGCCTGGCGGATGCCGGTCGCGTCGGGGCCGCCGTGGCGCTGGAGCGCGGCGACGGCGCGCATCTCGTGCGGCGACGCCTCCGCGTTGAAGTAGCCGTAGATCCGGCACATTTCTGACTGTCCTTCCGTGAGGGGACGACGGGTCAGCCGCGTGCCGCGGACAGGTAGCGCTCGCCGCTGTCGGGGAAGACCGTGACCACCGTCGCGCCCGCCCAGCGCGGATGCGCGCTGACGCTGCGGCTCGCCCAGGCGGCGGCTCCCGAGGAGACGCCGACCGGGAGACCGGTGGCACGTACGATCTCGCGGGCCGTGGCGGCCGCCGCCCCGTCCGGCACGGCGACGACCTCGTCGACGAGGGTGAGGTCGGTGATGTCCGAGACGTATCCGGCGCCGATGCCGGGAATGCCGTGCGGGCCCGCCTCGCCGCCGGACATGACCGGGGAACGCGCCGGTTCGACGGCGACGACGTGGACGTCCCGGCGTTCCTTGAGGTAGCGGGCGGTGCCGCTGAGGGTGCCCCCGGTGCCGACCCCGCACACCAGTACGTCGACCGCGCCCCCGGTGGCCTCCCAGATCTCCGGGGCGGTGCTGTCGTAGTGGGCCTGCGCGTTCGCCCGGTTGCGGTCCTGGTGCGGTACCCACGAGCCGGGCGTGGCCCGCTGCAGTTCCTCGGCGTGCGCCCAGGCGGCCATCAGCCCGTCGCGGTGCGGTACGAGGACCACCTCGGCTCCGAGCGCGGCCAGCAGGAGGCGCCGTTCCTCGCTCGCGTTGTCGGGCATGACGATCACGCAGCGGTGGCCGCGCCGGGCGCACAGCGCCGCGAGCGAGATGCCGGTGCTGCCGGAGGAGCATTCGATGACGGTGCCTCCGGCCGGGGGCAGCAGCCCCCTGCCCTCGGCGTCGCGCAGCATCGCGAGCGCGGCCCGGTCCTTGACGCTGGAGAGCGGGTTGAACATCTCCAGCTTGGCCAGGAGCCGCACGGAAGGGGCCAGCCCCGGCAGGGCGACCTCCAGCAGTGGTGTGCCGCCGACCAGTTCGTCGAGCGAGCTGGCGGGCGATCTGGCGGGCAGCCGTCCGGCCTCGGCCGTGGACCGCGTCTGCGTCGTCACTGCTCCCCCAAGAAGTCTCATGGACCGGTCAGGCCGGCTTCGCGGCGGCCAGGTGCGCGGCGGCCGCCTGCTGAAGGTGGGTGATGTCGCTGGAGACGGTGGCGAACGTGAACCCCCCGGCCAGCCGCTTGGCGGCGCTCTCCCCGTCCAGGCAGTGGATGCCGCAGGCGATGCCGGCCCGGCGGGCGGTGTCGGTGATGCGTTCCAGTGCGGCCTCCAGGTCACCGGCCGCCGACGGGTCGCCGAAGTAGCGGGCCCCGAGGGCCGCCGACAGGTCCGCGGGGCCGACGTAGACCGCGTCGAGACCCGGGGTGGCGCAGATGGCGTCGAGGTTCTCCAGGGCGGCGGCCGTCTCGATCATCACGATGCAGACGACCTCGTCGTCGATCTCGGCGGGTACGGCGCCCAGCCGGAGTTCGGCGCGCACGGGCCCGGCGAGGCTGCGGGTGCCGGCCGGGTGGTGGCGGCAGGCGCGTACGGCGGTCCGGGTCTGTTCGGCGGTGTCGACCATCGGGACGATGACCCCGCGGGCACCGGTGTCGAGCGCCGTGCCGATGGCGACCGGGTCGGCCGAGGGCACACGGATGAGGCCCGCGGCACGCTGCCGGGAGTCGACGGCGAGCATGGCCGCCTGCCAGCCGGGCTGGTGCATGACGCCGTGCTGTCCGTCCACGCCGATGTAGTCGTAGCCGAGGCCGGCGATGCGCTCGGTACCGACCGGGTTGTCGCAGGCGATCCAGTAGCCGACGAGCCGTTCGCGCCCGCGCAGCCTGCGGGCGAAACCGGCCGGGCCGGGGGCGGCGGGCACGGGGGCGGCGGGCACGGGGGCGGCGGGCACGGGGGCGGCGGGCGTGCTCACTCGCCCTCCTTGATGGCGTAGCTCTGCTTGCCGTCGAGGCCGACGGGCACCTCGCCGTTCATGGAGACGCGGTGCAGCACCCGCTTGTGGGAGCCGTAGTCGTTGACGGCGTAGTGCTGTGTGCTGCGGTTGTCGAAGATCAGGACGTCGCCCGGGCGCCAGGTCCAGCGGGCGGTGTTCTCCGGCCGCCGCACGTACGCCTGGAGGACGTCGAGGATCGGGCGGGATTCGCGGACGTCCATGCCCACCAGCCACTGGGCGAAGCCGCCGAGGAACAGGCTCGGTTCGCCGGACTCGGGGTGGACCCGCACCACCGGGTGCGCGGTCTCGAACCGGCGCGCGAGGAACGCCTCGCGGACCTTGTCGCCGCGTTCGGTGCCCAGCCGCGGCTGCTCCGCGTGATTGGTGTGCACCGCCCACAGCCCGTCGGCGACCCGGCGCAGCTCGGGCGGCAGGTCCTTGTACCCGGCGGCCGCGTTGGCGACCAGGGTGTCACCGCCGTAGGGCGGGAGCACGACGCTGCGCAGCGTCGTGCCGAGGGAGGGGGTGGTGGTGAAGCTGATGTCGGTGTGCCAGTGGTCGGCGCGCTGGTCCTCACCGTCGACGGCGAGCACCTGCGCGGTCCCGTACTCGTCGACGGTGCGCATCATCGGGTGCTTCCGGGTGAGCGGGCCGAAGCGTCCGGCGAATGCGAGCTGCTGCTCGTCGGTGATGTCCTGGTCCCGGAAGAACAGCACCTTGTGTTCCAGGAACGCCTCTTTGACCTGGCCGAAAACGGCATCCGAAATGCCGGTGGAAAGGTCGAGGCCGGTCACCTCCGCGCCGATCCGGCCACCGATCCTTCGTATGTCGAACGTGGACACCAGCATTCCTTCCGAGCGCGGCAGAGGTCCTTCGCCCTCCCGTGGCGGCGCGCACGGCGCCCGGCCACGGGAGGGGTACGGCGGCGGTCGGACGGGACCGGCCGGACAGGACGCGCCGAGCCAACCACGGGCTTCGGACAGCGGCAACAAGCCATCTGCGAGCGCCACGACTTCAGCAACTCGGCGGTGTGGCGAAGTCGCTCCGTCACCCGGACAGGGGGGACTTGTTCAAGTCGCGCCCCTGCCCGGCGTCCGCCTTGTCGCTCCGTTCACGCCTGTGGTCATCTCGGATCCGCGTCTTCAGAAAGGGCCTGCTGATCCGATGAGCTTCCGGCAGCTGCACCCGAACATCAGGCTCCGTATCTGCGTCGGCTTCATCCAGCGCCTGCTGGGCATCATGCTCATGCCCCTGGTGGTCATCCATCTCGCGTCGCTGTACGGGGCCGCACAGGCCGGCCTTCTCACACTCGCCGTGGCGGTGTCCGGGATCGCCGCCAATTTCGCCGGCGGCCACCTCGCCGACGTCTACGGCCGCAGGCCCCTTCTGATCGCCGGCGAGCTCGGGGCGACGGTCTCCTTCGCGCTGCTCGCGTTCGTCAACTCGCCCTGGTGTTCCTCGGGCTGGGCGACCTTCGTGCTGTTCCTGGCCAACACCTGCTTCTCGCAGGTGGCGACGCCCGCCGCCGACGCGATGATGATCGACGTCTCGACGCCGGAGAACCGGCCGCTCGTCTACACGATCAACTACTGGTCGGTGAACCTCGCGTTCACCACCGGCGCGCTCCTCGGCGGCTTCCTCTACGACGGCCACTTCACCCAGCTGCTCACCGGGGCGGCCCTGCTGTGCGCGGCCACCACCGCGGTGGTGTGGCGCTGGATCAGTGAGACGGCGCCCCGCACGGGCAAGGAGGCGGCCACCGGCGTCCCGGCGATGCTGCGCGGCTACCTGGCCGTGGCGCGGGACCGGATCTTCCTTCGGATGCTGGCGGCAGCCGTGCTGATCGCCGCCGTCGAGATGCAGATCGGCTACTACATCGCCATCCGGCTCTCCGCGGACTTCCCGGAGCAGGCCCTGGCCGCGATCGGGTCGTGGACGGGGCCGCGCGTGGACGGGGTGGCGATGCTGGGCATCCTGCGCGCGCTCAACGCCGCCCTGGTGGTGGCGCTGGTGCTGTTCGCCGGGAGCCTGCTGAGCCGCATCTCGGACCGGGCCCGGCTGTACGCGGGCATCGGCGTCTTCACCGCCGGCTACATGGTCTGGGCCGTCAGCAACACCGGGTGGGTGCTGATCGTCGCGGCCCTCGTGCTCACCCTCGGCGAGATCGCCTCGATCCCCATCCGGCAGGCGCTGCTGGCCGACCTCGTCGATCCCGCCGCGCGCACCAAGTACATGGCGGTGTACGCCCTCAACGCCCGCATCGCCCTGGTCATCGCGTCCCTGTGCGTGACCCTCGGCGCATTCGTCCCGCCGCTGGTGATGAGCCTGCTCTACGCGGGTGCCGGCACCGCCGCCGTCCTCGTGTACCGCTCCCTCCTGCGGGTGCGCGCCGCACGGCAGGCGGACGAGGCCCGGCAGCAGGCTCCGGCCGCTTCCGCGGCCACCTGATCCCTCCCCGAGAACCGTGAACGGAGTCCACCCCGATGACGCACCCCGCCGCTGCCGACCGGCTCCTGATGGTGATGCCCTACAGCCAGCTCGTCCGCAAGGCGGTGGAGGCCGGGTTCACCGTCTGGTCGATCTGGGACCCCTCCCGGCGGGAGCAGGCGTACCTGGACGAGGTCGCGCTGCACTCCGAGGAACTGCTGCTCACCGATTTCGACGACGCCCGCGGCCTGCGCGAACTGATCGTCGAGACCGCCCGTGAGCACGGCATCGGCCGCGTCCTGCACCTGGGGGCCGAGGAGACGATGGGGGTGGCCGCCGAGGCGGCCGAGGAACTCGGCCTGGCGCCCAACAGCGCCGTCGCGGTGCACCGGCTCAACGACAAGGCGGCCATGCGCCGGCTCCTCGACGCGGCCGGGCTCAGCGTGGTGCGGGCCGAAGAGGCGCGGTCCGTGGACGCCGTCGCCGACGTCGTCGGCCGCTTCGGGCAGCGGGTGATCGTGAAGCCGTCGGGGGCGTCGGGCAGCCGGGGCGTGGCCCTGGTCCGGGAGCCGACCGACCTCGAGGAGTGGGCGGCGCGGGTACGCGGCGCCGGGCTCGACGGCCCCTTCGTCGTGGAGGAGTACCTGGAGGGGCCCGAGTTCAGTGTCGAGACCCTCACCGTGGACGGCGTCCACCACGTCGTCGGTGTCACCGCCAAGCACACGGACGGTCCCCCCGGCTTCGTCGAGACCGGGCACGTCCACCCCGCCCCGCTGTCCACGGCCGAGGAGAGCGCGATCCGCACCGTGGCCACGGGACTGCTGGACCTGGCCGGGTACCGGTTCGGCCCCGCCCACACCGAGGTGATCCTCACCGCCGACGGCCCGCGGATCGTGGAGTCCCAGGCCCGCCTGGGCGGCGACCGCATCCCGCTGCTGGTCGAAGTGGCCACCGGCTACGACATCGAGGCGTCCGTCTTCCGCGCACTGGCCGGCGAACCGGTCGCCGTGCCGGCCGCCGGGCGGACCGCGTCCATCGGCTTCTTCCGCTTCCCGCCCGGCCGGCTGGAGTCGGTCACGGGGCTGGAGGCGGCCGGCGCCCTGCCCTACGTGCACGCCCTGCACTTTCCGTTCCGGCCCGGCGACCAGCTGCCGCGCACCACCGACTCCTTCACCCGGCACGGGTACGTGGTGGTCGACGGTGCCTCACCGCAGGAGGCGGCCGAACGGATCGCCTCCGTACGGGAGCAGCTGCGGGTCGTCGTCCGGGAAACCGTCCTCGCCACCTGAAGGGAACCATCCGTTGAGTACCCGTACCGTCCTGCTGATCGGCGGGGTCGACGTCCATCTGGAGCGCTTCAAGGCACTCGGTGTGCGCGTCGTCCTCGTCCAGCACCCCGACAAGGTCACCGCCTTCCAGACGCGGACCGCCGATGTGACCCTGATCGTCGACTACACCGACTGGGACACCGTCCTGCCCTTCGCCGAGGCGGCCCGCACGGTGTACGGCGTCGACGCGGTGGTCTCGCTGACGGAGCCCGGGCTGAACCCGGCGGCCCGGCTGGCGGACCTGTTCGGCCTGAGCGACGGCCGGCGCTACGAGGTGAGCCGCCGGATGCGCGACAAGTGGCTGATGCGGCGCCACCTCATCGCCCAGGGGCTGCCCGCCCCGCACTGCGCCCGGGTCGAGGGCAGGGAGTCGCTGGACGCCTTCGGCGAGCTGGCCGGATTCCCCTTCATCGTCAAGCCGGTCTCCACGACGGCGGGGTTCGGGCTGATCCGTGCCGAGAGCTCCGAGGACCTGGACCGCGTGTGGGCGCGCGTGAAGGAGCTGGACGGCGGGCGCACCGACCGGGGTTCGACCATGTTCGTGGTGGACGGATTCCTGATGGAGTCGTACATCGACGGACCCGAGTTCAGCGTCGAGGCGCTCAGCTTCGCGGGCCGGCACGTGATCGTCGCCGTGACGGAGAAGCTCGTGGACGAGTCCCATTTCGCCGAGCTCGGCCACGCCGTGCCCGCACGGCTCCCGGCCGCCGACCGTGACAGGATCACGGGGGCCGTCGAGGCGTTCCTGACCGGCATGGGGGTGACCGACGGGCCCAGCCACACCGAGATCCGCCTCAGCAGCCGCGGTCCTGTCGTCATCGAGTCCCACAACCGGCTGGGCGGGGACCACATCGTCGAGCTGGTCGAGGCCGCCTACGGGATCGACATGGTCGCCTACGGCGCGGCCTGGGCGGTCGGCCTGACCGAGGCGCTGGCGGTGGCCCCCGACGCCACGGGTGCCGCGTGCGCCCGATTCGTTCTGCGCACTCCCGGCACCGTCGTGTCGGTGTCCGGCGTCGAGGAGGTCGCCGACCGGTCCGACGTACTGGTCGCCCAGGTGTCCGTGGCTCCGGGCGACACCGTGCGGCCGCTGCGCGACAACTGGGACCGGCTCGGCTGTGTCGCGGTGCGCGCGACCGACACCGACAGCGCGGTCGAACTGTGCGAGCGTCTGGCCCGTGAGGAGATCCGCATCGACATCGAGCCGGCGGCCGCCTGAGGAAGGCCTGCCGGCCACTGGTGGTGAGAACGTCCGGGCCGGCCCCCGCGGGGGCCGGCC
>NZ_JBHJTK010000072.1:0-22724 GCF_042267665.1 Streptomyces sp. NPDC056224
ATCCACCGAAGTGGACGGGGTATCAACTTCTGGCGTTGATTTTTGGCACGCTGTTGAGTTCTCAAGGAACGGACGCTTCCTTTGTACTCACCCTCAGTAACACTTACTGGGGCTTTCCTCCGGGCTTTCGTTCTGTTCTTGCGTTTCCAACTCTACCAGATCATTTCCGCGCCCTGCTTCTCGAAAGTCGCAGTCGGTTTGGATTTGAATTCGGTGACCGTTGGGGGTCTTTGCCTTTCGGCGCTCCACCACATTAGCGCTTATCCCTTGCGGCTCATAATCGAGCCGCCGGCCGGGAATTCGGGCATGCCGAATTGGACCCCGCCAGGGGTATGTCGTAGTGAGGTGGTTTGGCCGCTCCGGGGGCTGCTGAGAGCAGTGACCCGTTCAAGCGGCTCGGGCTACGTTAGGCGTCCGGTAGGGCCGAGTCAAGTTGAGCGGCGGCGTGGCGCGTGGGCTCGGTAGGGGCTCACCGTCGGGTCGTGGGTGATCCAGAAGCGGTAGGGGTGAGCGGCGCCGGCGCCGCTCACCCCTGTGCGGGGGCCGCTGCTGACCTGGTCGGGCGAGGTGGGGGTGCCCGTCAGGAGGGAGAGCGCGGAATCGAGGCCTCCGCAGAGGTCGGTGCCGTCGAGGGAGCGGTCCACGTCCAGGGCGGTGGCCAGGCGAGCCGGACCCTTGGCGAGTTCTCTCGGATATCTGGCGGAAAGTCGACGTTTGGCGGCCAGGTCGGCGCCCACCGTGATCTCTCCCGCGCGCACCAGGACCCCGCTCGCGTGGCCGGGCGGGCCGCACACCAGGTTGAGGCTGAACCACATGCCGTAGATGAAGTAGACGTAGGCGTGTCCGGGCGGACCGAACATCGACGCGTTGCGTGCCGTGCGGCCCCGGAAGGCGTGGGAGCCCGGGTCGGACTCCCCTTCGTACGCCTCCACCTCCGTGATGCGCAGTTCGATGGGGCCGTCCGGGGTACGGCGCACCAGGGTGCGGCCGAGGAGGTCCGGAGCCACGGTGAGGACCGGGCGGTCGAAGAAGGTCCGGGGCAGGGGCGTACGGTCGGGACGCGCGCTCATCCGGTCGAGCGTAGTGGAACGCGCACACCTGCAACCGGGGCCTAGGGTTCCGCGTCTGAGAGCGTGTTTCCGCAAGCGGTAGTAGCGGCGTAGTCGCCAGATCCTTCAAGGGGAGTTTGAGCATGGGGTTCAAGAAGCTGTTCGCGAGCCTGGGTGCCGGTGGTGCTTCGGTGGACACGATCATCACAGAGCCGAACGTCGTGCCGGGCGGGATCGTCCAGGGCGAGGTCCGGATCCAGGGCGGTTCCGTGGAACAGCAGATCGAGGGGCTGTCCATCGGACTGCAGGCGCGGGTGGAGGTGGAGGGCGGCGACCAGGAGTACAAGCAGGACGTCGTCTTCGCCAAGCAGCGCCTCGGCGGCGCCTTCAAGGTGCAGGCCGGCGCGGTGCACACGGTGCCCTTCGGGCTGGAGATCCCCTGGGAGACGCCGATCACCCACTTCGGGGGTCAGCACCTTCACGGGATGAACATCGGGGTCAGCACCGAGCTGGAGATCGCGCGTGCGGTCGACGCGGGTGACCTCGACCCGATCAACGTGCACCCGGTGCCGGCCCAGCAGGCGATCCTCGACGCGTTCCGGCAGCTGGGCTTCTCGTTCCGCAGTGCGGACATGGAGCGCGGCCACATCCGGGGGACGCGGCAGACGCTGCCCTTCTACCAGGAGATCGAGTTCCTGCCGCCGTCCCAGTACCGGGGGCTGAACCAGGTCGAGCTGACCTTCGTCTCGGACGGCCGGGAGATGGACGTCGTCCTGGAGATGGACAAGAAGCCGGGGCTGTTCAGCGAGGGCAGCGACACCTACCGCTGCTTCCAGGTGGGCCTGCAGTCGTACCAGGGCACCGACTGGGCGGCCTACCTGAACCAGTGGATCGCGTCCGTCGGTTCCCAGCGCAACTGGTTCTAGGCTCCTAGGCTCGGACCGGTACGCGTATCCGATCCGAGCAGGAGGGTCAGCAGTGACCGAGCAGAGCAGGGCTCCTCTTCCGCACGACTTCCATCCCGAGGTGCACGAGTTCACCGTGACCAGTACTGATCTGGCGCCCGGTGCCGATCTCGGCGACGCCCAGGTGAAATCGGGTGGGGACGTCTCGCCGCAGCTGCGGTGGGAGGGGTTCCCGGAGGGGACGAAGAGCTTCGCCGTGACGTGCTTCGACCCGGACGCGCCCACGGGCAGCGGGTTCTGGCACTGGGTGCTCTTCGATCTGCCGGCCTCGGTCACCGAGCTGCCGGCCGGGGCGGGCAGCGGGAAGTTCGAGGGGCTGCCCGCCGGGGCCGTGCACGTGCGGAACGACTACGGCACCAAGGACTTCGGCGGGGCGGCTCCGCCGGCCGGGGAGCGGCACCGGTACGTCTTCACCGTGTACGCGGTGGATCAGGAGAAGCTCGGCCCGGGCGGGGACGTCTCACCCGCCGTGGTCGGGTTCAACCTGCGGTTCCACACGCTCGGGCGGGCCCAGCTGATCGGCGAGTACGAGTCCCCCGCGCGCTGATCTCTTCTCCCGGTGTTTGCCCGGTCCTGGTCTAAAGGCGGCCAGGACCGGGCATTTTTATTGCGTTGTCCCGCGTGGCGCGCGCGGCCAGAGTGGTCGCGGGCCCTGCCGCAAGGGTGGTCGCGGGCCTGCACACGGGAGGTGGGCGAGATGCGGGACACGCTGGTACTGAATGCGAGCTTCGAGCCGCTGTCGACGGTGACGCTGAACCGGGCCGTGGTCCTGGTGCTCCAGGACAAGGCCGTGGTCGAACAGTCGCATCCCGAGCTGCGCGTGCGCGCGGCCACCATGGAGCTTCCGATGCCGCGGGTGATCAGGCTCTGCAGGTATGTCCGGGTGCCCTTCCGAAGACATGCTCCCTGGTCACGGAGGGGGGTGTTGGTCCGGGACCAACACCGGTGCGCCTACTGCGGGAAGCGCGCGACGACCGTGGACCACGTGCTGCCCAGGGCCCAGGGGGGTGGGGACACCTGGCTGAACACGGTGGCCTCCTGCGCCGAGGACAACCACCGCAAGGCGGCCCGGACTCCGGAAGAGGCGGGCATGCCGCTCCTCCGGAAGCCCTTCGTGCCGTCCCCGGCCGATGCCATGCTGCTCGCCCTGGGGGTGGCCGGGCAGGAGGCGCTGCCGGAGTGGCTGGAGCGCTCCGCCTAGGGCGTGTACCCCGGTTGTCCCCGGCTACGGCGTAGTCGGGGACGCTGGGCGGCGTAACTCCGCTACGTCGTTCAGCGGACCAGCAGCTGGACGATGGCGATGACGCCGACCGCGACGATGACCGCGCGCAGGGCGTTCGGCGGGAGGCGTCGGCCGACCTTGGCGCCGATCTGGCCGCCGATGGTGGAGCCGACGGCGATGAGGGCGACGGCCGTCCAGTCGAAGTCGGCGACGAAGAGGAAGAGGACGGCGGCGATGCCGTTCACCAGCGCGGCGATGACGTTCTTCACGGCGTTGATCCGTTGCATGTCCTCGCGGAGCAGCAGGCCCATCAGGCCGAGGTAGAGCACGCCCTGGGCGGCCCCGAAGTAGCCTCCGTACGCGCTGGCGAGCAGCATCCCGGTCAACAGCACGGGTCCGCCGTCGGGGTGGCCGGTGTCACCTCCTGCGGCCTCCTGGCGCCGGCGCAGGGCGGCGGCGAGCCGGGGCTGGAGGACGACGAGCACGAGGGCGAGTCCGATCAGGACGGGCACGATCGTGTCGAAGGAGTCGGACGGCAGGGTGAGGAGCAGGACGGCGCCGGCGAGTCCGCCGACGAGGGACACGGCGCCGAGCCGCATGATGCGGGCGCGCTGGCCCTGGAGCTCCTTGCGGTAGCCGATGGCGCCGCTGATGGAACCGGGCACCAGGCCGAGGGTGTTGGACACGTTGGCGGTGACCGGCGGCAGGCCGGTGGCGAGCAGCACCGGGAAGGTGATGAGGGTGCCGGAGCCGACGATGGTGTTGATGGTGCCGGCGCCGATGCCGGCGGCGAAGACCGCGAGTGATTCCCAGAGGGACATCGAGAGCACAGACGTGGACATGGACTGGGCCATCCCCTTTGCATGAGTGAGTCGCCTCCCCGCCATGAAGGTCGAGGGGCCTCACTGATCATGCAGCAGGGGATGGGCCGTTCAGTCGATGGGGGGCTGTTCGCGGCGGTCCGCGGCGTCCTTGTCGCGGGCGGCGGGGATGGTGCCGCCGTCCTTGCCGGTGTTCTGCGGGTTGAACCCGGATCCGCCGGCCATGGGGCCGAAGTTGCCCATGGCTCCGGAGAGGCCCTTGAGGGCGTCACCGATCTCGCTCGGCACGATCCAGAGCTTGTTGGCGTCGCCTTCGGCGAGCTTCGGGAGCATCTGGAGGTACTGGTAGGCGAGGAGCTTCTGGTCGGCGTCGCCCGCGTGGATGGACTCGAAGACCGTACGGATGGCCTGGGCCTCGCCCTCGGCGCGCAGGGCGGCAGCCTTGGCCTCACCTTCGGCGCGGAGGATGGAGGACTGCTTCTCGCCCTCGGCGCGCAGGATCTCGGACTGCCGGACACCTTCGGCCTGGAGGATCGAGGCGCGCTTGTCGCGGTCGGCGCGCATCTGCTTCTCCATCGAGTCCTGGATGGAGGTCGGCGGCTCGATGGCCTTGAGCTCGACGCGGTTGACGCGGATGCCCCACTTGCCGGTGGCCTCGTCGAGGACCCCGCGCAGGGCGGCGTTGATCTCCTCGCGGGAGGTGAGGGTCCGCTCCAGGTCCATGCCGCCGATGATGTTGCGCAGCGTGGTGACGGTGAGCTGCTCGATGGCCTGGATGTAGCTGGCCACTTCGTACGTCGCGGCGCGGGCGTCGGTCACCTGGTAGTAGATGACGGTGTCGATGTTGACGACCAGGTTGTCCTGGGTGATCACCGGCTGCGGCGGGAAGGGGACGACCTGTTCACGGAGGTCGATCCGGTTGCGGATCGAGTCGATGAACGGGACGACGATGTTGAGGCCCGCGTTGAGGGTGCGCGTGTAGCGGCCGAAGCGTTCGACGATGGCGGCGCTGGCCTGCGGGATCACCTGGATCGTCTTGACCAGTGCGATGAAGACCAGAACCACCAGAATGATCAGGACGATGATGATCGATGACATGCGGTTCCCCGTGCCCTTCCTGCTGTCTGTGCTGCCCCGTTGTAACGGAGTCTCGCAGACCCGCGGGCTGCGAGCAGGCTGCTTGTCACATGACGACGGCGGTCGCCCCGTCGATCTCCACGACGTCCACGGACTGGCCGGGCTCGAAACTGCTGTCCGCGTCGAGGGTGCGCGCGGACCAGACCTCGCCGGCGAGCTTGATGCGGCCGTCGGTGCCGTCGACGCGTTCGAGGACGACGGCGCTCCGGCCCTTCAACGCGTCGATCCCGCTGCGGTGTTGGGGCCGCTGGTCGCGGTGCCGGTTGGCGATCGGCCGGATGACGGCGATCAGCGCGACCGACACGGTCGCGAAGACCAGGACCTGGGCCACCGCTCCCCCGCCGACGGCCGCCGTGACGGCCGCCGCCACCGCTCCGACGGCGAACATGCCGAACTCCGGCATCGCCGTCAGGACGAGGGGGATGCCCAGTCCGACCGCCCCGATGAGCCACCACACCCATGCGTCGATGTCGTCCACATGGTCATGGTAGGTCCGGTGGGCGCGGTCGGGACAGGGTGCGGGGGCTCTTACTGACCGAGGGGCAGGCCCTGCGCGGTCCAGCGGTCGTTCCCGTTGCGCTCGACGACCAGGGGGAGGCCGAAGCAGAGCGACAGGTTGCGGGAGGTCAGTTCGAGGTCGATCGGGCCCGCGGTGACGACCTTGCCCTGACGGATCATCAGGACGTGGGTGAAGCCGGGGGCGATCTCCTCGACGTGGTGCGTGACCATGACCATGGAGGGCGCGAGCGGGTCGCGGGCGAGGCGGCCGAGGCGGCGTACGAGGTCCTCGCGGCCGCCCAGGTCCAGGCCCGCGGCGGGCTCGTCGAGCAGCAGCAGCTCGGGGTCGGTCATCAGGGCGCGGGCGATCAGCGTGCGCTTGCGCTCGCCCTCGGAGAGGGTGCCGAACTTCCGGTCGAGGTACTCGGTCATGCCGAGGCGGTCGAGGAAGGCGCGGGCGCGCTGCTCGTCGACCTCCTCGTACTCCTCCTGCCAGGTCGCCGTCATGCCGTAGGCGGCGGTGAGGACGGTCTGCAGGACGGTCTGCCGCTTGGGCAGCTTGTCGGCCATCGCGATACCGGCGATGCCGATGCGGGGGCGCAGCTCGAAGACGTCCACCTTGCCGAGGGTGCTGCCGAGGATCGTGGCGGCGCCCTTGGTCGGGAAGAGGTAGCTGGAGGCGAGGTTCAGCAGCGTGGTCTTGCCGGCGCCGTTGGGGCCGAGGATCACCCAGCGCTCCCCCTCCTTCACCGACCAGGAGACCTGGTCCACCAGAGCCCGGCCCTCGCGGACCACGGATACGTCCACCAGCTCCAGAACATCGCTCATGAGCGTGTTGTCACCCCTTGCAGTCACGGTTCTCTGTGCGCCGGCAGGCGCAGCCCCAGGGGAAAACCTACGCCACTCACGGAGGGGTCCGGGGCCGGGGCCGGGCCATGGCTCGGGTCCGTAGAGTTGAGGGATGCTTTTCGAACCACGTTCAGGGCGGTTGGCCGCCTGGGGGAACGCGCTGCTGGCCGGTCTGGTCTCGCCCGACGAGGCCGTGTTGTCGATCGTGGGCGAGGACGCCGTGCACCGGGTGGCGGGGCTGCCCGGGGAATCGGGTCCGGTGGGTCTCACGCTGGCGCTGGGGCGGATGCGGGCGCTGGGGGTGGCCGGGCTGCGGGTCGCGCTGCCCGCGCCGGGGCATCCGCTGGGGCTGAGCGGGCCGCCGGAGTTCAACGCCCGGGCGCTGGAGGCCGAGGAGGCGGTCGTCGGGGTGGGTGCGGCGCTGGGGCTCGTGCCGGAGGTGTCCGAGGCCGGGCCCGCGGGGGATGTACACGTGTCGGTGACCTGGCACTGCCTGCCGGTGCGCGAGGCCCCGCCGGCGGACGTGCCGTCGCTGGGCGAGGCGGAGCGGGAGCTCGCGGAGGCGCTGCGCGAGGCGACCGTGGTGCTGACGCGGCTGGACGTGGCGGGGTCGGGGCCGGTGGCGGAGGCGGCGCTCTCGGCGTACCGGGCGCGGGCGGAGGCGGGGCGGGAGGTCCTGGCTCCGGGGTATCCGCCGCGGGCGGTACGGGTGCTGGCGCTGGCGCAGCGGGTGGACCTGATGGTGTCGCTGGCGTATGAGAACGGTCACGGGGGTGCGGTGGCGGCCTCGGAGATGGCGGCGCGGGCCGAGGCCTTGCGGCCGGTGGAGCGGGTGGCCCGGCGGGCCCTCGTCGCGGCGTACAACTCGGCCGTCGAGGAGCGTGAGCGGGGCCGCTAGTCCTGTGGCCGGGGAGGTGTGCCGGATTGCGGCGCTCCCCCGGCTACCTCCCCCAGACTCCGTCCGGGTGGGACCCCCAGGGAGGGGGCCCAGGTGCGGGGCACCGCTAAGCGGAGGGCCGCGGCCCGTGCGGGACGTACCGGTGCGGTCCGGCGGCGCGGCGAGGTGCCGTGCCGGGGGCCGCGACCCGGTGGACCCTGCCGGTCACAGCTCTGGGGCCCGAGGGGCTCCCGGCCGTGCGGGGACGGCGGCGGCCCCGCTTCCCGGGGAGAGGGTGGAAGCGGGGCCGCTGGTCGGGCGGGGGTCAGGCGTTCACACCCGTGTTGCCGAAGGCCGGGTTGAGCAGGCCGATCACGGTGACCGTGTTGCCCACCACGTTCACGGGGACGTGCACCGGGGCCTGGAGCAGGTTCCCGGAGGCCACGCCGGGCGAGTTCAGGGCCTCGCCCTCCGCCGACGCACCGCCGTGCGCCGAGGAGACACCGGCGCCGGCGGCGATGAGGCCGCCCGCGATCATGGTGACGGCTGCGGCCTTCTTGAAGTTCTTCACGTTCTCGTCCTCCAGTACGTCTGCCGCGACCAGCCGTCGCGACACGCCATGGAGAACGGTCACCCGGCGATCGGGATACGCCATGTGGGGTACATACACCCGACCGTATGAATCTCATCCCGGAAGGGGACGGTCCGGATCGTGCCGGTCATTCGGCGAGTCCGTGCCTGACCGCCCACAACGCGGCCTGCGTGCGGTCGGACAGGTCCAGTTTCATCAGGATGTTCGAGACGTGGGTCTTGACCGTCTTCTCGGACAGGACCAGCGCGCGGGCGATCTCGCGGTTGGAGCGGCCGTCCGCGATGAGGCCCAGTACCTCGCGCTCGCGCTCGGTCAGTGAGCCCGGCCGGCCGGCCGAGGGGCTCTGCTCCTCCTGGGAGAGCAGGGTCGCCGCCACCTCCGGCTGGAGGAGGACGTGGCCGGCGTGGACGGAGCGGATGGCTCCGGCCAGGGCGTCGGGGTCGATGTCCTTGTAGACGTATCCCGCGGCGCCGGCCCGCAGTGCGGGGATCACGGTCCGCTGCTCCGTGAAGCTGGTGACGATCAGCACCCGTGCCGGGTTCGCCAGCTCGCGCAGCCTGCGCAGCGCCTCGATGCCGTCGGTGCCCGGCATCTTGACGTCCATGAGGATCACGTCGGGCCGCAGCTCCTCGGCGCGGGCGACGCCCTCCTCGCCGTCTGAGGCCTCTGCGACCACCTCGATGTCGTCCTGGACCTCCAGGAAGGTGCGCAGGCCCCTGCGGACCACCTGGTGGTCGTCGACCAGCACCACGCGGATCCGGCTGGGGGTGTCAGCCACCGGGGACCTCCATCTCGATCGTGGTGCCCTTGCCGGGCCCCGAGTGCACGGTGAGCCGGCCCCCGACACCGCCGGCGCGGTCCCGCATGGAGACCAGGCCCAGATGTCGGCCGGCGGTGCGGACGGCCCGGGGGTCGAAGCCCTTGCCGGAGTCGACGACCCTGAGGACCGCTCCCCCGGCGGGGCCCTTGGCCAGCGTGACCTCGACCCGGTCCGCCCCCGAGTGGCGCAGGGCGTTGTGGAGGGCCTCCTGCGCGACCCGCAGGAGGGCTTCCTCCTGGGTCGCCGGCAGGGCCCGTACGCCGTCACAGGCGAAGG
This sequence comes from Streptomyces sp. NPDC056224, assembly GCF_042267665.1. Classification (NCBI taxonomy): domain Bacteria; kingdom Bacillati; phylum Actinomycetota; class Actinomycetes; order Kitasatosporales; family Streptomycetaceae; genus Streptomyces; species Streptomyces sp. NPDC056224. Next base: position 9,107 of record NZ_JBHJTK010000072.1, read on the forward strand.
TGACGTGCGCGGTGTGGGCGCGGTCGAGTACGTGGACCTGTGTGCGCAGGGTGGCGATCAGACCGTCCTCGTCGAGGGCGGCGGGGCGCAGTTCGGTCACGGCGGCGCGCAGCTCGTCGGCGGCCTCCGCCGCCAGTACGGCCACCTGCTGGAGCTCGCCCTTGGCCCGGTCCGGGTCCCGGTCCACGAGGGCGGCGGCGGCCTGCGCGGTGAGGCGCAGCGAGAAGAGCTTCTGGCTGACGGCGTCGTGCAGCTCGTGGGCGAGGCGGGAGCGCTCCTCGGCGATGGTGAGCTCGCGGCTGCGCTCGTAGAGCCGGGCGTTGGTGAGGGCGATGGCAGCGTGCTGGGCGAGGAGGGAGAGGAGTTCCTCGTCCTCGTCGGTGAAGCCGCGCCTGCCGCCCGGGGCACTCTTCTTGTTCGCGAGGAACAGGGCACCGAGGGTCTCCTCGCCGTCCCGGACGGGCAGGCCGAGGAAGTCGGACATCTCGGGGTGGGCCGCGGGCCAGCCCTCGAAGCGCGGGTCCTCGCGTACGTCGGCCAGCCGCTCGGGGCCGTCCTGGTGGAGCATCGCGGCGAGGATGCCGTGCTGGCGGGGCAGCGGGCCGATGCGGCGCCACTGCTCGGCGCTGATGCCGTCCACGACGAACTGGGCGAAGCCGCCGTGGTCGTCCGGGACGCCCAGGGCCGCGTACTCGGCGTCCAGGAGCTCACGGGCCGAGACGACGATCGTGCGCAGGACGTCGCGGACCTCCAGGCGGCGGCTCATGGCGAGCAGCGCGGCGCTCACGGCGGCGAGGCCGCTGCGGGGGTCGCCGTACATGGGGCTACCGGTCATGGCCTCACCGTACCGGCGCCCGTGACCTGCGGGATCGGGCGGTGGACGTAGGTCCAACGGACGTGTGCGGGTGGGGCCGGCGGCCGACGCGGCGGCGGGTGCGGACTTCCTAGGTTGGGGACATCTGCTGATCGGGACGGAAGGCGAGGGGTGCGGTCATGTCGGTGGCAATCGTGACGGGGGCGTCGAGGGGGCTGGGCCGGGCCCTGGCCGGGGAGCTGGCGGCGCGCGGCTGGGACCTGGTGCTGAGTGCGCGGGGCGCGGCGGCGCTGAAGGAGGCGGCGGCCGGGCTGGAGCGGTCGGCAGCGGCGACGGGCGGGAAGGCGGAGGGCGCGGGGAGGGCGGGGAGGGTCGTGGCGGTGGCGGGGGACGTGTCCTCGGGGGAGCACCGTGCGGCGCTGCTGACGACCGCGCGGGAGCTGGGCGGGCTGGACCTGCTGGTGAACAACGCGGGGGTGCTGGGGGCGGAGCCGCTGGTGCCGCTGGCGGTCCATCCGCTGGACGGGCTGCGCGAGGCCTTCGAGGTCAATGTGGTGGGGCCGCTGGGGCTCCTCCAGAAGGGGCTGGAGCTGCTGCGGGCCTCGGCGGCCGGGGCGGTGCTGAACATCAGCTCGGACGCCGCGGTGGTCCCGTACGCCACGTGGGGTGCGTACGGGGCCACCAAGGCGGCCGGGGACCTGCTGTCGGCGGTGCTGGCGGTGGAGGAGCCGGGGCTGCGGGTGTGGTGGGCGGACCCGGGTTCGATGCGGACGCGGATGATGGCGGCGGCCGAGCCCGGGGAGGACCTGGCGGGGCTGCCGACGCCGGAGGAGGTGGCGCCGGTGCTGCTGCGGCTGGTGGCGGACGGGCTGCCGAGCGGGCGGTACACGGCCGAGGGGCTGGCAGCGGGCGCGGAGCCGGAACGGTGAACGGCACGGTGAACGGAACAGCGGGCGGGGCCGTGGGCGGGCACTCGACACAGCGAGAGACGAGTCCCTATGTAAGGGACATTCCGCCACATCTTGTGGCCCGGGTGCCGGCCGAGCAGCGCGGGCCGGGGCTGGGCCGGGACGCGGTACGGCTCCTGCTCTCGCGGGGCAGTGCGGCGGCCTCGCTGCACGCCTTCCGGGAGCTGCCGGACCTGCTGCGCGCCGGGGACGTGCTGGTGGTCAACACCTCGGCCACGCTGCCGGCCGCCGTGGACGCCCGGCTGGGCGGCGAAGCGCTGGTGGTGCACTTCTCGACCCGGGGCGACGGGGGACGGTGGGCGGTGGAGCTGCGGACCCCGGCGGGGCGGGGCACGGCCGGGCCGCGCGCCGGGGGCCCGGCCGGGTCGGTGGTGGAGCTGCCGGGCGGGCACCACCTCGTACTGGAGGAGCCCCTCACGGCGGGGGCGGACCGGCTGTGGTGGGCGCGGCCCTCCCTGGAGGAAGGGCCCTCTCCGGAGGAGGGGCGGCGCGCAGCGCCCCCATCCGGGGTGGCGGCCGGGCGACGGGCGGGCGTGCCCGGCCTGCTGCAGGCGTACGGGCGGGCGATCCGCTACGCCTACACGGAGCGGGACCAGTCGCTGTCGGCGTACCAGACGGTGTTCGCGGTGCCGCGGGCCGACGGGGCGGGGTCGGCGGAGATGCCGAGCGCCGGCCGGCCCTTCACCGCCGGGCTCGTGGCGCGGCTGGTGAGCCGTGGGGTGCGGTTCGCGCCGCTGACCCTGCACACCGGCGTGTCCTCGCAGGAGGCGTACGAGCCGCCGTACCCGGAGTGGTACGAGGTGCCGGCGGCCACCGCGCGGCTGGTGAACGCCGCCGGGGCGGCGGGCGGGAGGGTGCTCGCGGTGGGGACCACGGCGGTGCGGGCCCTGGAGTCCGCCGCGGACATGCGGGGAGTGGTGCGCCCGGCCGCCGGCTGGACGGACCTGGTGGTGACTCCGGAGCGCGGGGTGCGGGTGGTGGACGGGCTGCTGACCGGGCTGCACGAGCCGCGGGCGTCCCACCTGCTGATGCTGGAGGCGGTCGCGGGGCGTGCGGCCGTACAGCTCGGGTATGCGGAGGCGGTGGCCCGCCTGTGCCTCTGGCACGAGTTCGGTGACCTCCATCTGCTACTCAAGGAGGAGACCGCTCACTGAATGCGTTGCTCCAGCAACATGGGGTGAGACTGTTACATGCCCGATGTGAGCCCGGGCATAGGACCCACATCACTTACGAAGCTCCCTAGTGGACACGTAAAGGTCCTGTCAGCGCGGGCGCACCTAGCGCCGAGGCCTGGAATCCGGCCTCGGCGCGCGGCCGTGATCCACTAAGCGGGATCGTACGTCACACCTTTGCCACAGGATTTTGCCGCCGCTAAGAATTGCTCCCGTCGCACAGCACCGCGGATCCCCGGATCCACAAAGCGCCTTCCTGCGACTCCCGCTATTCGAAGAGGTTGCCCCGCCATGTCTGCTTCCCGCACCCCCGGTCACAGTCGTCTGACGAAGGCACACAAGCTGTCCATCGCCGGTGTCGCCACGCTGAGCGCCGCCGCCGTCGCCTTCTCCCTCGTCCCGGCCGGTGCCGCGGAGGCCGAGACGGTCACCGCCGCCCCCGTCGCCTGGGCCCAGGCGGTGAACGGCACGCAGGTGAAGGCCATGCACGGCCACCTCTCCGCACAGCAGGTCATCGCCGACGCCAACGCGAAGGCCGCCGCGGTCAAGGCCAAGGCCAAGGCCGACGCCGAGGCCAAGGCCAAGGCCGAGGCCGCCGCCAAGAAGGCCCGCGAGCAGAAGGCGGCCGCGAGCCGCTCCGCCGCCCGCACCCCCGTCTTCGCGAACAACCTCGACGGCTGGATCAAGGAAGCCCTCTTCATCATGAAGAAGGAGGGCATTCCGGGCACCTACTCCGGGATCCACCGCAACATCATGCGCGAGTCCAGCGGCAACCCGATGGCGATCAACAACTGGGACATCAACGCCCAGAACGGCATCCCCAGCAAGGGTCTGCTCCAGGTCATCTACCCGACCTTCAAGACGTACCACGTCAAGGGCACCAAGTTCGACCAGTACGACCCGGTCGCCAACATCGTCGCCGCCTGCAACTACGCGGCCGACCGCTACGGCTCGATGGACAACGTCAACAGCGCCTACTAGGACGCCGACGGCATCAGAGCCTCCCCCCACGCGCCTCAGGGCGGCCCCCGGAGTACCGGGTGCCGCCCTGAGGCGTTTCGCGCGGACGCGGACTGCTCGCCGGCGGACTACTTGCCGGCGCGCATGACCTCCGGCTCGTGGCGGCGCAGCAGACGCTGCACCGCGAAGCCGCAGGCGATGCCGATGAGCAGCAGGATGATGATGTTCAGGCTCCACTGGCCGACCGTGGCGTCCCAGAGCGGGTCGGTGTTGGTCGGGTTGTCACGGTCCCACGGCGGCATGAGCTTGCCGAGGTTCAGCGTGGTGCCGGCGGCGGCGACGGCCCAGCGGGACGGCATCAGCCAGGCGAACTGCTCCAGGCCCGGAGAGTCGTAGACCTGGAAGAGGATGCCGGTGAAGACGACCTGGACGATCGCGAACATGACCAGCAGCGGCATGGTCTTCTCGGCGGTCTTCACCAGCGAGGAGATCACCAGGCCGAACATCATCGAGGTGAAGCCGAGCGCGATGACCGACAGGCAGAGCTCGACGGCCGGCGGCATGAGCAGGCCCTCGGCGGGCAGGTCGCGCGGGGTGAAGCCGATGGCGCAGATGATCACGCCCTGGATGGCCGTGATGATGCCGAGGACGATCACCTTCGACATGAGGTACGCCGACCGGGACAGGCCCGTCGCGCGCTCACGTTCGTAGATCACGCGTTCCTTGATCAGCTCTCGGACCGAGTTCGCGGCGCCGGAGAAGCACATGCCGACGCAGAGGATCAGCATGATCGTGCCCGCGTCGCCGTTGAACTGGGACGGCGGCTTCGGCGGCGCGAGGCCGAAGGTCGCGGGGATGACCGTGGAGACCACGCCCAGGACCGCGGGCAGGATCAGCATCAGGCCGATGAAGCCCTTGTCGGAGGCGATCACCGAGACGTAGCGGCGGATCAGCGTCCAGAGCTGCGAGCCCCAGCCCTGCGGCTTGGGCGGGCGCATCTGCTGCGGCGACGGCATCGCGACGGACTGCGGGGCGACCGCGTCGATGTCGGCGGCGTACAGCTGGTAGTGCTGCGAGCCCTTCCAGCGGCCGGCCCAGTCGTAGTCCCGGTAGTTCTCGAAGGCCGAGAAGACGTCCGCCCACGTGGTGTAGCCGAAGAAGTTCAGCGCCTCGTCCGGCGGGCCGAAGTACGCGACCGAACCGCCCGGGGCCATGACCAGCAGCTTGTCGCAGATGGCCAGCTCGGCGACCGAGTGGGTGACCACGAGGACGGTGCGGCCGTCGTCGGCGAGGGCGCGCAGCAGCTGCATGACGTCGCGGTCCATGCCCGGGTCGAGGCCGGAGGTCGGCTCGTCCAGGAAGATCAGCGACGGCTTGGTGAGCAGCTCCAGGGCCACGGACACGCGCTTGCGCTGACCACCGGAGAGCGAGGTGATCTTCTTGTCCTTGTGGATGTCGAGCTTGAGCTCGCGCAGCACCTCGTTGATGCGGGCTTCGCGCTCGGACTCGGCGGTGTCGCCCGGGAAGCGGAGCTTGGCCGCGTACTTGAGGGCGGTGCTGACCTTCAGTTCCTTGTGCAGGATGTCGTCCTGCGGGACCAGGCCGATGCGCTGGCGGAGTTCCGCGAACTGCTTGTACAGGTTGCGGTTGTCGTAGAGGACGTCGCCCTGGTCGGCGGGCCGGTAGCCGGTCAGCGCCTTGAGCAGCGTCGACTTGCCGGAGCCCGACGGGCCGATGACGCCGATGAGCGACTTCTCCGGGACGCCGAAGGTGACGTCCTTGAGGATCTGCTTGCCGCCGTCGACCGTGACCGTGAGGTGGCGGGCCGAGAAGGAGACCTCGCCGGTGTCGACGAACTCCTCGAGGCGGTCGCCGACGATCCGGAACGTCGAGTGGCCGACGCCGACGATGTCGTTCGGACCGAGCATCGCGGTACCGGACTTGGGCAGCGCCTGACCGTTGACGTAGGTGCCGTTGTGGCTGCCGAGGTCGTGGATCTCGAACCGGCCGCCGGGCATCGAGCGGAACTCGGCGTGGTGGCGCGAGACCTGGAGGTCGGAGACCACCAGCTCGTTCTCCAGCGCACGGCCGATCCGCATGACGTGACCCAGCGACAGCTGGTGGAACGTCGTCGGGCTGCGGTCGCCCCCGTGCTGCGGGACGGCGCCCTGCGCCGGGCGGGCCGCGGCGGCGGCGCCGCCACCCTGCTGGTGCGGGAAGTGCGGTTGCTGCTGCGCGTGCTGCTGCTGTTCCCAGGCCTGCTGCTGGGGCTGCTGCTGCGGCGCCTGGTACGCGGGTGCCTGCGGCTGGGCGTACGCCTGAGCCGGGGCCTGCTGGGCCTGCTGGGCCACGGCCGGCTGGGGCGCCGCGGCTCCGATGGGATTCAGCCGCGGGCCGTCGGTGGCGTTGCCCAGGTGGACCGGCGTGCCGGGCACGAGTTCGGCCTGCTGCACCCGGGCTCCGTGCACATAGGTGCCGTTGGTGCTGCCGTGGTCCTCGATGCCCCAACCACGGCCGTTCCAGCTGATGGTGGCGTGACGCCAGGACACCCGGGCGTCATCGATCACCACATCTCCCTGGGGGTCACGCCCCAGCGAGTACGACCTGGACGGATCGAGCGTCCAGGTCCTTCCATTCAATTCCAGTACGAGTTCCGGCACTCCAGCCCCACTTAAGTCCCCCGAGAATCCCCCATGACGTCAGGGAGTCTAGGGATGGCGAACATCCGGGGGAACTATTTCAGGCCCAAGGCCACATGTGGAATCCGGGCCTTGCCGGGGCGCCCAGGACTGGCCGTTGACGAGGGCGAAAGTCACCCGGAGAGTGAGATAGGGGACTTCTCGCCCAGCCTTCTCGCCCGGGCTTCTCACGCCGGCGTCCGCCCGGACCGCTCCGCTCGGCGGGCATCGGGGGACCGCTCATGCGCCGCACGGCCCGCCCGGGTGGTGGTTGGTCGCGGCGTTGCCCGTCGCCGCAGCTGGGCGCGCCGACGTGGCCGGGCACGACGTGGTCACCCTCGACGGGGCGGTGCTGCCGAAAGGCCCCGGCGAAGGTGGAGATCCCCGGGACCGGGGACATCGGCGGGCTGCTCCCGGACCGCGTCGGGGTCCTGATCGGGACCCGGGCCCCGGGTGGGGTTCTCGGTGGAGCCGGGACCGACCCTGCGGGGCGCGGGGGTGTGGGCGGTGGTGGTACTGGCCCCCGACCCTGCCGGTCTCGCGGCGCGGGCCCGCCCCGCCGACGCGGCTGCGGCCGGCCGACTCGATGGTGGTGCCGGTGGTGCCGGTGTTTCTGGTGGCGGTGGCCGGGCCGGCGGCCGACGGCGGGCGATGAGCGCCCCGGGCGGGTGCTGCAGGGGCGCGCTTGGGCGCCCGCGGGACGAACTCCGGGAGACGGGTCTGGCGGGGTTCTTCTCGGGCTCGCCCCGCTGAGCGGGCGGCCTCGGGTGCGCCGGCCCGGCTGCTGCCGGATCCGCTGAACGAGCTGCTGGCCGGCTCCGCTCGCGAGCTGGGGACGGTGGCCCGCCTGGCGGAGTGGACGACGGACGGGTCCGGCTGCTGGTCGCGGTCGCGGCGCTGCTGTGGCCGTACGCGGGGTGCCGGCCGCCGTACGGACTCCGGGACGCGGGGGCGCAAGGGGGCGCGGCGCGGCTGTCGGCCGTGGCCAGGCGGGCCCCCGGCGGGCCTGGTGCGGCTGACGGGATTCTCCGCGGATGCCTCGTCGGCGGCGCTGAGGATGGACGCGGTGGATGCCGGGGTGGAACTGCGCGGGTCCGTCCCGCTCGCCCTGGCGCTGACGCTGGCCGGAGCGTGGGGCGCGGCAGGCAGGCGAGGCAGCGGGCGAGCACGGCAGGAGCGGCGGCACGACAGGCGGGCGCGGCCAGCGCGGCGGCAGGCACGGCAGGCACGGGGGCAGGCGCGGCAGCGGACGCGCGGACGCGGCCAGCACGGCAGGCGCAACAGCGGCGGCGCGGCGGGCGGACGCGGCAGGCACGGCGGCGGGCGCGGCCAGCGCGGCACGCACGACAGCACGGCAGACAGGCGCGGAGGCGGGCGCGGCAGGCACGGCAGCACCGCAGGAGCGGCGGCACGGCAGGCAGGGCGCGGCAGGCACGGGGCAGGCGCGGCAGCAGGAGCGGCCAGCGCGGCACGCGCGGCAGCACCGCAGGCAGAGCGGCGCGGCAGGCGGGTCGGCGCCGCCGGAGGTCCATGCCGGGGTGGGGCTCGCCCCCGACCCCGGCCGGGTCGGCGGGGCTGGATCCCGGCGCGCCCGCGGTCGCGTACGGCCGGGGGGCGACGACGGGCCGGGGGTACCCGTACCTGGATCCGCACGGCTCCGGGAACGTGACCGGTCACCGGCATCCCGGGCGCGGCCGGGATGCCGGTGACCCCGCCTCCCCCACGGTGAGCGCCGCCGCCGCGGCCGCGGTGACCGCCCCGGCTTCGGCGGACGGAGCGGGTCGAGGAAGAGCGCGGCGCGTTCAAGAGGTGGGACGGGGGTCCTGTCCCCGGGGCTGGGAAGATACGGTGAGGACACCATGAGCGCTTCGCAGACCTCCGACGTCCCCACCCTCCTCGTCAAGATCTTCGGCAAGGACCGTCCCGGGATCACCGCCGGGCTGTTCGACACCCTCGCCGCCTACTCCGTCGACGTCGTCGACATCGAGCAGGTCGTCACCCGGGGCCGCATCGTCTTGTGCGCCCTCGTCACCAAGCCCGCCGACGGCGCCGAAGGCGAGCTGCGGGCCACCGTCCACAGCTGGGCCGAGTCGCTGAAGCTGCAGGCCGAGATCCTCTCCGGTACCGGCGACAACCGGCCGCGCGGCAGCGGCCGGTCCCACGTCACCGTGCTCGGGCACCCGCTCACCGCCGAGTCCACGGCGGCCATAGCGGCCAGGATCACCGCGACCGGCGGCAACATCGACCGTATCTTCCGGCTCGCCAAGTACCCGGTGACCGCGGTGGAGTTCGCCGTGTCCGGCACCGAGACCGAGCCCCTGCGCACCGCGCTGGCCACCGCAGCCGCGCAGATCGGCGTGGACGTGGCCGTCGTCTCGGCCGGACTGCACCGCCGGGCCCAGCGCCTGGTCGTCATGGACGTGGACTCGACCCTGATCCAGGACGAGGTCATCGAGCTCTTCGCCGCGCACGCCGGGTGCGAGGCCGAGGTAGCCGAGGTCACCGAGAGGGCGATGCGCGGCGAGCTGGACTTCGAGCAGTCGCTGCACGCCCGCGTGGCGCTGCTGGCCGGACTGGACGCCTCCGTCGTCGACAAGGTCCGCTCCGAGGTGCAGCTGACCCCGGGCGCCCGGACCCTGATCCGTACGCTCAAGCGGCTCGGCTACCAGGTGGGCGTGGTGTCGGGCGGTTTCACCCAGGTGACGGACGACCTGCGGGAGCGGCTGGGGCTGGACTTCGCCTCCGCCAACACGCTGGAGATCGTCGACGGGAAGCTGACGGGCCGGGTGACCGGCGAGATCGTGGACCGTGCGGGCAAGGCCCGGCTGCTGCGCCGCTTCGCCGCGGAGGCCGACGTGCCGCTGTCGCAGACGGTTGCCATCGGCGACGGCGCCAACGACCTGGACATGCTGAACGCGGCCGGGCTGGGCGTGGCCTTCAACGCCAAGCCGGTGGTCCGCGAGGCCGCGCACACCGCGGTGAACGTGCCCTTCCTCGACGCGGTGCTGTACCTGCTCGGGATCACCCGCGAGGAGATCGAAGCCGCCGACCTGGCCTGATCTGCGGGTCGTCCGTCCGTACGACACGGGAGGGCCCCGGCAGCCGCGCAGGCCGCCGGGGCCCTCCCTCGTCAGTGCCCCCGGTCCCCCGGTCCGGTCAGTGGTCCTTGGGCGTCCAGAAGTCGACCAGCGTGCCCACGCCGTGCTCCAGGGACTTCCACGAGCCGGTGAAGGAGACGACGGCGAGGGCCGCGGTCGGGAATCCGGTCCGGGTCATCCGCGCCAGCGTGTCGTTTTTCGCGCCCCCGGAGAGGGCGTCGGCGAGGGCGTGCATGCCGGGGTTGTGGCCGATGACCAGGAGGTCGGCGACCTCGTCGGAGGTCTCGTTCAGCAGGGCGATGAGCTCGCCCAGCGAGGCGTCGTAGAGCCTCTCCTCGTACGTGGTCTTCGGCCGGTGCGGCATCTCCTGGACGGCGAGCTTCCAGGTCTCGCGGGTGCGGGCGGCGGTGGAGCAGAGGGCCAGGTCGAAGGCGATGCCGGTTTCGGCGAGCTTCAGACCGACGGCCGGCGCGTCCTTGCGGCCGCGTTCCGCCAGGGGGCGGTCGTGGTCGGACACCTCGGGCCAGTCGGCCTTGGCGTGCCGGAGGAGGGCGATCCTGCGGGTTGTGTCGGCGCTCATGGCTCCCAGCTTCGCATGAAACGGGCCACGGGGCGCAGGGTGTTGAAGGCCTCCGCGCGCTGGTGGAGCAGACTCCGGCGCACCCCGGCGCATCCCGGGCGTACGTGGTTCAGCCGACGGCGCGCAGGAGCTGCTGGGTGACGTGGATCAGTCCGGTGGCCTCGCCGGCGGCGGCGTGGGCCTCCCCGGATCCGGCGAGGAGGAGCAGCAGGAGGCCGAAGGCGAGCGCGGGCAGGGCCAGCGCCCACCAGTGCAGACGGGCGTCGGCGCCGTGCCGGGCGCCGGCGGTGGCCCGCGCGCCGGCCCGGGGGGCGGACGGGAGGGAGCGGGTGTGCGTGGGGGCCGACATGGCCGCCTCCGGGGGTGCTGACGGGACTGGCTCGCTCCTTCGAACCTATGGATTCGAAGGAGCGGTTCCCATCCGGGGCGCACCCCAGTTCACCCTGACCCTGGCCCCCTAGGGGTTGGTGGGGATAACCCCACCGGTCCGCCGGTCAGGGGGAGGCGATCGACGCGATGACGGAGATGATCACGGTCACGACGAGCATCGCGCCGAGCACGAGGCCGAGCTTCCTTCGGCCGTGCTGCGGGTTCGGTTCAAGTACGGGCGACATGCCGCTCAGTCTCCCATGCCGCATTCGTCCTCGATCGTGCGGTCCCGTCCGGCCAGGACTCCGAGCGCGATCTGCGGGACGAGCAGTCCGGCCATGAGGGCCAGGGGCAGGTCCCAGCCTCCGCTGTGCTGGTAGAGGGTGCCGATGACCAGGGGGCCGGGGATGGAGATGAGGTAGCCGGCGCTCTGGGCGAAGGCGGAGAGCTTGACGACGCCGGCCGGGGACTTGGCGCGCAGCCCGATCATCGTGATGACGAGGGGGAAGGCGCAGTTGGAGACGCCGAGCAGGAGCGCCCAGGCCCACGCGCCCGCGGCCGGGGCGAAGTAGAGCCCGAGGTACCCGGCGAGACCGAAGAGGCCGAGGGTGACGGCGATGGGGCCCTGGTTGCGCATCCGGCCGGCCAGGCCGGGGATGACGAAGGCGAGCGGGACGCCCATGACCATGGTGACGGCGAGCAGCACGCCGGCGGTGGAGGCGGAGACTCCGGCGTCGCGGAAGATCTGCGGGAGCCAGCCCATGGTGATGTAGGCGCCGGTGGCCTGGAGGCCGAAGTAGCAGGCCAGGGCCCAGGCGGTGCGGCTGCGGACGACCCGGGGGCCGGTGTCGGCCGGCACGGCGGTCCCCTCGCCGGAGCCGGCGGCCGCGGCCTCGACCCGTGCGGCGCGCCGCGAGGCGCGGGCGATGGGCAGCCAGGGCAGTACGGCGACCAGTGCGAGCACGGCCCAGACCAGCAGGCCGGTGCGCCAGCTGCCGCCGAGGGCGCCGGTCAGCGGGACGGTCGCGGCGGCGGCGAGCGAGGTGCCGGCGGCCAGCGCCATGGAGTACAGGCCGATCATGGTGCCGACCCGGTCCGGGAAGTAGCGCTTGACGATCACCGGGAGCAGGACGTTGGTCAGGGCTATGCCGGCCAGGGACAGCGCGCTGGCGGCGAGGAAGCCGGCGGCGCCGCCCGCGAAGGGCCGGATCAGCAGGCCCGCGGCGACGGCGGCCATGCCGGCGCAGACGACGGCGGCCGGGCCGAAGCGGCGGGAGAGCCGGGGCGCGGTGACGCCGAAGACGGCGAAGCAGAGGGCGGGGACGGAGGTGATGAGTCCGGCGACGGTGCCGCTCATGCCGAGGCCCGTACGGGTCTCCTCGAAGAGCGCGCCGAGGCTGGTGATGGCGGGCCGCAGGTTGAGGGCGGCCAGCACGATTCCGACGATGAGCACCGGACCGAGCCACGTGGGGGCGACGTGGACGGGGGTGGGAAGGGGCTGGTCGGGGGCGGTGCGCACGACCGGCGGGCGGTACATGGTCTGGATTTCTTCGTCGGACATTCAACCATCATAGAATCATGGGATGATTGGTTGTCCAGCCGTCTTCAGTGGAACGAAGAGGAACACATGCCGCTGACCTCGCCACGGCGCTCCGCGCTCGTCGACCAGGTGATCTCCCAGTTGCGGAACCAGATCACCTCCGGCGAGTGGCCGGTCGGCGCCCGCATCCCCACCGAGCCGGAGCTGGTGGAGCTGCTCGGCGTCGCCCGCAACACGGTGCGTGAGGCGGTGCGGGCGCTCGCGCACAACGGCCTGCTCGACATCCGGCAGGGCTCGGGTACGTACGTCATCGCCACCAGCGAGCTGGCCGGGGTGATGCACCGCCGTTTCGCCGCGGCGGAGCCGCGGCACATCGCGGAGCTGCGCTCGACCCTGGAGTCCTCGGCGGCCCGGCTGGCGGCGGAGCGGCGCACCGAGCGGGACCTCGCACAGCTGGACGCGCTGCTCGCACGGCGCGAGGAGGCCTGGACGGGCGGGGACGCGGAGCTGTTCGTCGCGGCGGACGTGAGCCTGCACATGGCGGTGGTCACGGCCTCGCACAACGACGTGCTGGTCGAGTTGTACGCGGACCTCGGCGATCTGGTGGCGGACTGGCTGCGCGCGGACGTCGGGACCGAGCTGCACCCCTCCGCCCACATGGACCACGCCCGGCTGATCGAGGCGATCCGGCGGGGCGACGGGGACGCGGCCGCCTCGGAGGCGGCGGGCTATCCCTTCACCTGCCTCGGCAAGGGCACCGCCTGAGGAACGGCGGAACGGCAGGAGCGCCAGGAGCGGCAGGAGCGCCAGGGACGCGCCGGGCGCTCACGGCCGCTGGTGGCTGACCCAGGCCGAGCGCACTTCCTTCCAGCAGCGGCTGACGAGTTCGACGCGGCCGGCCGGGCCGACGGCCACGGCCGCGCCGTCGCCGTCCAGGTCCCACCAGCGGTCGCACTCGACGTGCAGCCGCACCAGGTCGGTCTGCGGATAGCCGTTGTGGCAGTGCGCCGTCACCTGCGAGCCGTTGATCTCGGTGTCGCAGTCGGCACCGAAGAGGTCCTCGGTGTCGGGCCGCGCGGGCTGTACGGGGGGTTCGGCGGGGAGGTCGGCGAGGTCCACCACGGCGGGGGCGACCACCTCGGGGCCGTACGCCGGTTCCCCGCCCGCGGGCTGCGCGAGCGCGCCGGGGCCCAGGAGTCCGGTCAGGATCACCGAGGTGAACAGCAGCGACAGCGTCCGGCTCGGCCTCGCGCGCACTCCCGTACCTCCTCCCCACAGGAGCCGGGAAGATCCCGACGTGGCCAGTTTGCAGGCATCTGTCCTGGTTTTCGACTCGGGAAGATCCGGTCGCACGGCGAACATCCGATCGAACACGGCGCCGCGGGCCGCCCCGCGGCCCACGAGAACGGCGGCGGCCGCGCCTCCCGGAAGGGAAGCGC
>NZ_JBHJTK010000073.1:0-21335 GCF_042267665.1 Streptomyces sp. NPDC056224
CCCGGGGGGTTGTTTAATTGGGGGGGGGGCCCCATAGGGGGGCGGCCCCCCGGGCCGGGTGACCGGGGCGCCGCCGTCAGGCGATGCGGAGGGGCACTACCCGGCGGCCCCGGCCTCTTCCGCGGCGCTGATCGCGATGCCGTCGAGGATGTCGTGCTCCGAGACCACGACCTCCGAGGCCCCGATGCGCTCCATGATGGCCAGCAGGACCAGCGCGCCGGCGCCGATCACGTCCACCCGCCCCGGGTGCATCACGGGGATCGCCGCGCGCTCGGCGTGGGTCGAGGTCAGCATCCGGCGGGTGACCTCGCGGACCTGGTCGTAGGAGATCCGGGAGTGGTGGATGGCAGCCGAGTCGTACTCCGGCAGCCCGAGGGCGATCGCGGCGACCGTGGTCACCGAGCCGGCCAGGCCCACCAGGGTGCGGGCCTCGGCCAGCGGGACCGTCTCGGCCGCCAGGTCCAGCGCCGCCTCGATGTCGGCCCGTACGGCGGCGATCTGCGCCTCGGTCGGCGGGTCGGTGACCGAGCCGTCCGCCACCAGGTGGCGCTCGGTCATCCGGACGCAGCCCACGTCCACGGAACGGGCCGCCCGGACGTGCTCCTCGCCGACCACGAACTCCGTCGAGCCGCCGCCGATGTCCACGACGAGGAAGGGCCGCTCCAGGTGCTCGTGCGCCGTGAGCTCCTTGGTGGCGCCGGTGAAGGAGAACTCCGCCTCCTGGTCGCCGGAGATCACCTCGGGCTCGACGCCCAGGATGTCCAGGACGCCCCGGACGAACTCGTCCCGGTTCTCGGCGTCCCGGGAGGCCGAGGTCGCCACGAAGCGCACCCGCTCGGCGCCCAGCTCCTTGATGACCGCCGCGTACTCGCGGCAGGCGGCGAAGGTGCGCTCCAGCGCGTCCGGTGCGAGGCGGCCGGTCTTGTCCACACCCTGGCCGAGGCGGACGATGATCATCCGCCGGTCCAGCTCGACCAGTTCGCCCGTCGCGGGGTCGTAGTCCGCGACGAGCAGCCGGATGGAGTTCGTACCGCAGTCGATGCCGGCGACCCGGGTCATGCCTGGTCCTTCTTGTCCCCGCACGGCGTGACGCAGGGGCCCTTGGCCCACCACTCCGGCAGCATCGCCAGGGCCTCGTCGCCGAACGGGTTCACGCCCGGGCCCGCGGCCAGGGAGTGGCCGACCAGCACGTGCAGGCACTTGACCCGGTCCGGCATCCCGCCGGCGCTCGGGAAGCCCTCGAGCACATCGATGGCGTCGCGGCGCCGGATGTAGTCCTCGTGCGCGGCCTGGTAGGCGGCGGCGAGCTCGGGGTCCTCGGCGAGCCGGGCCTGCATCTCCTTCATCACGCCGTTGGCCTCCAGCGTGCCGATCGCGGAGGCCGCGCGCGGGCACGTCAGGTAGTACAGCGTCGGGAAGGGGGTGCCGTCGGGGAGCCGCGGCGCGGTCTCCACCACGTCCGGCTGGCCGCAGGGGCAGCGGTGCGCGATGGCGCGCAGCCCGCGCGGCGGGCGGCCGAGCTGCTGCTCGAACGCCTCGATGTCCGCGTCGGTCGGCTCGGTCCGGTCGGTCTGGGGCGGGGGCGTCTGCATGCCTGGAGGAAGTCTCTTCGTTCGCGGTTCTATGACGGGTGGACTGGTTCAGTCGCCGGGGCGGTCGGCCTTGTCGACGCCGTCCCAGACGTTGGAGTACCAGGGGCGGTCGGAGCCGGCCTTGCCGGTCCGGTGCCGCTCGGCGCCCTGCGCCCCGGGGTCGGTCATGATGTAGCCGATCTCCCCGGGTCGCAGGAAGTGCAGGTGCTTGCGCGCCTGCTGCTCCGCGTAGGCGTTGTCCTGCCAGCGGGCCTTCTCGTCGCGGAGCCGTTCCAGGCGGTCCCGCGCGGCGGCGGCGGCCCGCTGCTGCTCCGCGATCTCCGAGCGCTGGGAGACGTACTGGCGCATCGGATACGCGAGGGCGACGACCAGCGTACAGAGGACGAGCACGAGGAGGGCCGCGCGGCCCGTGAGCCGGCTGCGGCGGACCTGGCGGCGCGACTGCGAGCGGTAGACGTGGGCGGCGGTCCGCTCGCCGAGCTGCTTGAGCCTGGTCGCGGTCGAGAAGGTGGAGAACCGATCACGGTTCCCGGCCATTGGTCCCGCCTCCCCTGTGTACGCACTACGCAATACGTCCCCGCACACGGTACGGGACCGAGTGCGGGGACGTACGGAGGCAAGGGCGTGATTAGCCCTTGAAGCGCGGGAAGGCGCTGCGGCCCGCGTACACCGCGGCGTCGTCGAGGATCTCCTCGATGCGCAGCAGCTGGTTGTACTTGGCGACGCGGTCCGAGCGGGCCGGGGCGCCGGTCTTGATCTGGCCGCAGTTCACGGCGACGGCGAGGTCGGCGATGGTGACGTCCTCGGTCTCACCGGAGCGGTGCGACATCATGCACTTGAAGCCGTTGCGCTGGGCCATCTCGACGGCGTCCAGGGTCTCGGTCAGCGAACCGATCTGGTTCACCTTCACGAGCAGGGCGTTCGCGGAGCCCTCCTCGATACCGCGGGCCAGGCGCTCCGGGTTGGTGACGAAGAGGTCGTCGCCGACGATCTGGACCTTGGCGCCGAGGCGGTCGGTGATGGTCTTCCAGCCGGCCCAGTCGTCCTCGAACAGCGGGTCCTCGATGGAGACCAGCGGGTACGCCTCGACGAGCTCGGCGTAGTAGTCGGTCATCTCGGCGGCCGAGCGGGACTGGCCCTCGAACTCGTACTTGCCGTCCTTGAAGAACTCGGACGCGGCGACGTCGAGCGCGAGCGCGATGTCCTTGCCCGGGGTGTAGCCGGCCTGCTTGATGGCCTCGATGATGAGGTCGAGCGCGGCGCGGTTGGACTCCAGGTTCGGGGCGAAGCCGCCCTCGTCGCCCAGGCCGGTGGAGAGGCCCTTGGTGTGCAGGACCTTCTTGAGGGTGTGGTAGACCTCGGCACCCCAGCGCAGCGCCTCGGAGAAGGACTCCGCGCCGATCGGGGCGATCATGAACTCCTGGATGTCCACGTTGGAGTCGGCGTGCGACCCACCGTTGAGGATGTTCATCATCGGAACGGGCAGCAGGTGCGCGTTCGGACCGCCGAGGTAGCGGAAGAGCGGAAGGTCCGAGGCCTCCGACGCGGCGTGCGCGACGGCGAGGGACACGCCGAGGATGGCGTTGGCGCCGAGCGAGCCCTTGTTGTCGGTGGCGTCCAGGTCGAACATGGCCTGGTCGATCAGACGCTGCTCGGTGGCGTCGTAGCCGACGAGCTCCGGGCCGATCTGCTCGATGACGGCGAGGACGGCCTTCTCGACACCCTTGCCCATGTAACGGTTGGGGTCACCGTCACGGAGCTCGATGGCCTCGAATGCACCGGTGGAGGCGCCGGACGGAACAGCAGCACGGCCGGTGCTGCCATCGTCGAGGCCCACCTCGACCTCGACCGTGGGGTTGCCTCGGGAGTCCAGGATTTCCCGGGCTACGACGACGTCGATGGACGGCACGAGCATCTCCTTCTGGGATGTGACGCTGGGTGTGCGGTGGCGTCAGGCCGTGGGATGGCCTTGCCGACTAGAGCCTAACCGGATCCGAGCACTCACCCTGCCGACCGCTCGGTCCCTGGGACGAAAAAGGGCCCGAATACCCCTCTTCCGGGACATACGCCCCCGGATGACGGAGGGTCTGCCGCCGCACACACCACCGCCCGGCGCGTGGGGGGAGACGCGCCGGGCGGTGGGGGTGGTGCGTGGTGCCGCGACCGCTGCGGCTATTGCCGCAGCGTTCAGCTGAGCTTCAGCTTCTGACCCGGGAAGATCAGGTCGGCGTCCGAGACGATGTCCTTGTTCAGCTCGAAGAGCTTCTCCCAGCCGCCCTTGACGCCGTTGGCCTCGGCGATGGTGCCCAGGGTGTCGCCGGACTTGACCTCGTACGAGCCGTTGCCGGTCTTCGGGGCCGGGGCCTCGGAGCGCTCGGAGCGGGTCGTCGGGGCCGGGGCCTCGGAGCGCTTCGTCTCCTTCTTCGGCTCGGTCTTCTTCGGCTGGGTCTTCTTGGTCTCGGTCTTCTTCTCCGTCTGCTTCGGAGTCTCGGCCGCACCGCCGCCGGTGTAGGAGGAGTTCGACAGACCCACGCCGCACGACGGCCAGGCGCCCTTGCCCTGGCCCTTGAGGACCTTCTCCGCGATGGCTATCTGCTGCGACTTCGAGGCCTGGTTGGCCTGCGCGGCGTACGACTTGCCGCCGTACGCGGCCCAGGTCGACGACGAGAACTGCAGGCCGCCGTAGTAGCCGTTGCCCGTGTTGATGGCCCAGTTGCCGCCGGACTCGCACTGCGCGACGCGGTCCCACTCGGAGGACGTGGCGGCGCTCGCGGAGCCGGCGGCCATCAGGGGGGCGGCGACGGCCACACCGGCGACACCGGCGAGCGTGACGATGCGGGCGGTCCGCTCGATGGCGGTACCGCGGCGGTGCTTGCCCTTGCCGGAAAGCAGCATGGAGTTTCTCCTCACCGACGCCTACGAGGTGAGCTGTCGGGTTCGGGCGAGTGAGTTGCCCGGCCGTGCGACCTAGCGCACGTCTTAACCCCTAGCCGGTGGCGTGACCGTCTCTCAACGGCCGCTCCCGGCGCCTACCTTGGTTCCCCCGCTCCTGCCTTCGGCGCTTGCGCGACGACTGTTCCCCCCGTCCGCCGGCAGGATTCGGCGATGCGGTCGAAGGAGCTCGCGGTGGCGAGCGATTCAGAAGGTAGACACGTCCCTCCCCGATGTTCAACGACCGCCATCGGGGAGAAACGGCCCCTACTTGCGCTCCCCGTAAGGAGATTTGCGCAGGTGAGGGCGGGGTTTGCGGAAGCCCCGGGACAAGACACGCCAGTTGACCGGAAGAGACACATGTCTCACTTGCAGAAAACCGACAATCAACTCTTTCCGGGTGGCCGAAGTGCCCTTATTGAGCGGTTAGATCCAGGTTCTGGCCCGGCTTGATCAGATCGGCGTTCCCGCCGATGACCTGCTCATTGGCCGCGTAGAGCCCCTTCCAGCCGCCCTTGACCCCCTTGGCATCCGCGATGGTGGCCAGGCTGTCGCCCGCCTGAACGGTGTACGAGGGGTCCGACGCGGCATCAGATGTGACCGGCGCCTCGGCCGCGGGGGCTCCGCGGTGCTTGCCGCCGCCCTCGGCCAGCGTGACGGGCGGCGCGGTGGGGTCGGTGGAGGCGCCCGGGGCACCGGGGGTCGCCGGAGCCGTCGGGTCCGGCGTGGTGCCCGGAGTCGTGGGCGCCGTCGGGTCGGCCGGGGTCACCGGGGGCTGGCCGGGGGTGCCGGGGGGCGTGGTGGGCGCGCTCGGGTCCACGGGGGCGGTCGGCGTGCCCGGGTCGGCCGGGGTCGGCGTCACCTCGTCCGGCGAGGGCATGACGGGCAGCCCGAGGGAGGGCGCGAGCGGGCCGTCGGGGACGACGAACGGCGGGGTGGCGGACGGGCTCGGGGCGGGCGTCGGGGCGCCGAAGTCCGTGGAGGGCTTTCCGTTCCCCGTGGAGGGCACGGCGCTGTCCGGGCGGGAGGGCGCCGGGCCGGTCTTGACCGGACCGCCGGGCAGGCCGGGGTCGACGGCAGCGGCGGGGCTCTGCCCGTCCAGTCCGGCCGACGCCGCGCACAGCGGCCAGGCCTGCGGACCCTGGGAGGCCAGTACGCGCTCGGCCACGGCGATCTGCTGGGACCGGCTCGCGAGGTCGGCGCGCTCGGCGAAGTCGGAGCCGCCGGCGCTCTGCCACTCGTCCTGGGTGAACTGGAGGCCGCCGTACTGGCCGCTGCCGTAGTTGGCGCTCCAGCTGCCTCCGCTCTCGCATTCGGCGACCTTGTCCCACGTGGAAGTGTCGGCCGCGGAGGCGTTGGTGGCGGCAAGAAGCGGCAGGGCCAGCGCGGAGCCTGTGACTCCTGCGGTGACGACTATCGCGGGCACCTGACGGGGGCGTCTGTGACGGCCGTTCCCGGAACGCATGAGGCTGCACCTTTCGCATAACGGCTGGGTAACGGCAGAACCTAGCGGCCCTCGAACGATTGTCACAACTCGGGTCGTCGGCTGACTCCCGGTCAGCGGGCCTTCAGATGTTTCGGGGTGTGAAGCGCACGGGAAGGGTGCGCAGGCCACGCATGATCAGACCACCCCGCCAGCGAAGGTCAGTTGGCGGAACCGCGAGTTCCAGATCCGGCAGACGCGTGAGCAAAGTCGCAAGCGCCGTCTGTCCTTCAAGTCGCGCGAGCGGAGCACCCAGGCAGTAGTGGATGCCGTGCCCGTACCCGAGGTGCTGGTTGTCGGTGCGCGAGAGGTCGAGGGTGTCCGGCTCGGCGAACCGCGCGGGGTCGCGGTCGGCGGCCGCCAGGACGACCAGGACCGGGTCCCCGGCCGCGACCGGCTGCCCGCCGAGGGTCAGCGGCTCGGTGGCGAACCGCCAGGTGGCCAGCTCCACCGGGCCGTCGTAGCGCAGGAGTTCCTCGACCGCGGTCTCCAGCAGGCCGCTCTCGCCCGCGGCGAGGGAGCGCTGGAGCCGCTCGCGCTCGCCGGGGTTCATGAAGAGGGAGTGGACGCCGTTGCCGATGAGGTTCACGGTGGTCTCGAAACCGGCGAAAAGCAGGATGAAAGCCATGGCGGTGGCCTCGGCTTCCGTGAGGTGGTCGCCGTGGTCGCTCGCCCGGATCAGGTCCGAGATCAGGTCATTGCCCAGATCGTCCCTTTTGCGGTGGATGAGTTCACCGAGGTAGGTCCGCATCTGCTTCACCGAGCGGGCGACCCCGCCGCGCGGACCACCGCCGTGCCGGATCATCATCCCGGCCCAGTCGCGGAAGTCGTCCTGGTCCTCGCGCGGTACGCCGAGCATCTCGCAGATGGCGTAGATGGGGAGCGGGAAGGCGAACTCGTGGATGAGATCGGCCTCCCCCCTGTCCGCGCCCCCCGCCTTTTCGACGATCTTGTCGATGAGGTGGTCGGTGAGCTCCTGCACGCGCGGGGTGAACTCGGCGACCCGGCGCGGGGTGAAGGCCTTCGACACCAGCCGCCGCAGCCGGGTGTGGTCCGGCGGGTCGATGTTGAGCAGGTGCGTCATCAGCTCCGCCTTGCGCTCCCCCGGGATCCCGGTCTTGCCCTTGGCGTGCGCGGGCTCCGCGTGGTGGGCCGGATTCTTGCTGAGCCGCTGGTCGGCGAGGGCCTGGCGGGCGTCCGCGTACCGGGTGACCAGCCAGGCCTCGACCCCGCTGGGGAGCTTGGTGCGGTGCACCGGCTCGTGCTCGCGCAACCATGCGTAGGCCGGGTAGGGATCGGTCGCGAACTCCCAGTCGAACAGGGTCGGTCCCCGGCCGGAAGGGGGGGTCGAAGGGCTGTCGGCGGGGGCTGCGGGAGTCTGCTCATGCACCTGCTGACCGTATCCCGGCATCCGGCCGCGATCCCATATGGGTGGTTCGTCGCGGCTGTCCGTAGATCCGCCATCACTTGACCTCGCCTTCCCCGACATTCCTACTTTCGGTTTTGTGGATGTGAGGATCTTGAAAAGCAGCTTCGCGGTAGTGGAGAGACGGGCCGAGCACGCGGTCAAGTTCTTCTACTCCCACCTGTTCTGGCACAACCCCGGCATCCGTGAGCTCTTCCCGTCCTCCTTCGAGGAGTTGGAGCGACAGCGGGACCGGCTCTTCGCCGCGCTCACCCACGTGATCGCCCGTCTGGAGAAGGGGACCCTCGTCCCCTATCTCCACGAGCTGGGCCGCGACCACCGCAAGTTCCAGGCCCGCCCCGAGCACTACGCGGCCGTGGGGACAAGCCTGCTCGCCGCCCTCGCGGCGACCTCCGGATCGGCGTGGACGCCGATGGTGGAGAAGGCCTGGAGCGAGGCGTACCAGGTGATCGCCGACGCGATGACGGCCGGCGCCGCCGCGAGCGAAGACCCGCCCTGGTGGGACGCCGAAGTCGTGCGCCACCTCCGGTACGGCCAGGACATCGGCGTGCTGACCCTGGAACCGCACGCACCCTTCCCCTATGTACCCGGCCAGTACACGAGCGTGAGCTGCGAGCGGGTCCCGCGGACCTGGCGCACGTACTCCATCGGCAACGCACCGCGCGCCGACGGCACCCTGGACCTGCACGTCAGCCGGATCGAGCGGGGCCGGGTCAGCACCGCCCTGGTCCGCGACGTCCGGCCGGGCGACAGCCTGCGGCTCGCCGCCGCCGGCGGGAAGCTGACCTTCCGCCGTGCGGACCGCCCGGCCTGCTTCATCGCCGCGGGGACCGGCTGGGCTCCGGTCCGGGCCATGCTGGAGGATCTCGGGAAGCACCCTCCTGATCAGGACGTGCGGCTCTTCGTGGTCGGGCGGGACCCGGCCCACCTCTACGACCGCCCGCTGATCGACGAGTGGGCCGCCGCCCGCGACTGGCTCGGCGTCACCTACATCACGCCCGCCCCGGGGCGGCACCGCAACCAGGCCACCGACCGGCTGGCCACCGCGCTCGGCAACCGGGCCCTGTGGCCGGACCAGGACGTCTACCTCAGCGGGCCGCCGCCGTTCGTCGAGGAGACCGCGTACCTCCTGGAGGAGCTCGGCGCCCGCCCCGGCCGGATCTTCCACGACGCGGTCCCCGCCGCCGGAAGGGGCCACGGCCCGGACGGCCGCCCGCTGGGCTTCGGGGAATGGTTCCTGAACCGCCCGTCACCGCACTGGCACAACCCCGCGGGCCGCGCGCCCCGGGACGACTGAGACGTCCTGCCGCTGCTGAGGGCTACTCGCCGACGCCCTCGGCCGCACGGATCGCGTCCCGGTAGGCGCGGGCCGCCGCGCGCAGCGCGGTCTCGGGGTCGATCCCCTCCGCCTCGGCGCGCGCCGCCAGCGCCAGCAGCTCGTACCCGATGCCCTCGCCGCGGGGCAGTTCCACGGCCACGCCGCCCGCACGGACCCGGCCCGCGAGCTTGGCCGCGAGCGCGAGGCCGGGCTGGCCCACCGGAATCCCGTCCGTGACGGACTCCCGCCGCTTCTCGGCCGCCTTGGTGCGCTGCCAGTGGGCGCTGACGTCCTCCGGAGTCTCGGCCTGCGCGTCGCCGAAGACGTGCGGGTGGCGGTGGATCAGCTTCTCCACCAGGGCCCCGGCCACGTCGTCGATGGAGAACGCCTCGTCGCGGTCGCCTGCGTCCCCGGTTCCCTCCTCCGCGATCCGGGCGTGGAAGACCACCTGGAGCAGGACGTCGCCGAGCTCCTCCCGCAGTTCCTCCCGGTCGCCGTCCTCGATGGCCTCGACCAGCTCGTACGCCTCCTCGATCGCGTACTTGGCCAGCCCCCGGTGGGTCTGCCGCGAGGTCCACGGGCACTCGCGCCGCACCCGGTCCATCACCTGGACCAGGTCGAGCAGACGGGCCCCCGGCAGGTCGTAGGAGCCGGGCAGCAGTTCCAGGTCGGGCATGGCGACCCGGCCCGAGCCGGCCAGGCGCGCCAGCCCGTCGGTGAGCCGCTGGTCGCCCTCGCCGCCCGGGAGCACCACGACGGTGCGGCCGCCGGCGCAGGCCTCGACCAGCGCGTGCGCCTCCGGGCTCTCGTGGACCACCTCGACGCCCGCCTCCCGCAGGTACGGGAGCTGCGGGTGGCCGGGGTCGGCGCAGACCACCCGGTCCGCGGCGTGCAGGGCCTGCCACGCGGGCCAGGACAGCACGCCGGGGGCGACCCGGTGGCTGGTGGTCAGCAGGACGATGCGGCCGGTGGGCTCGGCCGTGGTGGATTCGGAGGGGGCGTGGTCGGTCACCCTCCGAACCTACCTCCGTTCCGCCGGGCTCCGGCCCGGAGGGGCCCCGGGCGGTATCAGGCTCCGGCGGGTGCCTGCTCGGGCCGGGTCCGCTGGGTGATCCAGGGCGTCTCCCCGGTGCCGAGCTTGATCTGCTGGGCGTCCCAGGCGCCGTAGCGCGGGTTGACCTCGATGCGCAGGGCCTTCGCGGCGGCCCGGGCCGGCTCCTCCAGCTTCCCGTTGCCGTACTTGGCGGCCAGCTTGGTGAGCAGCACGCGGTCGCGCAGGAACCGGTCGACCTGGCCGGGGGCCATGTGGCCCTTCTGCAGGAGCAGCGCCTCGAACTGCTCCGCTCCCTTGTTGTCCTCCACGTACGCCTTGTGCTCGTCCTCGATCTCCTTGGCGGAGACGGTGATCCCGGCCGTCGCGGCCATCTTGTCGATGATCCGGTTCTGCAGGAGCGAGTCGAGCCGCTCCCGCTCCAGGTTGGGGGTGCTCGCGATGAGCTCGGCGGCGGCCTGCCCGGTCCGGTTCTGCGCCGCGCGCACGTCGTTGACCTGGGCCTGGAGTGCGGAGGTGGTGATGCGTTCGCCGCCGACGACGGCCGCGGTACCGGGGCGGGCTTCGCCCGAGCAGGCGGCCAGCAGAGGGGCCGCCAGGAGCAGGGCGGCGGAGACGGAGAGCGCTGTGCGACGGTGCAAAGGAGCCTCCAGGGCCGGGAGATTGTGCGTCGGTGCACAAGGGCCGTGCGGTGATCGATGGTATGAGGTCGCGGTGGTCCGGGCCACCTGTTCGACCAACGATTCCCGAGGTGTCGGGGTGTCGGGGTGTCGGGGTGTCGGGGTGTCGGGGTGCGCGGTTGTTCGTGCCGGAGTCACTCCGCGGCCACCCTCCGGTCCTCCCGCGCTGCCAGGGTCGGCCCACCATGTCGACACCGCACCGCTCGCCGCACGGCTCGCCGTGCCACCCACCGCGCCGCCCGAGCCTGTTCGGCTCGGCCCTGGCCGCCCTGCTCACGGTGGTGGCCGTGTGCGCCGGGGACGCCGTGGCCCGCGTCTTCCCGTACGGCCCGCGCCACCGCAGCGTCAACGACCTCGGCAATCAGTTCGTCCCCTTCCACGCGCACTTGTGGGACCTCCTGCACGGCCGCGCGCGGGGCGGTCTGCTGGTCAACTGGCAGTCCGGATACGGCACGAGCTTCCTGCCCGACCTCGGGACCTACCTGACCAGCCCGTTCTCCGTCCTGATCGGGCTCTTCCCGCGCGACGGCATAGACCTCGCGGTGTACGTGGTCACCGTCCTCAAGACGGCGGCCGCGGCGGCGGCGATGACCTGGCTGCTGCGCACGCAGCGCCGCGGGGCCTGGTGGGCGGCGGGCCTGCTCGGGGCCTCGTACGCACTGTGCGGCTGGTCGGTGATCGAGGCCTCCTACAACCCGATGTGGCTCGACGGGCTGATCGCCTTCCCCCTGCTGTGCCTGACCGGGGAATGGGCCCTGCGCGGGCGGCGGATCGTGCTCGCGCCGCTGGTCGTGGCCGTCTGCTGGACGGCGAACTTCTACACCGCCTACATGGCGACGCTGGGTGCGGCGCTGGTGCTGCTGGTACGGGTGCTGCTGACGCGCGAGGGGGCGGCGACCCGGCTGGCCGTGATCGGGCGGGGGGCCGCGACGACCGTGCTGGGGATCGCGCTCGCGGCGCCGGTCCTGGTGCCCCTGTTCCTCAGCTCCGGGCAGGCCTACCCGGGCTGGGTCAAGGAGTTCAGGCCGGTGTCCTGGGCGGACCTGTTCGCCCGGCTGCTGCCCGCCACGTACTCCTTCTCCTCCCCCGCCGTCTTCCTGGGCACCGGGACCCTGCTGCTGGTGGCGGCGCTCCCCTTCCACCGGGCCGTACCGCCGCGCACCCGGCTGGCGTGGTCGGGCCTGACGGCGGCCGTGGCGCTCTCCCTCCAGTGGGCGCCGACGCACCTGGCCTGGCACCTGTTCGCGACCCCGAACGGAAGCCCGTACCGGCAGACGTTCGTGCTGGCCGGGATCGCCGTGCTCGCCGCCTGGACCGGGCTGGCGGCCAGGCCGCCGGGGCCGCGCGCGCTGGCGGCGGGAGCGGGCCTGCTGGCGGCCGCGGCGCTGTGGGCGCGCGGGAGCACCCTGACGACCACGTGGGGGTACGTGCTCTTCGGCGGCGGGCTGGCGCTGGCCGCGGCGTCCTGGTGGGCGCTGCGGCTGCGCCACCGCCGCCCGGCGCTCCCGGCGGTCGTGCTGCTGACCGTACTCGTCGGGCAGGCCGCCGCGACGACCGCGTACGGGCACAAGGGCAAGCTGGGCGGCCTCGACGACTACCCGTCCTGGTCCGCGGCGCACACCGCGCGCGCCGAGGCCCTGGCCGGCGCCGAGGACTGGCCGGCGTACCGGACCGACCCGGGCCGTCCCGCTCTGACGGGCAACGACCCGATGCTGCTGGGCGGTGAGGGCGGCTCGTACTACAGCAGCCACACCCCGGACGTGTTCACCCGGACGATGGTGGCGCTGGGCGCGGGCTGGACCTCGCGCGGGCGCAACGTCCAGAGCATCGACAACCCGGTGACGGACGCCGTCTTCGCGGTCGGCGCCCGGCTGCGGCCGGACGGTACGGTCGCCCGCGCCGAGGTCCCCCCGCTGGTCACGACCCGGCCGCCGGGCACCCCCGCCGCCTACGGCGACTCCCCCTTCGCCAACCAGGAACTGCTGCTGGGCGCGCGGGTGTACGAGGACCCGGCGGCGCCGGGGGTCTGCCGCGCAGGCACGGAGGCCTACCTGTGGGCGCCGGAGTACAACGCGACGGCCCGCCTCGCCGACGGCCCTCCACTGCGGCTGAACGGCAACGCCCCGCGCAACCGGGCGGCCGTCCAGCCGCTGGGCGTCTCGCGCGGGGAGTCCTCACCGCTGGTCTTCGACCGGGCCGCGCCCGCGCGGTGGACGCTGTCCTGCCTGGACCGGGGCCGGCTGGCCGAGGCCGTGGACCGGCTGCGCGCCACGGCCGCCACCTCGGTCACGGTCGGCTCCTCGCGGGTCCGGGCCACGCTCCCGCCGGGCAGCACGGGCACGGCGGTCCTGTCGGTCCCCGCGATCGCGGGGTGGACCTGCAACGGCCGCCCGGCGTCGGCGCATCTGGGCCTGGTCGCCCTCCCGTTGGAGCCGGGCACCACCCGCCTCGACTGCGCCTTCCGCCCCCCGGGGCTCCTCCCGGGCGCGGTGGTGGGCGCACTGGCCCTGGCGGTCGTGCCGGGCCTCGCCCTCGGCCGGCGGCGGCACCGACGGCGTCAGCGGACCTGACCGAGCCAGTGCAGGGTGCGGCGGACCTCCCCGGGGAAGGGGTGGTTCGGGCCGTGCAGGCGCTCCGCGTCGAACAGCAGGCGGGCCAGGGTGTCGTGGGCCGCCTGCCGGTCGCCGAGGGAGAGCAGCAGGTGCGCTATGCGGCGGCGGACCTCCAGGGGGAGTCCCGGGTCCGGGTTGGCGTAGTGGTTCTCGAAGAGCGGCAGCAGCGAACGGTACTCGGCCAGGGCCGCGGCCGGTTCGCCGAGCTGTTCCAGGCACTGCGCCGAGTCGTAGCGAAAGCGCAGCGACTGGGGGTCTCCGGCCGGGAACTCGTCGGCGAGGCGGCGCAGTTCCGGCAGGGCGCGGCGGTACTGGCCGTCGTCCATCAGCGTGGCGGCGTACTGCTTGCGCAGGGAGCGGACCACCGGCGAGTGCTCGCCGTGCTGGGCGGCGGCGGCCGGGAGGATGCCGCCGAGGATGTCACCGGCCTGGGTCAGCTGCCCCTGGTCCAGCAGCTTGCGCGCCTCGTCCACGGCGCCGGGGATGTCGGCCACCGGCTTCGGCGGGGACGTCGGCTGGGGCGGGATCACGGTGGCCCGGTCCGGCCAGGGGGCGTGCGGGCGCAGGAAGGGGCGGGTGGGGTCGAGGTGGCCCGTGGGGGTGCGGCTGCCGCGGACGGGCAGCAGCGGCGCGAGCGCCTCGTAGACCTCCTGCGCGGAGGCGGGGCGGTCCTGCGGGTCCTTGGCCAGCAGGCGCAGCAGGACCGCCTCCAGCTCCGCCGGGATCTCCGGGCGCTTCGGGCGGATCGGGGCCGGGGGTTCGTACAGGTGGCGGTGGAGCACGCCGAGGGCGGTGGACCCGGCGAAGGGGACGTTTCCGCTGAGGAGTTCGTACAGCAGCACGCCCAGCGCGTACAGGTCGGTGTACGGGCCCACCGCGCCGCTCATGGCCTGCTCGGGGGCCATGTACGCGGGGCTGCCGATCGGCGTGCCGGTACTGGTGAGGCGGGTGGTGTCGGTGTCCATCACCGAGGCCACACCGAGGTCCAGGACCAGGACGGTGCCGTCCGGGCGGACCATCACGTTGCGGGGCTTCAGGTCGCGGTGGACGATCGGCACCGCGTGCACGGCCGACAGGACCGAGCACAGCTGCGCGGCGACCGAGACCGCCCACTGCCAGGGGTAGGGGTCGTGCTGGGCGAGGTGGTCGGCGAGGTCGGTGCCCTCGACGTATCCCATGACGAGGAACAGCTCGTCGCCGTCGCTGCCCGCGTCGTGCACGGTGACCAGACCGGGGTGGTCCACCTGCGCCGTGACCCGGCACTCGCGCACGAAACGGCGGCGCAGTTCCTCGGCGACGGTGCCGGGTCCGGCGACCTTGTCGGGGCGCAGCAGTTTGACGGCGACGCGGCGGTCCAGGCGCTTGTCGTACGCCGTCCAGACCTGCCCCATGCCGCCCTGTCCCAGGATGGAGGCCAGCTGGTAGCGGTCTCCGATGAGCCGGTCGGTCACTGGTTCGGGTCCTGGATCGCGGTCGTGTTCGGGTCCTGGTAGGGGCCGCCGGGCGGCGGGGTCTGCTTGCGCAGCAGCTCGCTGAGCTCGTCGAGTTCGGCGCGGACCTGCCCGATGCGCGGGGGCGGGGTCGGCTGCGGCGGGACCTGCGGGGGCAGGGGCGCCGGGGCGGGAGCCTGGGCGGGCGGGTAGCCGTAGGCGGGGCGGGCGGGCTGCGCCGGGTACCACTGCGCGGTCGGGACGGCCGCCCGCCTCTCGTAGTGCCGGATGTCGGCGACGAGGAAGTACACGCAGGTCGCCAAGCCGGTCAGGAGGGTGCCGAAGGCGCCGGTGTTGCCCTGCCAGCCGTCGGTGTCGGGGGTCGGGTCGAGGCCGATCAGCACGAGCCAGCTGACGGACAGCACGGCACTGAGCCCGAGCAGCATCCAGTCGCGGGTCGCGCGGGTCACGATGGCGAGCCTCAGCATCGAGGCCCAGGCCAGGAAGCCACAGCTCAGGATCGGCAGCAGCGAGAACAGCACGCGCAGGGTCACCACGGTCCCGTTACCGGG
Organism: Streptomyces sp. NPDC056224; assembly: GCF_042267665.1. Taxonomy (NCBI): domain Bacteria; kingdom Bacillati; phylum Actinomycetota; class Actinomycetes; order Kitasatosporales; family Streptomycetaceae; genus Streptomyces; species Streptomyces sp. NPDC056224. The sequence continues at coordinate 15,096 of NZ_JBHJTK010000073.1, forward strand.
CTGGTGACCATGCTGCGGCGGGTAGCCGGGGCCGTGCATCGGTGCTCCTGACAGGCCGTGCGGAAAGGGTTTCAGGGTCTGAGCGTATACAGCGATTCCGGCCATGGTGAGGGGATGGGCCCAACCGTTGCACGGTCGCCGCAGAGGCGGTCCGGACCGCGGGGTGCGGACCCCGGTGAGCGGATCACCCCAACCGTGCGTACCGCCGCGAACGGGACGGAGGCTCCCGCGACGCGGCCGCGACGCACCGGCGGCGGCCGGGAACCCGTAGGTCCCCGGCCGCCGCCGGCCGGGGACCTACGAGCCGAGGATGGTGGCGAGGAACTCCCCGGTCCAGGCCAGCAGTTCCCGCCCGACCAGCGGCTTCCCGCCGATCTTGCCGGTCTTCGGCCGCGGGATGAGCACCTGCGAGGTGGCGGGCTTGAGCACCGCCCCCGGGTAGAGCCGCTTCAGGCGCAGCTCCTGCGACTCGCGCAGTTCCACCGGCCCGAAGCGGATGTTGGGGCCCTGCAGGGTGATGTCGGCGACCCCGCACGCACGCGCCAGCATCCGCAGCCCGGCCACCAGCAGCAGGTTCTCCACCGGCTCCGGCAGCTTGCCGTAACGGTCGTTGAGCTCCTCCCGTACGGCCTTGACGTCCGCCTCGGAGTTCGCCGAGGCGATGGACCGGTAGGCCTGCAGGCGCAGCCGCTCGCCGGGCGCGTAGTCGTGCGGGACGTGCGCGTCCACCGGCAGCTCGATCTTGACGTCCAGCGGCGGTTCCTCCTCCTCACCACCCTCGACGGCGGCCCGGTAGTCGGCCACCGCCTCGCCGACCATGCGGATGTAGAGGTCGAAGCCGACGCCCGCGATGTGACCGGACTGCTCGCCGCCGAGCAGGTTGCCCGCGCCGCGGATCTCCAGGTCCTTCATCGCCACGTACATGCCGGCGCCCATCTCGGTGTGCTGGGCGATCGTCGCGAGCCGCTCGTGCGCGGTCTCGGTCAGCGGCTTCTCCGGCGGGTACAGGAAGTACGCGTACCCGCGCTCGCGGCCCCGGCCCACGCGCCCGCGCAGCTGGTGCAGCTGGCTGAGGCCGAAGTTGTCGCCGCGCTCCACGATCAGGGTGTTGGCGTTGGAGATGTCGATGCCGGACTCGACGATGGTGGTCGACACCAGCACGTCGAACTTCTTCTCCCAGAAGTCCACGACGACCTGTTCCAGGGCCTGTTCGGACATCTGGCCGTGCGCCGTCGCGATCCGCGCCTCGGGCACGATCTCACGCAGCTTGGCCGCCGCCCGGTCGATGGACTCGACCCGGTTGTGGATGTAGAAGCACTGGCCCTCGCGCAACAGTTCACGCCGGACGGCCGCGCCGATCTGCTTCTCCTCGTACGGGCCGACGAAGGTGAGCACCGGGTGCCGCTCCTCCGGCGGGGTGGTGATCGTCGACATCTCGCGGATGCCGGTCACCGCCATCTCCAGGGTGCGCGGGATCGGCGTCGCGGACATGGTGAGCACGTCGACGTTGGCGCGGAGCTTCTTCAGCTGCTCCTTGTGCTCGACGCCGAACCGCTGCTCCTCGTCGACGATGACCAGGCCCAGGTCCTTGAACTTCGTCTCCTGCGAGAAGAGCCGGTGCGTGCCGATGACCACGTCCACCGAGCCCTCGCGCAGACCCTCCAGGGTGGCCTTGGACTCGGCCTCGCCCTGGAAGCGGGACAGCGCCTTCACCTTCACGGGGAACTGGCTGTAGCGCTCGGAGAAGGTGCCGAAGTGCTGCTGCACGAGGAGGGTCGTGGGGACGAGGACGGCGACCTGCTTGCCGTCCTGGACCGCCTTGAAAGCGGCGCGCACGGCGATCTCGGTCTTGCCGTAGCCGACGTCGCCGCAGATCAGCCGGTCCATGGGGACGGATTTCTCCATGTCCTCCTTGACCTCGGCGATGGTGGTGAGCTGGTCGGGCGTCTCCGCGTACGGGAAGGCGTCCTCCAGTTCGCGCTGCCAGGGGGTGTCCGGGCCGAAGACGTGGCCGGGGGCCGCCATGCGCGCGCTGTACAGCTTGATGAGGTCGGCGGCGATCTCCTTGACCGCCTTCTTCGCGCGCGCCTTGGTCTTGGTCCAGTCGGCGCCGCCGAGCCGGTGCAGGGTCGGGGCCTCGCCGCCGACGTACTTGGTGACCTGCTCCAGCTGGTCGGTGGGGATGTAGAGGCGGTCGCCGGGCTGGCCGCGCTTGGCGGGGGCGTACTCGACGAGGAGGTACTCGCGGGTCGCGCCCTGGACGGTGCGCTGGACCATCTCGATGTAGCGGCCGACGCCGTGCTGCTCGTGGACGATGTAGTCGCCGGCCTCCAGGGTCAGCGGGTCGATCGTCTTGCGCCGCCGGGTCGGCATCCGGCCGAGGTCCTTGGTGGCGGTGCGCTGCCCGGTCAGGTCGGTCTCGGTGAGGACGGCCAGTTTCAGGGCCGGGTCGACGAAGCCGTTGTCGATCGAGCCGCAGGCCACGTGCACGATGCTCGGCTCCAGCGTGCCCAGGTCCGCCTCCAGGCGGGCCGCGATGCCCTCGCCGCCGAGCACCTCGACGGTGCGGGCGGCCGGGCCGTGGCCCTCGGTGAGGTAGACGGTGTGCCAGCCGTCGGCGATCCAGCCCTTGGTGTCGGCGAGCGCGCGGGCGGTGTCGCCGCGGTAGGCCTCGGGGGCGCGCATGCCGAGCTTCAGCACCGCCGGCTCGCCGGCTGATGTCAGCGTGCCGCCGGCCCCCGCCGCGTCCGCGGCATGCGTCAGCGTCTCGTCGGCGGCGAAGGGGGAGACCGACCACCACATCATGCCGAGCTCGCGGGCGTGGTCGCGTACGTCGGCGATGCCGCGCAGCGAGGCCGCGCCGACGTCGACGGGGGCCTCGCCGCCGCCCGCGGTGGCGGCCCAGGAGGCCATCAGGAACTCCTGGCTGGTGGCGACCAGGTCGGCGGCCCGGGTCCGTACCCGCTCGGGGTCGCACACGACGGCCATCGCCCCGGCGGGCAGGACGTCGATCAGCAGCTCCATGTCGTCGACCAGGACCGGCGCCAGGGACTCCATGCCCTCGACGGCGATCCCCTCGGCGATCTTGTTCAGCAGCTCGCCGAGCTCGGGGTGTTCCTCGGCGAGGGCCGCCGCCCGCTCCCGCACCTGGTCGGTCAGCAGCAGCTCACGGCAGGGCGGGGCCCACAGTCCGTGCTCGGCGATCTCCAGCGACCGCTGGTCCGCGACCTTGAAGTAGCGGATCTCCTCGACCTCGTCGCCCCAGAACTCGATGCGCAGCGGGTGTTCCTCGGTGGGCGGGAACACGTCGAGGATGCCGCCGCGCACGGCGAACTCGCCGCGCTTCTCGACGAGCTCCACGCGGGCGTACGCGGCCGCCGCCAGCGCCTGCGTCACCTCGCCGAGGTCGACGCCCTGTCCCTGCCGCAGGGCCACGGGTACCAGGTCTCCGAGCCCCTTGACCTGCGGCTGGAGCACGGAGCGGATCGGCGCGACGACGACGGAGACGGGCCCGGCGGCCGGGTCGTCCTTGCTCGGGTGCGCGAGGCGGCGCAGTACGGCGATCCGGCGGCCCACGGTGTCGCTGCGCGGGCTGAGCCGCTCGTGCGGGAGCGTCTCCCAGGACGGGTAGTCCACCACCTCGTCGGGCGAGGGCATGAGCGAGCGCAGCGCCGCGGCCAGGTCCTCGGCCTCGCGCCCGGTCGCGGTGACCGCGAGGACGGTCCGCCCGGTCTGGCGGGCCAGCGCGGCGATCGCGAAGGGCCGCGCGGCGGCGGGGCCGACCAGGTCCACGTGCATGCGGTTGCCGTCCCCGGCCGCGGTGACCGCCTCGGCGAGGGCGGGGTCCCGGGTGACGGCGTCGAGCAGTCCGTGCAGGCTCATGTAGAGGCTTTCCATCCGGTGAGGGGGCAACGCGAAGGGCCCGACACGCTCGCGGGCCGGGGGTTCCCACCCTACGACGCCCCCGGGCCCCACGCGCGGGGGATTCGGGTCACCCGTGGGAGTGACGGAGCCGGCGCCCACCGGACCGATCCCCTTACGCTTGGTCCAGTGGTTAGTCCACCCCTGTCGTCCCTGTCGTCCCTGTCGCAGGAGTCCCCATGGAAGCGGCCCGGCAGTACAACGTCCACGAGGCGAAAACGAACTTCTCCAAGATCCTGGAGGCGGTCGCCACCGGCGAGGAGGTGATCATCAGCAAGGCGGGGGAGCCCGTCGCCAAGGTGGTCCCGCTCGCGGGGAAGGTCTTGCGGACCTCGCGAGGATCCGTCCGGGAGCCCGTGGTGTTCGCCGACGACTTCGACGACATGTCCGACGACACCGGCTTCGCCGAGGCTTTCGGACTGCTCCCCCACGCCGAGGCCGCCGAGTGAAGCTCCTGGCAGACACTCACGTCATCGTGTGGTGGCTGACGGACTCGCCGCAGCTGTCCGACGAGGTCAAGGACCTGCTCGACACCGAGCGCCTCGCATACGTCAGCGCGGTCACCCCCTGGGAACTCGCGGTCAAGCAGGCTCTCGGCAAGCTCGACGGCCCGGAGGACCTGCCGGAGCGAGCCAGGGACTGCCAGCTCAGGCCGCTACCGGTCACCGCGCTCCATGGCATCCGGGCGGGACAGCTGCCCCTCCACCACAGGGATCTCTTCGACCGCATGCTGATCGCCCAGGCCCAGTCGGAAGGGCTGACCCTCGTCACGCGCGACACGTTCATCCCGCTTTACGATGTCCCGGTACTGACCGTCTGAGCTCGCCGCGACGCTTTCCGCCGGAGAGACGCCACCGGCCCAGGGAGCACAAGTCCGTGACGAGCGATGCGATAGCCCGCCCCGCCGCGCCGGCGGCCACGGTCGCCGTGAAGGCGGCGAGCCGCCGGTGGTCCGGTCCCTGGGCGGTGGCCGGGGGACTGTTCCTCGTCTACCTCGTGCTGTCCGTCGGGCGGTTCCGGCGGATGGAGTGGGCCTCCTGGGACCTGGGCATCTTCGAGCAGGCGATCCGCGCCTACGCGCACCTGCGCGAGCCCGTCGCCGATCTGAAGGGGCCCGGGGCCAACATCCTCGGCGACCACTTCAGCCCGGTCATCGCGACGCTCGCCCCCGTCTACCGGATCTTCCCCGGCCCCATCACCCTGCTCGTCGCGCAGGCCGCGCTCTTCGCGCTCTCCGCCGTCCCGGTCACCAGGGCGGCCGGGCGGTTCCTCGGCCGGCCCCGCGGGCTGGCCGTCGGAATCGCGTACGGGCTGTCCTGGGGGATCCAGCGGGCCGTCGAGTTCGACTTCCACGAGATCGCCTTCGCCGTCCCCCTGCTGGCCTTCGCCCTGGAGGCGGTCCTCGCCCGGCGCTGGCGGGCCGCGCTGCTGTGGGGGCTGCCGCTGCTCCTCGTCAAGGAGGACCTCGGTTTCACCCTCGCCGCCCTGGCCGTGGTCGTCGCCTGGCGGGCCCGGACCACCCACCGGCGGACCGCCGCGGCCGCCCTCGGTGTCGCCGTGGCGGCCACCGTCCTCGCCGTCCTGGTGTTCACCGTCGTCATACCGGCCTTCGCCACGGCGGGCTACGGCTACTGGGACAAGATCCACGGCGCGGGCCCCCTCGACGGCATCGGCACCAAGCTCACCACCCTGGCCTGGGTGCTGATCCCGACCTCCGGGCTGCTGGCCCTGCGCTCGCCGCTGCTGCTGGTCGCCGCCCCCACCCTCGGCTGGCGGTTCCTCTCCGGCGACGACCACTACTGGTCCACCGACTGGCACTACAGCGCCGTCCTCATGCCCGTCGTGGCCCTCGCCCTCGTCGACGCCATCGACACCGCCCGGCGCGGCGAGCGGCCCTGGCTGCGCGCGTACGCCCTCCAGCTGCCGACCGCCGTCCTCGCCGCCGGCCTCGCGCTCAGCGTGACCAGCCTGCCGACCGAGAAGCTCGCGCAGGCCCGTACGTACGAGAAGCCCGCCCGTGTCACCGCGATCGAGGAGCTCCTCGCCCGGATCCCCGACGGGGCGACGGTGGAGGCCGACACCGGGCCGCTGACCCGGCTGACCTCCCGCTGCCGCGTGCTGTGGATCGGCGGCAGCAAGGGCGTCGTCCCCGACTGGATCACCCTCGACAACTCCTCCAAGTGGGTCGGCGAGGACCCGACCGACTATGCCCGGCAGCTGCATCCCGGTGAGCGTTTCGAGCTCGTGGGCGAGGCCGGCGGCGTCGTCCTGATGCGCCACGAATGACAAGGCGCCGGTCCGGGACCCGTGGTCCCGGAC